>JBAUTW010000368.1:0-4886 GCA_049582365.1 Burkholderiales bacterium | reverse complement strand
CCTCGCGCGCGCCCTCGCGCGCCGCGCCGGACCGAGCGGCCGGGTTCTGGTAACGGACATCAACGGCCGCATGCTCGCGCGCGGGCGCGATCGGCTGCTCGACGCCGGCTGCCTCGCGGCGGCGGTGCAATGCGACGCCGAGCGGCTGCCGTTTTCCGACTCGTGGTTCGACTGCGTGACGGTCGGCTTCGGCCTGCGCAACATGACGCACAAGGACGCCGCGCTGGCCGAGATGGCGCGCGTACTCAAGCCCGGCGGCCGCTTGCTGGTGCTCGAGTTTTCGCACGTGTGGAAGCCGCTCGAGCGCTTCTACGACCTCTATTCCTTCAAGCTCCTGCCGTGGCTGGGAGAGATGGTGGCCGGCGATGCCGCAGCGTATCGCTATCTCGCTGAATCGATCCGGATGCATCCCGACCAGGCGACGCTCGCTGCGATGATGGAGCGCGCCGGCTTCGGTCTGGTCGAGTACTTCAATCTCACCGGCGGCGTGGTCGCGGTTCACCGCGGCTATCGCGTATGAGCCGTCGCCTGCGGTAGGATGCACTTGGTCGAAAGGCAGAGGGAATTCGACATGGGCCGATTGCTGGTCGGGGTTTCGGGCGCGCTGTTCGGCGCAGCGCTCTTTGCCGCCGACACCGCCCCGGCTGCCACGCACGGTGGCTGGCTGCCGACGCTGGGCGCGCTCGCCCTCGGTGGCCTGCTCGGGTCGCTTTTCGGTGGCAGCGGATTCGGCGCGGCCTTCCTTCTTACCCTGCTGGCGGTGGTCGCGGTGACGGCGTTGCGTCTATTCGCCAAGCCGCGGCAGGAGCAGGCCGCCACGCCCCCGCCCGGCGCAAGGCTGGTGCCTACGGGCTTCGACGCCGCAGAGTTCTTGCGTAACGCGAAGCTCGACTTCGTGAAACTTCAGGCCGCGCACGATCTTGGCCGACTCGACCAGGTGCGCCAGTTAACCACGGCAGAGATGTATGACTGGCTCAAGGCGGACCGCGGCGCGCGACAGCCGGACGTCCTCACCCTGAACGCCGACCTGCTCGAGATTGGCGTCGAGGCGGGCCGGCAGCTGGCAAGCGTGCGCTTTTCCGGCATGGCGCGTGCGGCGCCCGGTGCCGAGGCGGTCGGATTTGCGCAGGTATGGAACCTCGTCAAGCCCGCCGAAGGCGGTTCGGGCTGGCTGCTCGCCGGTATCCAGCAAATGCACTGAGAACGGTCAGACGCACACGAAGGCCACCGCGAGGTGGCCTTCGTATTTCTCGAATTCCCGATGCTGCTCGAACATCCCTTAGCGTCCGCGCTCAACCATCTGCTCGACGCCGAGCCGTGGGCGCGCGAACGTCTCGCGCCGTTCGGCGGCGAGACGGTGACGATCGCCGCGACGCCGCTTCCCGAGCTGCGCCTGTCGATCCTCGCCGACGGGCGCGTAGCAGCTGCCGTGGATGATGCGGTTCAGCCCTCGCTCACGCTGAGGCTCGGGGCCGACGCCCTCGCAGCCTTCGCGCGCGGCGAAGAGCACCTGATGCGCGCCGTCGAAGTGACGGGGAACGCGCGTCTGGCAAGCGAGGTGATGCTGCTGGTGCGCCACCTGCGCTGGGACCCGGAGGAGGACCTGTCGCGGCTGGTCGGGGACGTCGCGGCGCGACGGATGGTGACTTTTGCGAGGAATTTCGTCGGCTGGCAGGTCGACGCGGCCCAGCGCCTCGCGCAGAGCCTGATCGAATACGCCGTGGAGGAAGAGCGCATTGTGGTGCCCCGGCTCGCGCTCGAGCCGCTTGCCGCCGCGATTGCGAGCCTGCGCGACGCCATTGAGCGCCTGGAAAAGCGCATCGAGCGGATCGCCTGAGCCGCATCGTGTCCCGTCTGCTCCGCCTGCTGCGAATCATTTTGATCGGACTGCGCTTCGGGCTGCACGAGCTCGTCCCGCGCATCGAGCACAACAGGTTGATCGCCCTATTCGCACGCTCGGACGCCGGCCCGCGCGCGGTGCGCCTGCGGCGCGCGCTGGAAACGCTGGGGCCGATTTTCGTCAAGTTCGGCCAGGTGCTGTCAACCCGCCGCGACTTGCTGCCGTCGGACATCGCCGACGAACTGGCCAAGCTGCAGGATCGGGTGCCACCCTTCCCCTCCGCACAGGCGCTGGCGGAAATCGAGCGCTCGCTGGGCAAGAGCATTGCCGAGGTTTTCAGCGACTTCGCGCGCGATCCGGTTGCGAGCGCCTCGATCGCGCAGGTCCACCTGGCGGTTCTGCACGACGGGCGGGAGGTTGCGGTAAAGGTGCTGCGGCCAGATGTCGAAGCGGCGGTAGCGAAGGACCTCGCCCTGCTTGAGACCGCGGCCGGGCTGATCGAGCTGCTGTGGGCCGATGGTCGCAGGCTCAAGCCGCGCGAAGTGGTGGCCGAGTTCTCGCGCCATCTCGAGGACGAGCTGGACCTGATGCGCGAGGCGGCCAACGCGAGCCAGCTGCGGCGAAATTTCGTCGATTCGACGCTGCTTCTGGTGCCCGAGATCTACTGGGACTGGTGCTCGCAGCGCGTGATGGTCATGGAGCGCATGCACGGAACCCCGGTGTCGCAGACCGCGACCCTGCGGGCAAAAGGCATCGACATCCCGCGGCTGGCGCGGGCAGGGGTCGAGATTTTCTTCACCCAGGTGTTCCGCGACGGTTTCTTTCATGCCGACATGCACCCCGGCAACATCTTCGTCGCCGACGATGGCCGCTACGTAGCGCTGGATTTCGGGATTATGGGCGCGCTGAGGGAGACCGATAAGAACTACCTGGCGCAGAACTTCATCGCGTTCTTCAACCGCGACTATCGGCGCGTGGCACAGGCGCACCTGGATGCCGGCTGGGTGCCGGAGGAAACGCGCGTCGACGAGTTCGAGGCGGCAATTCGCGCCGTGTGCGAGCCGATCTTCGCCCGGCCGCTGAAGGAGATCTACTTCGGCAAGCTGCTGCTGCGCCTGTTTCAGACCTCGCGCCGCTTCAACGTCGCAGTCCAGCCCCAGCTGGTTATGCTGCAGAAGACGCTGCTCAATATCGAGGGGCTGGGCCGCGAGCTCGATCCCGAGCTCGACTTGTGGAAGACCGCCAAGCCGTACCTCGAGCGCTGGATGAGCGAACAGATCGGCTGGCGCGGCCTGCTCAAGGCCCTGCGCCAAGAGGCGCCGTACTGGGCGACGACGCTGCCGCAGCTGCCGCGGCTGTTGCAGCGAGCGCTCGCCGAGGACCGCCTCGGCGCGATGCATGCCACGCTCGAGAAGCTCGCGCGCGAGAACGCGCGCCGCAACAAGCTGATCTCCGCGCTGCTTCTGGCGCTGGTAGCCTTCGCCGCCGTCGTAGCGCTGGCGCTGTTCTAGCGCCGCCGCGCGTCGCGCCGCTCTCGATATAATTGGCGCGGCGCCGCACTCGACCGGAAACCAGATGCTCATCGCGTTCGTCATCCTTTACCTCGCGGTCACCATTGCAATCGGGCTGTGGGCGGCGCGGCGGGTGCGCAACTCCAGGGACTACGTCGTCGCCGGGCGCAGCCTGCCGCTGTACATGAACACGGCGACAGTATTTGCGACTTGGTTCGGCGCCGAATCCGTGCTTTCGGTCTCGTCCGAGTTCGCCAAGGACGGCCTGGGCGGCGTAGTCGCGGACCCCTTCGGGGCGTCGCTGTGCCTGGTGATTGTGGCACTGTTTTTCGCGCGGGCGTTCTATCGCATGGACCTGCTGACGATCGGCGACTTCTACCGCAAGCGCTACGGCCGCACGGTCGAGGTCGCCACCAGCGTGCTCATCACCGTGTCGTATCTCGGCTGGACCTCGGCGCAGATGACCGCGCTCGGGCTGGCGTTCTCGACCCTGTCGCAGGGGGCCATATCCCTCAACACCGGCATCATCCTCGGTGCGGTCGTGGTGCTCGGCTACACGATCTGGGGTGGCATGTGGTCGGTGGCCTTCACCGACCTCTTTCAGTCGACCATGATCATCGTCGGCGTGGCGCTGATCGCCTGGCTGGTGAGCGATATGGCGGGCGGCGCGCCGAAGGTTATCGCCGCAGCGGCGCATGCCGGCAAGTTCGAGTTCTGGCCCAAGGGCGGCGCCAAGGAGTGGCTGGGCTTCGTTGCTGCCTGGTTGACCCTCGCCGTAGGCTCGATCCCGCAGCAGGACGTATTCCAGCGCGTCACCTCGGCGCGCAATGAAAAGACGGCGATCCGTGGCACGCTGCTGGGCGGCGTGATCTACTTCTGCTTCACCTTCGTGCCGATCTTCATTGTCTACGCGGGCCTCATGATCGAGCCTTCGCTCGGCAAGCTGCTCGATGCCGAGGACGCGCGCCGCATGCAGCAAATTCTGCCGCGCTTCATCCTCGAGCACACACCGATGTGGTCGCAGATCCTGTTCTTCGGCGCGCTGCTCTCGGCGATCCTGTCGACCGCGAGCGGCGCGCTGCTCGCGCCGACGGCACTCTGCACCGAGAACGTCATCCGGCCGTTCTTTCCGCGCATGGGGGACCGCCAGTTCCTGCTCCTGCTGCGCACCATGCTCGTCACCTTCGCGCTCGCGGCGCTCATCTTCGCGCTCAACTCGAGGAGCACGATGTACGACATGGTGCAGAACGCCTACAAGGTGACTCTGGTGGGCGCCTTGGTTCCGCTCGCCGCGGGCATCTACTGGAAGCGTTCGAACATGCCGGGCGCGATTCTGTCGATCGTGTTCGGGCTATTCGCCTGGCTGGTGGCCGAATTCACCGCGCCGCAGGCGACGGTGCCTCCGCAGCTGGTCGGCCTCGTCGCCGCGATCTTCGGCATGGTGATGGGCACCTACGCCGCACGGCGTCTGCCGTCGCAGCACGCGGGTCACGGCGCGCATGCAGCCGGGCACGCGCACGGCGCGGCCCCTAGCC
>JBAUTW010000367.1:0-6994 GCA_049582365.1 Burkholderiales bacterium | reverse complement strand
TGTTGATCCCTTTCTTCCAGGTGGCGAGGACCGCTACGCCGGTGTCTTCGCGGTACAACAGGATGGCGTGGCCGTAGTCCTTGCTCTTGAAGAACCCGACGCCCTATCAGGTCGACCACATGCGCTTCCAGCAATTTACCCACATCAACGACGTGCTCGACCGTCCGTTGGATGAAAGTTATCAGGCGAAAGTGATTCCGGACTTCAAGTGGGCCGACTGGATCGACCCCACGAAGACCATGAAGGGCAGCTTTCCGCGCAGCGATACGGAGTACAAGAACTTTCCGAATCGCGGCAAGCCGATCGAAGGTCCGCAATGATTCCGGACTACGCGCGAAATCCGAGGACATCCGGAATCGCTCCTCATCTTTATCAATATGAATGATACGGTCGCGATCGACCTCGGCCTCGCCGCGCTCTCGGTTGCCTCGGGCATGCTGGGGCTCGGCGTGGCCTTCGCGGCGCTCTTTTCAGGAAGCACGGTGCGGGGCCGATGCGACGGCAAGAGACGAATGCGAGGCGGTGCTGCAAAGGCAGCCGATGCATAAGCACTGACAAGTCATGCCGCTCACTTTCTACCTGATCGCCACGCCCGTGGTGTTTGCATTTTCCGGCCTGCTGGCAATGGCGGGACTGGGAGCGGCCTTCCTGTTCGTACCGTTCTTCTACTATCTCGGTGTGCCGCTTGCCGAGGCGGCCCCGGCTGCGCTGCTTCTCAACGCGATCAGCCTGTCGTTCGCCGCGGTCAACTATTGGCGCGGCCGGCTCATCGACTGGCGCATTGCACTGCCGGTAGGCGCCATCGCTGTCGTGTTCGCACCCCTTGGCGCTCGCCTTACGCCACATGTCGACAAGACGACTTTGCTCTCTCTCTTCGCCGTTTTCCTGGCGTTTGCCGGCGCAATGATGCTCTTCTATCGGGGACAGGCGCGCGCTCAAAAAGCCGGGTTGGCTAAGGTCTGGCTGGCCGGCGCGGGCGTCGGCAGTACCGCAGGTTTCATCGGAGGGCTGCTTGGCGTAGGGGGCGGAAACATCATCGTTCCAGCGCTCAACTGGCTGGGGCTAGATGCGAAACGAGCGGCGGCCACCTGTGCCGTAGCAGTGGTGTTTTCTTCGCTCTCCGGTTTTCTCGGTCACGTCACGTTCGGAGAGTTGGACGTCACTTTTCTTGGAATCATGGCGCTCATGGCCGCGGGGGGATCGCTCGCAGGATCGCAGTTGATGAAGGAAAAACTCTCCAGCAGCCAGCTCAAGAAAGTCATTGGCGCCGTGCTGTGGCTGGTTGCGGCGAAGATGTTTTTCGATGTTCTCAAGTAATACTTTGTCGGCAAGGAGAATCACATGACAACGCGACATATCCCTCCCGAATGGGCCTTTGAATTCCATGGCCATCAATGCCCGTTCATGCCGATCGGCTATCGCATGGGTCGCCTAGCCCTTGAGAAACTGGGGGTCGAAAGGGAAAAAGACCACGGGTTCTTTGTCTTCCCGGAACTCGGCGAGGGGCATCCGCAGACTTGCATGATGGATGGCATCCAGGCGGCGACCGGAGCCACTTATGGAAAGGTCCTGATTGCGAAGACCTTCTACGGAAAACTGGCAGCAACTTTTTTTCATCCGAAGAAGGGGGGCGTGCGTTTTTCCCTCAAACCGGATGCCGTCGATGCGATGGGAAAGTTCGAGTTCATCGCCGTCCGCAAGCAAGGCGTCGAGCCGTCCCAGATTCCTGCGGCCGTGAGCCAGGAAATCATCCGCTGGGTCTACGAGCAGACCGACGACATGCTCTTTGCCGTGGCGCTGAAGCCGGACTTCCAATTCAAGCCGCTCAAGGGCTCGTTCAACAAGACCAAGTGCGGCACCTGCGGCGAATACGTGTTTGATCGTTACCTGAGAATGAAGGACGGGAAACCGGCCTGCGTACCGTGCTCGGGTTATCGAGTAGATTCAGCGCCGGTTGCGGATGAGCATTAGGGCGCTGGCAGTTGACGCATCTGCTGTCGAAGTCGGCGCAGGGCGGCACGCTCGTGGCTGGCCCGCGCCATAGCGGCGACCACCGTACCTTCCAGCCCGAGGTACCGGCGCCGGAGCGTCCGATACGGATCGTAAGACAGCGCGGCTAGCCGCAGCGGTTTGATCCCGGTCAATACGACGCGGTCTCGCGGCCGTAGCATCACCGCTGGTCAAGCAAGGGCAAGCCGGCGCAATGAGCCTCGTACGGGCCGAAAAGCTCGTCAAGACATACCGGACCGGAGAAGTCGAGGTCCAGGCGGTGCGCGGCGTCGATTTCGCGATCGAGCCGAAGTCGTTCGTCGCCTTCGTCGGTCCCTCGGGCAGCGGCAAGACCACGCTGCTCAACATGATCGGCTGCCTCGATCACCCGACGAGCGGCAAGCTGACGGTGGTCGACACCGACGTCGCGACGCTCGACCGGCGCGCGGCGGCCGATTTCCGCGGCCGGCACATGGGCTTCATCTTCCAGGACTTCAACCTGATCCCGGTGCTCTCGGCCTACGAGAACATCGAGTACCCGCTCATCATGGTGCAGAACTGGCCCGAGCAGAAGCGCCGCGCGCAGATCACGCGGCTGCTCGAGGCGGTCGGCATGGCGGCGCAGGCGGGCAAGCGCCCGGACCAGCTCTCCGGGGGCCAGAAGCAGCGGGTCGCGGTGGCGCGAGCGCTGGCGACGAACGCGAAGCTCGTGCTCGCCGACGAGCCGACCGCCAACCTCGACCACGACAGCGCCTACCAGGTCCTGGGGCTGATGAAGAAGATGCGCGACGAGCTGGGCACGACGTTCCTGTTCTCGACCCACGATCCCAAGATCATGGCCGAAGCCGAGGTGCTGTTCACGCTCGAGGACGGGCGCATGCGCGCGCCCGCAGCCGCCCCGATCGCGGTGGCCGCCCATGCTTAATGTCTTCAGGATCTCGTTTCGCAACCTGGTCCGCTACGGCCGGCGCACGTTGCTCACCTCGAGTCTGATCACGCTGGGCGTGGTGGCGGTGCTGCTGTTCGTCGCCGTCGCCGGCTCGTTCAAGGCGCTGATGATCGGCCAGTTCACCGACGGCGTGCTCGGCAACCTGGAAGTGCACCGCAAGGGCTACGTGGCCTCGATCGACAACTCGCCGCTCAACCTCAACATGCAGCCGGCGCTGGTGAAAAAGATCGAGCAGGTGCTCGACAAGACGCCGCAGATCGACGCCTACTCGGAGCGGCTCAAGTTCGGGGCCATGTTCAGCAACTTCACCGAGACCACCAGCGTGCGCGCGAACGGGGTCGATCCCGCGCGAGAAGCGGCGACCATCCCGCTCATGCCCGGCCGCCTGATCGAGGGCAGCAAGGCGCCGCCGCTGCTCAAGCCGGGGGAGATCCTCATTCCGGCGCTGCTCGCACAGGGCCTCAAGGTGAAGCTGGGCGACACCGTGGTGCTGGTGGCGACCAACCTGCAGGGTTCGATGAACGCCAAGACTTTCACCGTGCGCGGCGTGCTGGACAGCGCCTCGGGCCCGAGCGGGCGCGACGCCTTCATCGACATCAACGACGCAAGGAGTCTCCTGCGCGTCACGCAGCCCGAGGTGAACGAGATCGCGATCCGCCTCAAGGACCCGGCGCAGCTCGACCGGGTGGATGCGCAGCTCAAGGGCGCGTTCGCGGGCATTCTCAATGCGCAGGGCAAGCCTCTGCTCGAGGTGCACACCTGGGCGGAGCTCTCGCCCTTCTCGAGCGTCGTGAGCATGATCGACCTGCTCACCGTGTTCATCAAGATCATGCTGGTGTCGATCGTCCTCATCAGCGTGCTGAACGTGATGATCATGGCCGTATACGAGCGCATCCGCGAGATCGGCACCATCTCGGCGATCGGCACGCCGCCCGGACGGATCATGGCGATTTTCCTCGGCGAAGGGCTGCTGCTCGGAATCGGCGGCGCGGCGCTCGGCACCGCGCTCAGCCTGGCCGTGATCTGGGCGCTCAACCTGCACAAGATCGTGTTCAATTTCGCCCGGGCGCAGGGGCTGGTGCTCGCGCCTTCGGTCAGCGCGGCGGACGTGGCGACGATCGTCGGCATGGTGGTGCTCATGGCGCTCATCGCGAGCCTGCAGCCGGCGTGGAAGGCCTCGCGCATGGATCCGGTGCGCGCCCTGGGGCACGTGTGACATGAGAGCGCTGCTTTTCCTGGGCTTCCTCCTGCTCGGTTCGCCGGCGTTCGCGCTCGACGGGCAGCAGATCCTGCAGAAGGTAGACCGCAACCTGGAGCCGGAGTCCTACGAGTCCTACCGCAAGCTGATCGACATCCAGCCCGACGGCAGCCGCAAGGAATACGTCCTGTGGAGCGTCAAGAAGGGCAGCGACAAGGTGCTCGCGCTGTTTCTCTCGCCGCCTGCCGACAAGGGCCGCGTCACGCTGCGCCTGGGCGAGAACATGTGGCTGTACATGCCCAGCGTCGGCAAGCCGATCAGGATCACCAGCCTGCAGTCGGTGACCGGCAGCGTGTTCAACAACGCCGACATCCTGCGCATCGACTACACGGCGGAGTACGACGTCCGGAAGGCCGAGGAGCAGGGCGATCAGTACCTCCTCGAGCTCAAGGCGAAGACGGACGAGGTTGCCTACGACCAGCTCAAGATGTGGGTCGACAAGCAGCACCTGCTGCCGGTAAAGATCGAGTGCTACGCGGCGAGCGGGATTCTGCTCAAGACGCTGCGCTTCAGCGACATCAAGGACTTCGGCGGCGGCATCAAGCGGCCCGCGCAGCTCGAAACCGACAGCCCGCTCTACAAGGGCTACAAATCGGTGATGCTGTGGTCGGGCCTGAAGAAGGCAACCCTCGCGGACGAGATCTTCACGCTCAACTACCTGCCGCGCGTCGAAGAACTGCGCAAATGAATCCGTTGCGAAGACGGCGGCGCTGGCCGCTCGTTCTTCTCCTGTTCCTCGCCGCGGGCGCGCGCGCCGACGAATACGGCTTCGACGCAGCGCAGTACGAGAAGAAGCCCTACGAGCTGAACGGCTACGCCGAGCTGAAGGCCGAGAGCTTCGCGCTCAATCCCGACGGCGCGCTCTACAAGCTCAATTACTTCGGCGGGCCCCAGCGCGAGTCGCTCGACCGCGCGACCGAGACGCTCGAGCTGGCCGGAAAGCTCAGGCAGGGCATCGGCACGTTCGATTTCCGCGCACACGCCGATGCCTCGCAGGACCAGCTCGCCGACGACCGCGACAGCAGGATCTACGAGGCGGCGCTTTCCCTGCGCCCCAAGCCCGGCCTGACGCTCGAGGCGGGCAAGCGCGCGCTCAGCTGGGGCAAGGGCTACGCCTTCAACGCGATCGGCTTCGTGCAGCGGCCGAAGGACCCGAACGACCCGCAGCTCGCGCGCGAAGGCTACGTGATGGCCGACGGCGACTTCATCTGGAACCCGGGCGGCGCGCTGCAGACGGTCGCCTTCACGCCGGTGCTCGTGCCCGCGACCAGCAGCGTCAACACCGACCTCGGCGCGACCGGCCACGCCAACCCGGCTTTCAAGCTCTACGCCCTGTACCGCGACACCGACCTGGATTTCGCCTGGCAGGCGAAGGGCAGCCGGCCGGCGCGCTACGGCTTCGATTTCGCGCGCAACCTGAAGACCAATCTCGAGATCCACGGCGAGTGGGCGCGCATCCTTCAGTCGACGAAGCCCGTGACCGACGCGAGCGGGCGCGTGATGACCGACGTCGGCGACGCCACCAGCTATCTCCTCGGGCTGCGCTATCTCTCCCAGGGCAACACGACCTACATCGCGGAGGTCTACCACAACGGCACGGGCTACTCGGAGGCCGAGGCCGACAGCTTCTACGCGCTGGTCGACGCCGCCTTCGCCCAGCCGCAGCCGAACCCGCTCCTGGCAAGGGCGCTCGCGCTCGGGCAGGGCAGCTACGTGCGGCCGTTCAACGGCGAGAACTACCTCTACTTCCGCGCCCAGCATCCGGACGCCTTCGGCATCGTCTATTTCCAGCCGTCGCTGACCGCGATGGTGAACCTGGACGACCGCAGCCTCCAGGTGACCCCGGAGCTGCAGTACACGGGCTTCAACAACCTGGAGCTGCGCCTGCGGCTGTACCTGCTGCACGGCGACAGCTCGACCGACTTCGGCGAGAAGGCGAACTCGCGGAAGTTGGAGCTCTACGCGCGCTATTACTTCTGACGACGCGACTAGCGCAGCCGATAGGCGGCGTGGCAGGCGACGCAGGCCTGGGTGACCTCGTTCAGCGCGCCGAGCGCGCCCGCGACGTCGTTGTCGATCGCCGCCTTCTGGGTCGCGATCGCGAAGCGGCTGGCCGCGCGGTGCATGGCGGTGCCGGCCTCCTGCATGCCTTTGGGCATGTAGGGGGCGACCTCGTGCGCGCCGTGCAGGCCGAAGGAGGACATGCCGAGGCGCTGCTCGGCCAGCTTGCCGGCCCGGTCGAATTCGCGCTTCGCCAGGTAATCCTGGATGCGCGACAGGGTCATCAGGTGGTCGCGCATGTTGGCCATTTCGTGCTCGAGCAGATGGGGAGGGAAATGCACCAGCTCGCGCGTGTCGGGAATCGCCGATGGACGCATCGCCTCGTGGTTCATCGGCATGGTTTGCTGCTCGTCCATCGTCGCGGCGACCGCGCTGGTCGCAAGGACGAGGGCACCGATGGTCGCTGCATAGGTCCGCTTCTTCACGTGACGCTCCTCGATTGCAATTTGCAGCCGGGAGCTTATCTCCGGCGGCCTCGGGCACGTATGACCGCAATCATATCGCCGCGGCGCTCAGGCCAGCAGGCGTAGTCGGGAGCCGGCTCGCGCGAGGCGGCCGGCGCGCGTCATGCGCCCGAGCGCCCGGTAGAGCGCTTCGTGAGTAATGCCGAGCTCGAGCGCCCAGGACTTGAGCGGCTGGTCGAGCTCGAGCGCGCCGTCGGCGCCCTCCGATTCGAGGTAGTGAACGATGCGCGCCTCCGCGCCGTGCAGCTGCAGGCGCTCGGCACGGGCGCGCAG
>JBAUTW010000366.1:0-3331 GCA_049582365.1 Burkholderiales bacterium | reverse complement strand
GCCAGCGCTCGTAGCCGATGCGGCGGATCGCCGAGCCGCGCATGCGCACGTCGAACTGCTCCTCGCTCCACGCGAACAGCCCGACCAGCGTCGCGCTGTCGAGCCCGTTGCGCACATGGAAATCCGGCTCCGCCGTCGGCTTCGCGAATCCGTTCCAGGGACACACCAGCTGGCAATCGTCGCAGCCGTAGACGCGGTTGCCGATCAGGGCGCGCAGCTCCTGCGGGATCGCTCCCTTGTGTTCGATCGTGAGATAGGAAATGCAGCGCCGCGCGTCGAGCAGGTAGGGGGCGCGGATCGCCTGCGTCGGACAGACGTCGATGCACTTGGTGCAGCGGCCGCAGTGCTCGCCCGCGGGCGCATCGGCCGGCAGCGGCAGGTCGCAGTAGATCTCGCCGAGGAAAAACCACGACCCGGCGTCGCGCGACAGCAGCAGGGTGTGCTTGCCGCGCCAGCCGATGCCGGCCCGCGCCGCCAGCTCGACCTCCATCACCGGGGCCGAGTCCGCGAACACGCGGTAGCCGAATGCCCCGGCCTCGGCTTGCACGCGGTCGCACAGCTTCTGCAGCCGCGCGCGCAGCAGCCTGTGATAGTCGCGCCCGCGGGCGTAGCGCGCCACGTAGGCGCGCCGGCCGTCGCCGAGCGCTGCCCAGTCGTCGCCCGCGGCGGGAGCGTAGTCCATGCGGCAGCTGATCACGCGCTGTGTCCCCGGCACCAGTTCGGCCGGCCGCGCGCGCAGCGCGCCGTGGCGCGCCATATAATCCATCTCGCCCTGCCAGCCCATGCGCAGCCACTCGGCGAGCCGCCCTTCGGCGCTCGCGAGATCGGTGGCGGCGATGCCGACGGCCTGGAAGCCGAGCTCACCACCCCACTGCTTGATTTTCGCCGCGAGCGCGCCGTAGTCCACATGCCGGATACTAAATGAACGAGTCGCTTTTCCTGCCGGACGAAGGCGCGACCCGAAGGCTCGGGGCGGCACTCGCGGCGGGCATCGCCGCGGGTCGCGTGATCTTCCTCCGCGGCGACCTCGGAACAGGAAAAACTACGCTGGTTCAAGGACTTCTTCGCGCATTGGGCTTTGCCGGGAGAGTCAAGAGCCCGACCTATTCTCTGGTTGAACTTTATAAGCTTTCGAGCTTAAACTTGTATCACTTTGATTTCTATCGGTTCGAAGACCGATCTGAATGGATCGACTCAGGATTTCGGGAATACTTCAGTCCGGACTCGGCCTGCGTGGTCGAGTGGCCCGAGCGGGTCGCGGGCCTGCTCGCGCCGCCCGACCTCGAGTTGCGGCTGGAGATTTCCGGAGCCGGGCGCCAGGCGTACCTGGCGCCGCAAACGCCGGCCGGCCGCGATTGGCTCGCCGCTGCCTTGAGGCGCTGGTCGCAGGCCTGATCGCGCTGCTGCTGCTGTACTTCACGCCGCCCGCCTTCGCGCAGGAGCAGATCGTCGCCGCACGGCTATGGCCGGCGCCCGATTACACGCGGCTGACTCTCGAATCGAAGCATCCGATCAAGTTCAAATTGTTCAGCGTGAAGGACCCGAATCGCCTGGTACTCGACCTCGAGGGCGTAGACCTTGGCCCCGCACTGCACGAACTGCAGAGCAAAGTCAGCGCGGACGACCCCTACGTCCAGAGCCTGCGCGTCGCGCGCAACCGCCCGGACGTGGTGCGCGTGGTGCTCGACCTCAAGACGGAGGTGAAGCCGCAGGTGTTCGCCCTGAAGCCGATCGCCGAGTACGGCGATCGGCTGGTGCTCGACGTCTACCCTGCGCACCCGAAGGACCCGCTGCTCGCGCTGATCGAGTCCGACGGCAAGCTGGCACCCGCCCGTGCCGGAGGCGGCGCCTCCGCGCCGGCCGTGACGCGGCTGGCGACCATCGTCATCGACCCCGGGCACGGCGGCGAAGACCCGGGCGCCAAGGGGCGGCACGGCACTTACGAAAAGAACGTCACCCTGATGATCGCGCGCCGGCTGAAGAAGCTGATCGACGCCGAGCCCGACATGCGTGCGATGCTGACCCGCAATGGCGACTACTACCTGACGCTCGCGGCGCGGGTCGAGAAGGCGCAGCAGGTGCACGCGGACCTGTTCGTGTCGATCCACGCCGACTCCGCCCGCATTATGGGCCGGCACGCCAGCGGCTCTTCCGTGTACGCGCTGTCGCAGCGGCGCGCCACTTCGGAAACGGCGCGCTGGCTGGCGAAGAGCGAAAACGACTCCGACCTTATCGGCGGGGCAAACCTGGGCAGCAAGGACACCTACCTGCGCAAGACGCTCCTCGACCTGTCGCAGACCGGCACCATCGACTACAGCCTCCAGCTCGGCAGCTCCGTGCTGTCCGAGCTCGGGCGGGTCAACCCGCTGCACCGCGGCCACGTCGAGCAGGCGAGCTTCGCCGTCCTGACCGCGCCCAATATCCCCTCGATCCTGGTCGAGACCGCGTTCATCTCCAATCCGAAGGAGGAGAAGCGGCTGAACGACGGTGCCTATCAGGACAAGATCGCGCGCGCGATCTTCGCCGGCATCAAGGACTACATCGCCAAGCATCCACCGCGCCCGCAGTCGCCGCTGGCCGCGCTGCGCTGACTCAGGTCGAGCCCTTTGCGCGACGGTGGCGCAGCCACTCGAACGCGATCGGCAGCAGCGACAGTCCGATCACCCCCAGGATGGCGAGCGTGAGGTTGTTTTTTATCAGCGGCAGGTTGCCGAAGAAATAGCCGGCGGCGGTGAGTGACACTACCCACAGCAGCGCGCCGCCGATGCTGAAGCCGAGAAAGCGCGCATAGGCCATTCGCCCGACGCCGGCCACGAACGGCACGTAGGTGCGCACGATCGGCACGAACCTGGCGATCACCACTGCCTTGCCGCCGTGGCGCTCGTAGAATTCCTCGGTGCGTGCGAGGTGGCGGCGGTTGAACCAGCGCGCGTCGGTCGAGCGAAACACGCGCGGGCCGAGCCAGCGTCCGATCCAGTAATTCACGTTGTCGCCGCATAGCGCCGCAGCGACCAGCGTCGCGGCGACCAGGCGCGCGTCGATGCCGCCGGTCGCCGCGACCGCGCCGGCAACGAACAGCAGCGAGTCGCCGGGCAGGAACGGCGTCACCACGAGCCCGGTCTCGCAGAACACGACCGCGAAAAGCAGCGCGTAGACCCAGGCGCCGTGCTGGGCGAGGAAGCTGGCGAGATGGCGATCGAGGTGGACGACGACGTCCCACAGCGCGGCGAGGATTTCCATCGCCCGATTGTAGCCGGAGCGCCGGGTATAATCGCGCTCGATCCCCGTCGCGCCGCAATGACCAGTCCCGTCCTTTCGTCACCGAGAGTCG
>JBAUTW010000365.1:0-3205 GCA_049582365.1 Burkholderiales bacterium | reverse complement strand
GCGCAGCGCGCCGCGCGCCGCGCGGTCGGCGAGCTGGGCTGCGCGCGTCAGCGCGCCGCCGGGATACACGCCGAGCACGAGGCAACCCGTCTTGGCACGCTCGGGCGCAAGGGTTTTTATGCTAAATTCCACCGCGTTCTCCCTCGTTTCGGACGGCGTAAATGATCGCATGTTTTGCCGCCGGCTGTGAATCGAAGGGGGCGCCCAAGCGAAGATGATCTTTCAACGCGCGCTGATCAGGGAATTCGCGAGCCTCGCGAGCGCGGTGTTCCTGACCCTGTTCTCGATCGCGCTCACTACGCGCCTGATCCGGCTGCTCGGCGACGCCGCCGGCGGCAAGATTCCGTCGGACGCGGTGTTCGCCTACCTGGGTTTCTTCTCGGTCACCACGCTGCCGGTGCTGCTGTCGCTCACGCTGTTCGTCTCCGTGCTGCTTACGCTGACGCGCAGCTACCGCGACTCGGAGATGGTGATCTGGTTCAACTCCGGCCTGTCGCTGACGGCGTGGCTCGCGCCGGTGCTGAAGTTCGCGCTGCCGCTGGTGGCGCTGATCGCGGCCACGTCGCTGTTCCTTGCGCCCTGGGCGGCGCAGATCGCCCAGCAGTACAGCGCCGGCATCCAGGCGCGCGACGACGTCTCGCGCGTCGATCCGGGCACCTTCGGCGAATCGGCCGACCACGACCGCGTGTTCTTCGTCGACTCGGTCGGTGCCGACAAGACCACCGTCAACAATGTGTTCGTCAACTCGGTCCAGCACCAGCGCGAGGGCGTGATGATGAGCCGCACCGGCCGCACCGAGACGGCGCCGAACGGGGACCGCTTCCTGGTGCTCGACGACGGCCAGCGCTACGAGGGCCGCCCGGGCGAGGCGGACTACCGCATCATGCGCTTCGGCCGCTATGCGACTCGGATCAAGACGAGCGAGGGCCCGCTGCCCTCCGCTTCGCACCAGGACCTCTCGACCCTGGCGCTGATTCGCAACCCGACCGACGCCAACCTGGGCGAGCTGGTATGGCGCGTCGGCATCCCGCTCTCGGCGCTGATCCTGGTCTTGCTGGCGATTCCGATGAGTTTCGTCAACCCGCGTGCGGGGCGCTCGGTGAACCTGGCGTTTGCGCTGCTGACCTACGTCGTGTACTCGAACCTGCTGTCGGTCAGCCAGGCGCGGGTCACGCTCGGGAGACTCGATTTCTCGCTCGGCTGGTGGCTGGTGCACGGCGCCATGCTGGTTCTGCTGCTGGTCCTTTTCGCGCGCCGGATGCAGCTGTTCCGGCTGCGGCTGGTGCGCTGAGGGGCGGCGGGCGAGATGCGTTCCCGCACGCTCGAGCGCTACCTCGCGCGCCAGATCTTCGGCGCGGTGGGCTTCGTGCTGCTCGGGTTCCTGTCGCTGTTCGCCTTCTTCGACCTGATCCACGAGCTCGGCGATCTCGGGCGCGGCAACTACCACCTGCGCGAGGTGTTCATCTTCGTGCTGCTGTCGGTGCCGGCGCACGCCTACGAGCTGTTCCCGGTGGTGGTGCTGATCGGCACCCTCTACGTGCTCGCGCACCTGGCGAGCAACTCGGAGTTCACCGTGATGCGCGGTTCCGGGCTGTCGCCGCGCGGCGCGGGCGCCGCGCTGGCGAAGGTGGGGCTGGTGTTCGTGGTCGCGACCTTCGTGGTCGGCGAGTGGGTCGCGCCGGCGGCGGAGGAGGCGGCGCAGAAGTTGCGCATGCACGCCATGAGCACGCTGATCGGGCAGGAGATGCGCACCGGCCTCTGGTTCAAGGACGAGCACTCGTTCATCAACGTGCGCGAAGCCCGCAGCGCGAGCGCGCTGACCGACGTGCGCATCTACCAGTTCGACCGCGACGACCGGCTGCAGCTCGCGCGCGCAGCGGCGCGCGGCGAGTACCTGGGCGGCGGGCGCTGGAAGCTGATCGACGTGGCGCAGACCGAGTTCACGCCCGATGGCCCGCGCGTCGAGCGTCTGCCGAGCGTCGAATGGCACTCGGCCGTCAACCCGGAGATGCTGGACGTGCTGATCGTCGCGCCGGAGCGCATGTCGATCTGGAAGCTGTACAAGTACACCCAGCACCTGGCCGGCAACCGGCAGAAGACCGAGCGCTACGAGATCGCGATGTGGAAGAAGCTGTTCTATCCGCTCGCCGTGATGGTGATGATGGCGCTGGCGCTGCCTTTCGCCTACATCCAGGCGCGCGCCGGCATGGTGGGCATAAAGGTGTTCTCGGGCATCATGCTCGGCACCTTCTTCCACATGCTCAACAGCCTGTTCTCGCACATCGGCCTGCTGCAGAACTGGCCGCCGGTCGCGGCGGCCGCCGTTCCGAGCGCGGCGTTCTTCCTCGCCGCGGTGCTGATGATGTGGTGGGTGGAGCGACGCTGAGACCGCGCTGGGCTCAGCGCGGAACCGAGACCAGCCGCGTTCCCGCCAGCCGGTCGTGCAGGAACTGGCGTTCGGGGTCGAACAGCGCCCACAGGATCCCGATGCCGCAGGGCAGCAACAGCGCGGCGAGTACGAAGCGCAGCAGCGCCTTGCCCGGCGGCACGCGCTCCTGCCCCGGCGCCACCAGGCGGATGTGCCAGGCCTTCATGGCGAGGGTCTGTCCGCCGCGCAGCCAGCACCACAGGAAATAGCCCGCGAACACCGCGCCGAGGTAGACCTGCAGCGCGAGGTGGCGCCAGCCCTCGAGCCCGGAAGCGCCGCCGCTGGCGAGCAGGAACAGCGCGGTCGAGACGAAGGCCACGCCGAACAGCAGCGTGCCCTCGTAGGTCATGGCGGCAAGCCGCCGCAGGATTCCCGGCGCGCTCACTTGCGCTGCTGCGGCGGCAGCGACTCGTACTCCTTCCATCTCTGGCGCAGGGCCTCGCGTTTGGCCGGGGGCAGCTTGTCGATGCGCTGATACTTCTTGCGCGCTTCTTCCCGCTGCGCGGGAGTGAGCTCGGCCCACTTGCGCATGCGCGTCTGGACGCGCTTCTTGCCGATCGGCGTCATCTTGGGGTAGCGCTTGGCCACGCCGAGCCACTTCTTCTTGCGCGCCGGTTCGAGCTTGTTCCACTCGCTGCCGAGGGGCGCGAGGATCTCGCGCTGCTGGGGCGTGAGCTGGGACCAGGACGGGTTCTTGTTCTGCGGCGCCGCGGCCAGCGCGCTCGATGCGAGCGCGACTGCCAGCGCGCCGCACAGCGCGGCGACCCAGCGCGCCCC
>JBAUTW010000364.1:0-6329 GCA_049582365.1 Burkholderiales bacterium | reverse complement strand
ACGCTGCTCGCGCTCGCCGCGGGCCTGACCCAGGCGCTGGACGACAAGCGCTACACCGAGATCATCATGACGCGCGTCACCGTGCCGCTGGGCGACGACATCGGCTTCCTGCCCGGCACCGAAGAGGAGAAGATGCAGCCCTGGATGGGCGCGCTGGAGGACAACCTCGACGTGCTGAACGCCTCCGACGAGCCGGGCAGCGAATGGGGACGCGCCGCGACGCGCGACCTGGTGCGCTCGCGCATCAAGGTCAAGTCGCTCAATTTCATGCGCGGGCGCACCTTCATCAAGAAGTGGCTCATCATCGACGAGGCGCAGAACCTCACGCCCAAGCAGATGAAGACGCTCGTGACGCGCGCCGGCCCCGGCACCAAGGTGGTGCTGCTCGGCAACATTGCGCAGATCGACACGCCCTACCTCACCGAGGGCAGCTCGGGCCTGACCTACGTCGTCGACCGGATGAAGGGCTGGGCTCACGCCGGGCAGGTCACGCTCGCGCGCGGCGAGCGCTCGCGCCTGGCCGATCACGCGGCCGAGGTGCTGTAGCGGCCCGCGGGCCGCCGGCCCTAGAGCTTCGAGTGGGTGCCGTCGCAGAACGGCCTGCTGCCGGTGCGCTTGCAGCCGCACAGCCAGACCTTCTGCGCCTCGGCGACGGTGAACTTGACGGGCGTGAACTCGGAGCCCTTGTGCGAGCCGTCGCAGAACGGCTGCCGCTTCGAGCGCCCGCAGGCGCACCACCAGTAGTCGCCGGGCGCCAGCTCTACGGCATAGGGCGATTTCTGCGCGATCACTGGCTCGGCCATGCGGCCCTCCGGGGAACGTGCGTCAGAAGGATCCTGATGCGGCGAAATTCTCGAAGCGCGTGAACTGGCCGAGGAAGGTCAGCTCGACCTTGCCGATCGGACCGTTCCTCTGCTTGCCGATGATGATCTCGGCGCGGCCCTTCGCCTCGGGCTTGTCGGGCGAGTAGACCTCGTCGCGGTAGATGAACAGGATCACGTCGGCGTCCTGCTCGATGGCGCCCGATTCGCGCAGGTCCGACATCATCGGCCGCCGGTCGTTGCGCTGCTCGACCGCGCGCGAGAGCTGCGACAGCGCGATCACCGGCACCTTGAGCTCCTTGGCGAGCGCCTTGAGCGAGCGCGACATCTCGGAGATCTCGGTCGCGCGGTTCTCGCTGCCCTTGGTATTGGTCGCGGACATGAGCTGCAGGTAATCCACCACCACCAGCCCGAGCTTGCCGCCGAACTGGCGCCACAGGCGGCGCGCGCGCGTGCGCAGCTCGAGCGAGTTCAGCGCCGCGGTCTCGTCGATGAAGATCGGCGCGTCGTGCAGCCGGCCCATGGCCTCGGACAGGTCGTGCCACTCCTGATCCGACAGCCTGCCGGTACGCATCTTGTGCTGGTCCACGCGCGCGATCGAACCGAGCATCCTGGTGGCGAGCTGCGTGCCGCTCATCTCCATGCTGAACACCGCCACCGGCAGCAGGGTGTTGAGCGCCACGCTTTCCGCTATGTTGAGCGCGAAGGCCGTCTTGCCCATCGACGGGCGCCCGGCGACGATGATCAGGTCTCCCGGCTGCAGGCCCGCGGTCTTGGAGTCGAGGTCGTGGAATCCGGTGGGCACGCCCGTCACGTCGGACGGATTGTCGCGGTGATAGAGGTGGTCGATGCGCTCGAGCACCCGCGCCAGCACCGGCTTGATCTCCTCCAGCCCCACGGTGTGGCGCGAGCCCGCCTCGCCGATTTCGAGGATGCGCGACTCGGCTTCGTCGAGCAGCTGCCCGACCTCCTTGCCGCCCGGGTTGAGGGCGTTCTCCGCGATGTCGGTGGCGACCTGCGCCAGGCGCCGCTGCACCGCGCGCTCGCGCACCAGCTCGGCGTAGCGGCGGATGTTGAGCGCGCTCGGGGTGTTCTGCGCCAGCGCGCCCAGATAGGCGGGGCCGCCGGTCTTGTCCTTGTCCTCGCTCGCCTCGATCGACTCCGACACCGTCACCACGTCGGCCGGCTTGGCGGCCTCCACCAGCTTGACGATGTGGCGGTAGATGCGCCGGTGGTCGTCGCGGTAGAAGTCCTGCGGCGAGACCAGGTCGGCGATGCGGTCGAAGGCCTGGTTGTCGAGCAGCAGCCCGCCGAGCAGCGATTGCTCGGCCTCGACCGAGTGCGGCGGTACCTTCAGCGCCAGAAGCTGGGCGTCCGAGCTGTCGCTGCGCAGGGTCTGCGGCGTCTGGGCCATGAGGAGTCGATGCTACAAAAAGAAAAGGGCTGTTGCCAGCCCTTTCGTCACGCGAGCAGCGCGTGCGCGCGAATTACGCTTCGCCGAGCACCGAAATCGTGATCGTGCTCACCACGTCGGTGTAGAGCTCGATCTCGATCGGGAAGTCGCCCACCTGCTTGAGCGGCCCTTGCGGCATGCGCACCTGGCGCCGCTCGATCTCGACGCCCTGCTTCTGCAGCGCCTCGACGATGTCGTAATTGGTGACCGAGCCGAACAGCCGGCCGTCGACGCCCGCCTTCTGCGTGATCTGCACCGTCAGGCCCTCGAGCTTGGCGCCGCGCTCCTGCGCCTCGGCCAGCGCCTTGGCGTGCGCCTGCTCCAGCTCGGCGCGGCGGACCTCGAACGCCTTCAGGTTGTCGGGCGTCGCACGTTTGGCCTTGCCGTGCGGAATCAGGTAGTTGCGGGCGAAACCGTCCTTCACCTTGACGACGTCGCCGAGGTTACCGAGCTTGCCCACCTTCTCCATCAGGATCACTTGCATGGCGCGCCCCTCAGTGCAGATCGGTGTACGGCAGCAGCGCGAGGAAGCGCGCGCGCTTGATCGCGGTCGAGAGCTGGCGCTGGTAGCCGGCCGAGGTGCCGGTGATGCGCGCCGGGATGATCTTGCCGTTCTCGTTCACGAAATCCTTGAGGATGTCGATGTCCTTGTAGTCGATCCACTCGATCTTCTCGGCCGTGAAGCGGCAGAACTTGCGGCGCCGGAACAGCGCCTTCTGTCCGCGGTCCTTCTTGTCCTTGCTGAACTTTCCTTTACCTTTGCCTTTTCCTCTGCGCGGCGGGGGCATGCTCAAACTCCTTCAGTAAATTCGATCTTGGTCAGGTGCAGAACCAGCTTCTTCGAGCGCCGGCTCTTGGCGCACAAAAATCCTTCAACTCTCAGCGCGCTGCCGGGCGCGGCGGCGGCGAGCAGCCGGGCATCGGCCCGGAACGCAATCGCCTCGACCTCGGCTTCCACCTTGCGCCGGGAGCCCGCCTCGGCGGCCTCCGACTCGTGCCTGATGCGGCAATCGATCACCGGAATTCCCGCCGGCGTGTGGCGCAGCGCGCCGAGCTCCGCAAGCGTTCCCGACAGTTCGACCCGGTTCGCCTCGTCCAATCGGCGCTCAGGCGGCCTCGGCCTCGGCCGGCCGCGCCTCCGCGCCGCGCTCCATCAGCGACTTGGACTTCTCCTCCTTCATCATCGGGGAGGGGTCGGTCACCGCCTTGGTCATCTTGACGATCAGGTGGCGCAGCACGGCGTCGCTGAACTTGAACGAGTTGTTGAGCTCGTCGACCGTTTCCTGGTCGCACTCGATGTTCATGAGCACGTAGTGCGCCTTGTGCACCTTCTGCAGCGGGTAGGTGAGCTGGCGCCGGCCCCAGTCCTCGAGGCGGTGCACGATGCCGTTGCGCGCGCTGATGACGCCTTTGTAGCGCTCGACCATCGCGGGCACCTGCTCGCTCTGGTCCGGATGGACGATGAATACGATCTCGTAATGCCGCATGCGTTCTCCTTGTGGGTTTAAGCCGCCCGTCATGCGTCGCGGTGCGGCAAGGAAAGGGGCCGGATTATATAGGGAAATCTAGGGCTTGGGCAAGGATCGGCGCCGGACCGACTCGAACAGGGCAAGCCCCGCGGCGACCGAGACGTTGAGGCTTTCGACCTCGCCCAGCATCGGGATGCGAACCAGCAGGTCGCAGCGCTCGCGCGTCAGGCGCCGCATGCCCTCGCCTTCGGCTCCCAGCACCCAGGCGATGGCCTCGGGCAGGTCGGCCTGGTACAGGCTCTGATCGGCGCTGCCGTCGGTGCCGACCACCCAGATGCCGCGCTCCTTCAGCTCGTCGATGGTGCGCGCCAGGTTGGTGACCATGAGGTAGGGAGTGGATTCGGCGGCGCCGCTGGCGACCTTCGACACCGCGGCGCTGATGCCGGCGGCGCGGTCCTTCGGCGCGACGACCGCGTGCACCCCGGCCGCGTTCGCCACGCGCAGGCAGGCGCCGAGGTTGTGCGGATCGGTCACGCCGTCGAGCAGCAGCACAAGCGGCGCTCCCTTCACCTGATCCAGGATATCGTCGAGGCTGTGGCTCAGGGCCTTCACCTCCACCCGCGCGACCACGCCCTGGTGCCGGCCGCCGCCATAGAAGCCGTCCAGGCGTTTGGCCGGCACCTTCATCACTTTCACGCCGGCGCGCTCGGCCGTCGCCGCGACGTCCCTGATGCGCGCGTCGTGGCGCGACTCGTCCACGTAGAGCTCGAGCACCGACGAAGGATCCGCGCGCAGGCGCGCGAGCACGGGGTGAAAGCCGATCACCACCCTGGGTTCGCGCGGGGGCCTGCTCATGCGGGCACGAAGTCGATCTTGCGCGTCTCCAGGTCGACGCGCACCAGCTTGACCTTCATGCGGTCGGCAAGGCGGAAACGCTGGCCGCTGCGCTCGCCGAGCAGCATGTGGCGCGCGGGGTCGAACTGGAAGTAGTCGCGTCCCAGCTCCGAGATGTGCACCAGCCCGTCGACGAAGTAGTCGTCCAGCGTGACGAAAAGCCCGAACGAGGTCACCCCCGTCACCGCGCCGGTGAACACGCCGCCGACGTGCTCCTTCATGTAGAAGCACTTGAGCCAGTTCTCGACGTCGCGGCTCGCCTCGTCGGCGCGGCGCTCGGTGTCCGAGCAGTGCAGCCCGAGCGCGTCCCAGTCGACGCCCTCGTAGCGCCGCCCCTTGAGGCAGGCCTTGATCGCGCGGTGCACCAGCAAGTCGGGGTAGCGCCTGATCGGCGAGGTGAAGTGCAGGTAGGCCTCGAACGCGAGGCCGAAATGTCCCGCGTTGTCCGGGCTGTAGACCGCCTGCTTGAGCGAGCGCAGCAGGATCGTCTGCAGCAGCGTGAAGTCCGGGCGGCTACGAATCTTGTCCAGCAGCTGGGCGTAGTCCTTGGGCCGCGGCACCTCGCCGCCGGGCAGTTGCAGCCCGAGCTCGGCCAGGAAGTCGCGCAGCGCCGAGACCTTCTCCGGCGCCGGCACGTCGTGCACCCGGTAGAGCACCGGCTGGCTGCGCTCCGAGAGCAGGTTGCCGGCCGAGAAGTTGGCCGCCAGCATGCACTCCTCGATCAGGCGGTGCGCGTCGTTGCGCGCCTCGGGAACGATCTTCTCGATCTTGCCCTGCGCGTCGAACACCATCCTGGTCTCGAGCGTCTCGAAATCGATCGCGCCGCGCCGGCGCCGCTCCTCGGCCAGCCTGCCGTAGACCTCGTACAGCGTCTGCAGGTACGCCGGAGCCCTGCCCGAGGACAGCCACTCCCATACCTGGTTGTACGTCAGGCGCGCGCGCGAGCGGATCACCGCCGGGTAGAACTCGTAGCGCGCCACCACGCCCTTGGGCGTGATCATCATCTCGCACACCATCGCCAGGCGGTCGACCTCGGGGTTGAGCGAGCACAGGCCGTTGGAGATCTTCTCCGGCAGCATCGGGATCACGCGCCGCGGGAAATAGACCGAGGTGCCGCGCTCGAGCGCATCCGCGTCGAGCGGCTCGCCGTGCCGCACGTAGTGGCTGACGTCCGCGATCGCGACCCAGAGCCGGAAACCGCGTCCGTCGCGCACCGCGTGCACCGCGTCGTCGAAGTCCTTCGCCGTCTCGCCGTCGATGGTGACGAAGCCGAGCTCGCGCAGGTCGCGCCGGTCCGCGAGGTCCTCCTCGCGCACCTCCTCGGGCAGCGCGCGCGCCGCCGCCAGCGACTTCTTCGAGAACTCGTGCGGCAGGTCGAACTTGCGCAGCGCGATCTCGATCTCCATCCCGGGATCGGTGTAGTTGCCCAGCACTTCGGCCACGCGCCCGATGGGCTGCGCGTGCTTCGACGGCTGCGCCACCAGCTCGACGGTCACCACCTCGCCCGCCTTCGCCCGTCCCGCCTCCTTCGGCGGCACCAGGATGTCCTGCGCGATGCGGCGGTCCTCGGGCACCAGGAACATCACCCCGTGCTCGGCGTGCAGCCTGCCCACGATGCGCCGCGTGGCGCGCTCGAGCACCTCGACGATCTCGCCCGACGGCCTGCCGCGCGGGTCGCGCCCGGTGATGCGC
>JBAUTW010000363.1:0-2777 GCA_049582365.1 Burkholderiales bacterium | reverse complement strand
CCGTACAGCTCCGGCAGCAGCAGCAGCGCCTCGCGGGTGCGCTTGTCGAGCCCGCGCGCAAGCTCCGCGAGCGCCGGCAGATCCTTCTTCTGCAGCGCCTCGAACAGGTCGGACTCGAGCCCGCCCGAAATTCGCGCGGCCTGCACGATGGCGCGGAACACCGCTACGTGGCCGATGTCGATGCGCGCGCCGCGCACGCCGGCCAGCGCGAGCGCCCTGCCCAGCAGGCGCAGGATCTCGAGGTCGCTCTCGACCCCGGCGTGGCCGTAGATCTCGGCCCCGATCTGCAGCGGCTCGCGGGTCGCCTCCAGCCCGGCGGGCCTGGCGTGCAGCACGCTGCCGCAATAGCACAGCCGCGCCACCCCCTGCCGG
This sequence comes from Burkholderiales bacterium, assembly GCA_049582365.1. GTDB lineage: Bacteria > Pseudomonadota > Gammaproteobacteria > Burkholderiales > SG8-39 > DAHVFK01. The sequence continues at coordinate 2,405 of JBAUTW010000363.1, read as the reverse complement.
TTGAGCAGGTGCGCGTCCAGACGCGCCACCTGCGGCGTGATGTCCGCCCGCACCCCCATCATGCGCCCCGAGAGCTGATCGACCAGCTTGAAGGTGCGCAAATCGAGGTCGCGCCCGGTGCCGGTGAGCAGCGACTCGAGGTATTCGAGCAGCGGCGGCATCACCAGCTGGTAGCCGTGCAGCGCGAACTGGTCGAGGATCGCGCGCCGCAGCGCCTCGATGCGCGTCGCCTCGGCGGGCAGGATGTCCTCGATGTATTCCGGCAGCAGCCAGCGCATGGCGGTGGACATCTTTCAGCGCGCCGCCAGCAGCACCAGCAGCCCGACCAGCATCGAGGTCAGCCCGATGAAGCGGATCTGCCCGTCGGTCATCTGCGTGATGCGGCGAAAGGTGTCGCGCCAGAGCTTAGGGGCGAGGAAGGGCAGCGCGCCCTCGATGACGAGCATCAAGGCGAAAGCCATGAGGAACGTGGTGCCCATCGCTCATTTTTTCTTGGCGGGCTGGCGCCCCGCCGGGTCCTTGAAGAAGCGGAAGAAGTCCGAATTCGGGTCGAGCAGCATCAGGTCGTTCTTGCCGCGGAAGGTCGAGCGGTACGCGTCCATACTGCGGTAGAAGGCGTAGAACTCGGGATTCTGCGAGAACGCCTTGGCGTAGATGTCGGTCGCCTTGGCGTCCCCTTCGCCCTTGATCTTCTGCGCATCGCGGTAGGCCTCGGCCAGGATCACCTCGCGCTGGCGGTCGGCGTCGGCGCGGATGCGCTCGGCCGCGGCCGCGCCGGTGGAGCGCAGCTCGTTGGCCACGCGCTTGCGCTCGGATTCCATCCGGCGGTAGACCGACTCGCTCACTTCCTGCGGCAGGTCGACGCGCTTCAGGCGCACGTCGACGATCTCGACCCCGATGCGCCGCAGCTCCTGGTCGACCTTGTCGCGCACCAGCCCCATGATCTCGTCGCGCTGCCCCGACACCACGTCGTGCACGGTGCGGCGCCCGAACTCGGCCTGCAGGCTGTCGGAAATCGTCTGCCGGATGCGCGTCGTGGCGGCGAACTCGTCGCCCCTGACGCTGATATAGAACTGCTTCACGTCCTTGATGCGCCACATGACGAACGAGTCCACCAGCACCGGCTTCTTCTCCGAGGTGATGAAGCGCAGCGGCTCGGGATCGTCGTAGCTCAGGATGCGCATGTCGAACTGGCGCACGTTCTGCAGCAGCGGCCACTTGAAGTGCAGCCCGGGCGCGCTGACCACGCTCTTGATCTCGCCCAGCTGGAACACGATCGCGTTGTAACGCTGGTCGACGCTGAACAGCGTACCGGATATCACCAGCAGCACGGCGACGAGCGCCGCGACCAGCGGTCCGATCGCCCTCATGGCCGCTCTCCGCGCTCGCGGCTGCGCAGCGAGTCGCGCGAGCGCGGGCTCGTGTCGTCCTGCGCAGGCGCCGGCACCTGGGTCTGCGACGCGTCGGATTCGGACGGCGCCGCCGTGCCGCCCCGCTGCATCAGCTTGTCGAGCGGCAGGTAGAGCAGGTTGCCGCTGCCCTTGTAATCGAGGATGACCTTGGAGGTCGACGACAGCACCTGCTGCATGGCATCCAGGTACATGCGCTCGCGGGTCACCGCCGGCGCCCTGGCGTATTCCGCGAGTACGTCCTTGAAGCGCGAGGCCTCGCCCTCGGCATTGGCGATGACGCGCTGCTTGTAGCCCTGCGCCTCCTGCAGCAGCCGCGCCGCGCTGCCGCTCGCCCGCGGAATCACGTCGTTGGCGTAGGCTTGTCCTTCGTTCACCTGTCGCGCGCGGTCCTGGTTCGCCTTGACCGCATCGTCGAACGCGGCCTGGACCTGCTCCGGCGGCTGGGCCGCCTGGATCGTGACCGAGCTGACCGAGATCCCGGTGCCGTAACGATCGAGAATCTCCTGCATCAGCTTGCGCGCCTTGATCGCGATATCCTCGCGCGACTCGTACAGGATCCCGTCCATCTTGCTCTTGCCGATCACCTCGCGCATGGCGCTTTCGGCGGTGCGCATCGCGATTTCATCCGGGTTGCGCGTGTTGAACAGGAAATCCTTGGCGTCCTGAACCGTGTACTGGACCGCGAACTGCAGGTCGACGATGTTTTCGTCGTCGGTCAGCATCAGCGACTCGCGCTGCACCTTGGTGCGCACGTTGTTGCGATAGCCGACTTCGAGCGTGCGCACCTGCGACACGTTGACCAGCTCGCTCGACTGGATCGGCCACGGCAGACGCCAGCGCAGGCCCGGGCCGGTCTGCTCCGAGTACTTGCCGAAGGTGAGCACGATCGCGCGCTGGCTGGCGTCGACGATGTAGAACCCGCTCGCCAGCCAGACCACGAACACCAGCGCGATCAGCACGCCCGCGCCGCCGCCGAAGGCGCGCGCCGAGGGC
>JBAUTW010000362.1:0-3975 GCA_049582365.1 Burkholderiales bacterium | reverse complement strand
GCACCATGTTCGGCAGCAGCGCCTGCGCCGCCGGCATCGAGAACGCGCGCGCCACGCCGAACAGCCCCATGATCGCGAACACCGGCCACACCGCGGGCAGGCCGGCGCGCGTATAGCCGAGCAGCAGCGCGGCCGCCGCCGCCTGCAGCGCGAAGCAGCCCGCAACCACGCGCCGCCGGTCGTACTGGTCGGCGACGTGCCCGGCGGGCAGGATGAGGACGATGAAAGGCAGGAACTGCGACAGCCCGATCAGTCCGAGGTCGAGCGGGTCGTGGGTGGCCTCGTACACCTGCCAGCCCACCGCGACGGTCTGCATCTGCACCGCGAGGGTGCCGAACAGGCGCGCCAGCAGGTAGTACTTGAGGGCGCCATGACGCAGCACGCCGAACGCGCGCGCCATGGCGGCGGGCTACTTGAGAACCGACTTGAGCGTCTTGCCCATCTCGGCGGGATTGCGCGTCACCTTGATGCCGCAGGCTTCCATCACCGCGAGCTTTTCCTGCGCGGTGCCCTTGCCGCCGGAGATGATCGCGCCGGCGTGGCCCATGCGCTTGCCCGGCGGGGCGGTGACCCCGGCGATGAAGCCGACCACCGGCTTTTTCATGTTCTTCTTCACCCACTCGGCCGCCGCTTCCTCGTCCGAGCCGCCGATCTCGCCGATCATCACCACCGCGTCGGTGTCCGGGTCGTCGTTGAACAGCTTCATCACGTCGATGTGCTTCATGCCGTTGACCGGGTCGCCGCCGATGCCCACCGCCGAGGACTGGCCGATGCCGAGCTCGGACAGCTGGCCGACCGCCTCGTAGGTGAGCGTGCCCGAGCGCGACACCACGCCGACGCGCCCCTTCTTGTGGATGTGGCCCGGCATGATGCCGATCTTGAGCTCGCCCGGGGTGATCACGCCGGGGCAGTTCGGGCCCACCAGCACGCTGCGGCGCCTTTGCTTGCGCATGCGGTCGCGCACTTCGATCATGTCGCGCACCGGGATGCCCTCGGTGATGCAGATCACCAGCTCGACGTCGGCCTCGACCGCTTCCCAGATCGCGGCGGCGGCGAACGGCGGCGGAACGTAGATCACCGACACGTTGGCGCCGGTCTTGCGTTTCGCGTCGGCGACCGTGCCGAAAATCGGAATGCCCTCGAAATCCTCGCCCGCCTTCTTCGGGTTGACCCCGGCGACGTAGCAGGCGCGCCCGTTGGCGTACTCGCGGCTGGTGCGGGTGTGGAACTGGCCGGTCTTGCCGGTGATGCCCTGCGTGATGACGCGCGAATCCTTGTTTATCAGGATACTCATTTCTTCTTCCTCTTCGCCTTCGCCTTCTTCGCCTTAGCTTTGGTCTTGGCTTTAAGCTTCGTCTTCTTTACGGTTTTCTTCTTCGCCGCCGGCTTTTTCTTCTTCTTCGCCTTCACCGCCGCGACCACCTTCTTTGCCGCGTCGGCCATGTTGTCCGCGGAAATGATCGGCAGGCCCGAGTCCTTGAGGATCTTGCGGCCGAGCTCTTCGTTGGTGCCCTTCATGCGCACCACCAGCGGCACCGAGAGCTTCACTTCCTTGGCCGCGGCGACCACGCCTTCGGCAATGGTGTCGCACTTCATGATGCCGCCGAAGATGTTGACCAGGATCGCCTTGACCTTCCTGTTGGAGAGCATGATCTTGAACGCCGCGGTGACTTTCTCCGCGGTGGCGCCGCCGCCCACGTCGAGGAAGTTGGCCGGCTCGCCGCCGAACAGCTTGATGGTGTCCATGGTGGCCATCGCCAGCCCGGCGCCGTTGACCATGCAGCCGATCTCGCCGTCGAGCGAGATGTACGACAGGTCGTACTTCGAGGCCTCGATCTCGAGCGGGTCCTCCTCGTCGAGGTCGCGCATGGCGACGATCTCGGGGTGGCGGAACAGGGCGTTGTCGTCGAAGTTCATCTTCGAGTCGAGCGCGATCACGCTGCCGTCGCCGGTGTAGATCAGCGGGTTGACCTCGGCCAGCGAGGCGTCGGTCTCCCAGAAGCACTTGTACAGCGCCTGCAGCAGCCCGCGCGCCTGCGCCAGCGACGCCTCCGGTATGCCGATGTGGCGCGCAACCGATTCCGCCTCGCCGTCGGTCAGGCCGAGCGCGGGGTCGATGAAGACCTTGTGGATCTTGTGCGGCGTCCTGGCCGCGACCTCCTCGATGTCCATGCCGCCCTCGGAGGACGCCATCAGGCACACGCGCTGGGTGCCGCGGTCGACCACCATGCCGACGTAGAGCTCCTTCCTGATGTCGGCGCCCTCCTCGACCAGCAGCCGCCGCACCTTCTGGCCGTCGGGGCCGGTTTGATGCGTGACGAGCTGCATGCCGAGAATCCGGGAGGCGAATTTCCTTACCTCCTCGAGCGACTTCGCCACCTTCACCCCGCCGCCCTTGCCGCGGCCGCCGGCGTGGATCTGCGCCTTCACCACCCAGACCTTGCCGCCCAGCGCCCTGGCCGCGGCGACCGCCTCGTCGACCGAGAAGCACGGCGTGCCGCGCGGCGTCGCGACGCCGAACTTCCTCAACAGCTCCTTGCCCTGATACTCGTGGATCTTCATGCTGCCTTGCCTCCTCCCATGGGTCCTCGGTACCACGCCGGGTACCACTTGCGCACCGTTTCCGAGCCGGTCTCGAGCGCGATGCACTGGTCGAGCTGGAACGGCTTGCTGCCGTCGCCGCTGTCCTCGCGCGCCTCGCCGGCGAAGGTCTGGATCGCCGCCGTCGGCAGCCCGGCCAGCATCTCGGTGATGTGGGTGCAGCCCAGCACCCCGCCGAGCAGCTCGTGCACCTTCTTGCGGAAGCCCCGCCGCAGGTTGAGCCCGACCAGTTTCTTGTACGCCGGCGGCGCCTGTTCGCAGCCGCCCGGGTAGGGCACCGCGTCGGAAACGGCCGTTGCGTCGATCACGTTCAGGCCGCGGTCGATGGTGACGCGCAGCCACATCTCGTGAATCGGCTGGCCGGCGCGGCGCACCCCGGTCTGCAGCGGGTAGTCGTGGTTCTTGACGTCGGTCAAGTGCGCCTCGATGTCCCACAGGCCGTCGGCGCGCTTGTAGCCTTCGAAGCGCACGCGCCGGGTGTGGGTGAGCACGCGCTCGACGTCCTGGATCGGTAACGGCATGGCGCCGCGGATTCTAACACCCGGGTCGCTGCTAGAATGACCCGGACTCGCGGAACACGACGGCATGAAATACATCCTCGCGCTCGATCAGGGCACCACCAGCTCGCGCGCGATCGTGTTCGACGAGCACGGCGCGCCGCGCGCCGGCGCCCAGCGCGAGATCCGCCAGATCTACCCGCAGCCGGGCTGGGTCGAGCACGACCCGCACGAGATCTATGCTTCGCAGCGCGACACCGCGCGCGAGGCGATCGCCAAGGCCGGCGTCGACCCGACCGAAATCAGCGCGATCGGCATCGCCAACCAGCGCGAGACGACCCTGCTGTGGGACCGCCAGACGAGCGAACCGCTGCACAACGCGATCGTGTGGCAGGACCGCCGCACCACCGCGCTGTGCGCCGAGCTGCGCGCCGCCGGCGTGGAGGAGACGATCAAGGCCAGGACCGGCCTGATCGTCGATCCCTACTTCAGCGGCACCAAGCTGGCGTGGCTGCTGGACAATCTGCCCGGGGCGCGCGCGCGCGCCGAGCGCGGCGAGCTGGCCTTCGGCACGGTCGACACCTGGCTGGTGTGGCGCCTGTCGCACAGCCGCACCCACGTGACCGACGAGACCAACGCCTCGCGCACCCTGCTGTACGACATCCACCGCGGCGACTGGGACGAGGAGCTGCTCTCGATCCTGCGCGTGCCGCGCGCGATCCTGCCCGACGTGCAGCCCTCGGCGAGCGTGTTCGGCATGGCCGCGCCGGAGGAGCTCGGCGCCGCGATCCCGATCGCCGGCATCGCCGGCGACCAGCAGGCGGCGCTGTTCGGCCAGGGCTGCCACCGCCGCGGCATGGCCAAGGCGACCTTCGGC
>JBAUTW010000361.1:0-2115 GCA_049582365.1 Burkholderiales bacterium | reverse complement strand
CGCTACGGCAACCTGTACGGCGCCTTCCCGTACTACGCGGAGTCGCACAACTTCTCGCTGCTGCTGGTGGAATACCTCGACCGCCCGCAGATCAAGGGCAACGTGCTCAACTCCTACGGGCTCGGCTCCGAGCTGGTCTATCGCTATTACCCGCGGCTGCGCCCGGCGATCGATTCGCGCGCGTACGCCTACGGCAGGAAATATTACCAGGAGCTGCAGCGGCTGAACGGCGACGAGCGCGCGCTCAAGGCCTTCATCGCCCGCTATCACGTCGATTACATTCTGCTGCTGCAGCAGGATTTCGACCTCGGCATCCGGCACATGCCGAACATGCAGAACGACGGCTGGCGCGTCATCTTCGCCGACGGCAAGGTGGTGCTTCTCGGGCGCCCGTCGTAGGCAGCGCGCATCGAGTAATATTGGGGCGGAAGATCCCCGCATGACCTCTTCGCTTCCCTTGCCGGCGCGCTTCGCCTCGTTCGTCCTCGTCGGCGGAGTCTGTCTCGTCGCCAACACGGTGGTGCTGTGGGGCCTGACGGCGGGGCTCGGGATCCACTACCTGCTGTCCACCGTGATCGCCTTCTGCGCCATCACCCCGCTCGGGTTCCTGCTCAACAAGGTGATGACGTTCCGCACCCGGCGCGAGCATGCGCCGATCGAGCTGCCGCGCTATTTCGCCGCCATGGCGTTCAGCTTCAGCGCCAACCTGGCGCTCATGTACCTGCTGGTATCGGTGCTCGGCCTGTGGTACGTGCCCGCGAGCCTGGCAGTCGCGGCCCTGCTGCTCGCCTTCAACTTCATCAGCAGCGACCGCTGGAGCTTCCGGGTGCAGCGATGACCGGCGCGCTACAGCCACGCATCGCGGTCGTGCACGAGTGGCTCATCGACTACGCCGGCAGCGAGCGCGTGCTGCGCGAGATCCTCGAGCTGTACCCGCAGGCCGACCTGTTCACCCTGATCGATGCGCGCGACGACGAGCTGCGGGCCGCGATTCCGAGGCCCGCGCGGGCAACCAGCTTCCTGCAGTCGTTTCCGCGGCCGCGCCGCTGGCTGCGCTACTACGTGCCGCTGATGCCGCTGGCGATCGAGCAGTTCGACCTGGCGGGCTACGACATCGTGATCTCGAGCAGCCACGCGGTAGCCAAGGGAGTGATCACGGGCCCGGCGCAGCTGCATCTGAGCTACGTCCACACCCCGATGCGCTACGCCTGGGACCTGCAGCACGAGTACCTGCGCGCGGCGGGCCTCGAGCGCGGGCCGAGGGCATGGGCCGCGCGCCTGGCGCTGCACCGCCTGCGCCAGTGGGACGTGCGCAGCGCCAATGGCGTGGATGCCTTCATCGCCAACTCGTCGCACGTCGCGCGCCGCATCCGCAAGACCTATCGACGCGAGGCCGAAGTGCTCTACCCGCCGGTAGACGTGTCGGCGTTTCCGCTGCGGGAGGAGAAGGAGGATTTCTATCTGACCGTGTCGCGTCTCGAGCCCTACAAGCGGATCGATCTGCTGCGCGAGGCGTTTCGGCGCATGCCCGAGCGGCGCCTGGTGGTGATCGGCGACGGTCCGGAGATGGCGCGCCTGCGCTCGGCGCTGCCACCGAACGTCGAGCTGCGCGGCAGGCTTCCCACGCCCGAGGTGCGCGATCACATGCAGCGCGCGCGCGCCTTCCTGTTCGCCGGCATCGAGGATTTCGGCATCGTGATGGCCGAAGCGCAGGCCTGCGGCACGCCGCTGATCGCCTTCGGATCCGGTGGGGCGGCGGAAATCGTGCGCGGCGGGGACGCTTCCGCGCCGACCGGGCTGCTGTTCCCGCAGCAGACGGCAGACGCGGTAATCGAGGCGGTGCGCCGATTCGAGCGCGACCCGGCCCGCTTCACGCCGGCCAGCTGCCGTGCGAACGCCATGCGCTTCGACCGCAGCCGCTTTCGGGCCCGCTTCGAGGAGATCGTGCGCAGCCACTGGAAGCGCTTCTCGGCCGAGCTGGCGACGGAGCCGCCGGCGCGATGATCCGCGCCGCGCCGGTGCTGCTGGTCGCGGGCCTGCTGAGCCTCTTGCTGCTGCGCAGCGGCGTCGACGCCTACGCGGCCGTCGCTGCCGCGACGCTGGCCGTCGCATACG
>JBAUTW010000360.1:0-4106 GCA_049582365.1 Burkholderiales bacterium | reverse complement strand
GGCGTCGTGCGTGCGCGGCTCGCGGCCTGGGCGCGGCGCCAGGGCCTGGACGCGCCGCTGCATCCGCACATGCTGCGCCATACTTTCGCCACCCATGTGCTGCAGTCCTCGCAGGACCTGCGCGCGGTGCAGGAGATGCTCGGCCACTCGAGCATCTCGAGCACCCAGGTGTACACGCACTTGGACTTCCAGTCGCTGGCGAAGGTCTACGATGCCGCGCATCCGCGCGCGCGCAAGAAGTAGGGTATGGCGCCGGCGCGCCTCGTGCTCAAGCCGGGCCGGGACAAGTCTCTCCGGCGGCGGCATCCCTGGCTCTTCTCGGGCGCGATCGCGCGCGTCGAGGGCAATCCGCAGCGCGGCGACACGGTCGAGGTCGTGTCCGACTCGGGTCGGCCGCTGGCGCTTGCGGCCTACAGCCCGCAATCGCAGATCCGGGCCCGCGTATGGAGCTTCGACACGTCGCGGCGCATCGATGCCGATTTCCTGCGCGCGCGCCTGGCGGGCGCGTTGGCATTGCGCGCCGCGCTGCCCGCGGCGCGGCTCAGCAACGCGCTGCGCCTGGTTCACGCCGAGTCCGACGGTCTGCCCGGGCTGGTGGTAGACCGCTACGACGACGTGCTGGTGGCGCAATTCCTCTCCGCGGGCTCCGAGCGCTGGCGCGACGCGATCCTGGATGCGCTCGCGGAGCTGACCGGCTGCGAGGCGGTGTACGAGCGCTCGGACGCCGAGGTGCGTGCGCTCGAGGGCCTCGAACCGCGCAGTGGATTCGTGCGTGGCGACCGGTCGGCGGCGCGCTGCGCGATCGTCGAGCACGGCCTGAGCTTTCACGTCGACGTCGAGCAGGGACAGAAGACGGGATTCTTCCTCGACCAGCGCGACAACCGCCAGCGCGTGCGCGCCCTCGCGATGGGGCGCGAGGTGCTGGACGGATTCTGCTACACGGGCGGTTTCGCGCTCGCCGCGCTCGCCGGCGGGGCGCAGCGCGTGCTCGCGCTCGACAGTTCGGCTCCGGCACTCGCGGTGGCGCGCGAGAACCTTTCCGCCAACCAGCTCGACGCCGGGAGGATCGAGTTCATGCAGGCCGACGTGTTCGCGCACCTGCGCGCGCTTCGCGATCGCGGCGCGCGCTTCGGGCTGGTGGTGCTCGATCCGCCCAAGTTCGCGCCTACCGCGGCGCAGGCGAAGAACGCCGCGCGCGCCTACAAGGACGTCAATCTGCTTGCGTTCAAGCTGCTGGCGCCGGGCGGCCTGCTGGCGACCTTCTCCTGCTCGGGCGGCGTGCCGGCGGAGCTCTTTCAGTCGATCGTGGCGGGCGCCGCGCTCGACGCGGCGGTCGAGGGCAAGATCGTGGGGCGCTTCGGTCCCGCCGCCGACCATCCGGTGGCGCTGGAGTTCCCCGAAGGCGACTACCTCAAAGGATTGCTCGTGCTGCGTTCGTAGCGGAGGGCCGCATGGCGGTAGAATGCCGCCCTTCGGAAGGAGTCATCATGCAGCAGGAAGACATGGTTCCCGTGACCATCCTGACGGGATTCCTGGGAAGCGGCAAGACGACGCTGCTGAACCGCATCCTGAAGGAAGACCACGGGCGTCGCGTGGCCGTGATCGAGAACGAGTTCGGCGAGGTCGGGGTCGACAACGACATCATCGAGAGCGGCAACGAGCAGATCGTCGAGATGAACAACGGCTGCATCTGCTGCACCGTGCGGGGCGACCTGATCCGGATCCTGGGCGAACTCAAGCAACGGCGCAGCCAGGGCGCGCTCAAGTTCGACCGCGTGGTGATCGAGACCACCGGCATGGCCGACCCCGGCCCGGTGGCGCAGACCTTCTTCACCGACGAGGAGATCGGGAACTACTATTTGCTCGACTCGATCATCACCCTGGTCGACGCCAAGCATGCGGAGAAGCAGCTCGACGAGTTCCACGAGGCGCAGGAGCAGGTCGGCTTTGCCGACCGGATACTGATGTCGAAGACCGATCTGGTCGACGAGGACGAAGTGCAGAGGCTCTCGGAGCGCATCCGCCTGATGAATCCGCGTGCCCCGATCAAGAAGGTGCATTTCGGCGAGGCGCCGCTCGACGACGTGCTCGACATCCGCGGCTTCAACCTGAACGCGATCCTCGACCTCGACCCCGAGTTCCTGACCGACACACATCACGAGCACCACGACGAGGTCGAGTCGTTCGTGTTCCGCTCCGACAAGGCTTTCGACGGCGACAAGCTTGAGCAGTTCCTGTCCGGCATGATCCAGGTCTACGGCCCCGACCTGCTGCGCTACAAAGGGGTGCTGTGGATGAAGGGCAATCCGCGGCGGGTGGTGTTCCAGGGCGTACACATGATGATGGGCGGCGATCTCGGCAAGCCCTGGGGCAAGGGGGAGAAAAAGCGCTCGGTGCTGGTATTCATCGGCAAGAAGCTGCCGCGGGACCTTTTCATCGCCGGCCTGGAGCAGTGCCTGGCGGCGTGATACGACGCGAACGGGGGACCACATGAGCTCCGGTGCGGGCGACAGGCATTCGCGCGGATCGCGCGGCAGGAAGGCAGGCAAGTCCCCGGACGTGACGGACAGGCTGCCGCCGGGCTGGCAAACCGAGCGCATGCAGCGCACGCAGGTGGGCGCCGACTCGCGCCTGAACATCGAGGTGGTCTCGGCATCCTCGGAGCTCGCCGCCGCGGTCGAGGAGGCGGCGATCCTGTACGCCAACGCGCAGAATGCGGAGGCCAAGCGCAGCCTCGCGCGCGCGGTGAAGAAGGAAAGCCTGGCCCCCGCGGCGGAACGCCTGTGGCTGATGCTGCTCGATCTTCATCGCGAGCTCGGCGAGCGCGAGGCGTTCGCCGAGCGCGCGCGAGAGTATGCAAGCCGCTTCGAATGCGAACCTCCGCTGTTCGACGTCGACCTTGCGCCGCCGGCTGTAGATTCGCTCGCCGCGCCGCGTGAAATCGTCGGCCCTGCAAAGGCGTTTCTCGGCGTGGTCGCCGAGGCCGGTGCCAGCCGCACGCGGGTGCAGGTCGATTGTTCGAGCCTGAAGCGCGTCGATTTCGTCTCGGCGGCCGCGCTGCTCAATCTCGCCGCCGACCTGATCCGCAGCGGCGGGCGGCTCGAGCTCGAGAACGTGAACCAGCTGGTTGCGGCGCTGTTCGAGGTGATGGGCGTTTCGGCGCTCGCCAAGGTCACCCCGCGCAACCGCGACTGAAGGTCAGCATGGAACAACTGCACGGCACCACCATACTTTCGGTCCGGCGCGGCGTCGACGTCGCCCTCGGCGGCGACGGGCAGGTGACGCTCGGCAACATCGTGCTCAAGGCGGGCGCGCGCAAGGTGCGGCGGCTGTACAACGACCGTATCCTGGCGGGCTTCGCCGGCGGCACCGCCGACGCCTTCACTCTGTTCGAGCGCTTCGAGGCGAAGCTCGACAAGCACCAGGGCAATGTCCTGCGCTCGGCGGTCGAGCTGGCCAAGGACTGGCGCACCGACCGGATCCTGCGGCGCCTCGAGGCGATGCTCGCGGTGGCCGATCGCGACCACTCGCTGATCATCACCGGCATGGGCGACGTGCTCGAGCCGGAGCTGGGAATCGTCGCGATCGGCTCGGGCGGCCCCTACGCGCAGAGCGCCGCGCGCGCGCTGCTGGAGAACACTTCGCTCGGCGCGCGCGAGATCGTGGACAAGTCGCTCGCGATCGCCGCCGATCTCTGCATCTACACCAACAACCAGCGCGTCATCGAGGTGCTCGAATGAGCCAGATGACGCCGCAGGAGATCGTCCACGAGCTGGAAAAGCACATCGTGGGCCAGGCCAAGGCCAAGCGCGCGGTTGCGATCGCGCTCAGGAACCGCTGGCGCCGGCAGCAGGTCGCCGAGCCGCTGCGGCAGGAGATCACGCCCAAGAACATCCTCATGATCGGGCCTACCGGCGTGGGCAAGACCGAGATCGCGCGCCGTCTGGCGCGCCTGGCGGGGGCGCCTTTCATCAAGGTCGAGGCCACCAAGTTCACCGAAGTCGGCTACGTCGGTCGCGACGTCGACACCATCGTGCGCGACCTGGTCGAGATCAGCATCAAGCAAACGCGCGAGCAGGCGATGCGCGCGGTGCGCGCCCGCGCGC
>JBAUTW010000359.1:0-25621 GCA_049582365.1 Burkholderiales bacterium | reverse complement strand
ACGTTGCGGCGCTCGGGCAGATGAATCCCCGCACCGGGGACGACCTTATAATCACGCCGGATACGAACAGGAACGGAGGCGAGGGATGAAACTGACCAGCGAGAGCTTTTCCGACATGGGCACGATCCCGGGGCGCTGCGCGTTCGCGGTGCCCGACGCGAAGAGCCGCGTCAGGCTGTCCGACAACCGAAATCCGCAGCTGGCCTGGGGCGGACTGCCCGCGGGCACGCGCTCGCTCGCCCTGGTGTGTCACGACTACGACGTGCCGTCCAAGCCGGACGACGTCAACAAGGAGGGTCGCCAGATCCCCGCCACGCTGCCCCGGGTCGACTTCTACCACTGGCTGCTGGTCGACCTGAAGCCGTTCGAGAAGGCGATCGCGGAAGGCGAGTTCTCCAACGGCGTCACCGCGCGCGGCAAGCCCGGTCCTCGGGCGCCGCGCGGCGCGCGCCAGGGGCTGAACGACTATACCTCGTGGTTCGCCGGCGACGCCGACATGAAGGGCGACTACTACGGCTACGACGGTCCGTGTCCGCCCTGGAACGACACTATCGTGCACCACTACGTGTTCACGCTCTATGCGCTCGACATTGAAAGCTGCCCGCTGCCGGACGGCTTCCGCGGCGCGGGCCTGCTGGCCGCCATCAACGGCCACATCCTCGACAGTGCCCGCATCACCGGGATCTACACGCTGAACCTGTCGGCCAAGACTTGAGCTTCGAAGTCCTGGCGCTGGCGCCGATCGCGTTTCTCGGCGCGCTGGTTTACGGCATCACCGGCTTTGGCGCCGCGCTGGTCGCGATTCCGCTCGCGACGCAGTTCGTGCCGCTGCGCTTTGCGCTCGCAGTGTTCGTACTGCTCGATCTGGCCAACTCGCTGCGAATCGGCTTCGAGGCGCCGCAGCACGTCGCGCGCGGCGAGGTCGTGCGCCTGGTGCCGATGATCCTGGCCGGAACCGTGCTCGGCGTCACCGCGCTGGTCAACCTGCCGCACCGGGGGGCTCTGCTCGCGCTGGGCGTGTTCGTCGTCGCCTTCGCGCTGTATTCGCTCTTTTCGCGCCGACCGCACGGCACGCTCGGGCGCGGCTGGGCCTGGCCCGCCGGGCTGGCGGGCGGCATCACCAGCTCGATGTTCGGCGCCGGCGGTCCGCCGTACGCGATCTACCTCTCGCAGCGAAATCTGAGCAAGGAATCGTTCCGCGCCACGCTCGCGGTGACCTCGATCGCGAGCATCGCTTTGCGTCTGGCCGCGTTCTCGCTCACCGGGCTGATGAGCGCCCTGGCGGTGTGGGTCGCCGCGGCGGTCGCGCTGCCGGCGGCCTGGATCGGCATTTCGGTGGCGTCCCGGCTGTTCCGTCGCATCCGGCGCGAGACCCTGATGCGCGCCGTGGCGCTGATGCTGCTCGCCTCGGGCGGCTCGCTGGTGCTGCGCGCGCTGGGCTGAGCGATGGACTGGGTGCTCGGCTGCGTGCTGCTGTACATCGTCGCGCAGCTCGGCATCGCGTTCTGGTTCTCGCACCGCAACCGCAGCGAGGTGGACTACCTCCTGGCGGGCCGCAGCCTGGGCCCCTGGATGGCGACCTTCACGGTGTTTGCCACCTGGTTCGGCGCCGAATCCTGCGTCGGCGCCGCGGGCGAGGCCTATGCGCACGGCATCTCGGGGGTCATCGCCGACCCCTTCGGCTACAGCGCGGGCATCGTGCTGTCCGGCCTGCTGTTCGCGGGAGCGCTGTGGAAGCGCGGCATCGTCACGCTCGCGGACCTGTTCCGCGAGCGCTACGGCATCGGCGTCGAGCGGCTCGCGGCCATCGTCATGATCCCGGGCTCGATCATGTGGGCCGCCGCGCAGGTGCGCGCCTTCGGTCAGGTGCTGGCGTCGGCCTCGGATCTCGGGCTGCTGGCGGCCATCACGCTCGCGGCGGCGGTCGTCATCGCCTACACCGCGATCGGCGGCATGTGGGCCGACGCGGTCACCGACCTGGTGCAGGGCATCGTGCTCATCGCGGGGGTGCTCGCGCTGGGCGCCGCTTTCGTGTCGCTGGGCGGGCTGCGCGCGATTGCGGCGCTGCCGGCGGCGAGCTTCGCTCCGATGCACGGGCGCAGCGTGCTCGGCGCGCTCGATACGCTCGCGGTGCCGATCTTTTCCACCATCGCCGCGCAGGAGCTGGTCTCGCGCATCCTGGCGGTGCGCGGCGCGCAGCTCGCACGGCGCGCCACGGTCGCCGCCGGCGCGCTTTATCTCGCGATCGGCATCGTGCCGGTGGTGATCGGCCTGGGCGCGGCCGGCTTCATCGGCGCGGGGCGCAACCACGAGCAGGTGCTGGCGCTGTTCGCCGAGCAGCGGCTCCCGCTGCCGCTCTACGTCCTGTTCCTGGGCGCGCTGGTGTCGGCGATCCTGTCGACGCTTTCCGGCGCTTTGCTCGTGGCAGGCTCGCTCGCCGCGCACAACGTGCTTCTGCCGCTCGCGCCGCGCCTGCCGGAAAAGGCCAAGCTCAAAGCCAACCGCTGGGCGGTGATCGCGTTCGGCGTGGTCGCCTACTTCATCGCCCTGTCGAGCGACAGCATGTACGCGCTGGTGCAGCAGTCCTCCGGCCTGGGCAGCGCCGGAATACTGATCATGATGCTGTTCGCGCTCTGGGGCGGACGGGTCGGCGGAGCTGCCAGCGGCTATGCGGCGCTGATCGCCGGCACCGTCGTGTTCGTGCTGGCCGACAGCGTGCTGGAACTGGAAGGCGCCTACCTGTTCGCGCTCGGCGCGGCGCTCGCCGGCTACCTCGCCTGCGCGCCGCTCGCTTCGAGCATGATGAGGCGGCGCAGTTCGCGATAGCGGCCTTCGGACGCGTCGCCGAACAGGGGATCGCGGCCGGCGGGAACCGCCGCGTTCACGGCGGCCCAGTCCTCGGGCGTGAGCAGCTCGGCCGCGCGCGGCAGGACGTCCTGCTCCTCGGTCGCGAGATGATGGCGGTAATACACCAGGTAGGTGGCGGCGGCCGCCTCGACCGCGGCGCGCGAGATGATCGCCTCGTCGGCCACCTCGTTCAGCAAATCGAGCAGCTCGTCGCCGGCGTTGGCGATCACGCGGTGCTCCTGCAGCAGGCGGCTTACGTTGCCGTGCAGGCCCGGTTCGCGCGCGACCAGGCGCGCGAAGGCAACGTTCTCGCGCGCGTGGTGGAAGCGGTCGGGGTAGTGCCGCAGGTACGAGACGATGTCGATCATCAACTCGTAGTTCGGCTTGCCGCCTTCGTGGAACACGGCGAGCTGCGCTTCGAGAAGCGCAAGCAGGCGCGAGAAATTCTCGTGCTCGGCGTGCCAGTGCCTGACCGGGCTAGTCATCGGTAGATCCAGTCCCGGCTCCAGGGCAGAGGGTTGGTGGTCGGGTTGCCGGTCTTGACTGCGAGCATCTGGTGTATCGACACCCAGCGCTGCTCGAAGGCGCGCGCGCAGCCGGCGAGGTAGGCGCGCCAGATGCGCAGCCGCCTGGCGCCCGCGAACCCGAGCGCGGTGTCCAGGTTCGCCTCGAGCCGTTCGCTCCAATGCCACAGCGTCTTGGCGTAGTGCAGGCGCAGCGTTTCGATGTCCATCACCTCGAGCCCCGCGGCCGCCATCTCGCGCAGGGCGAGCGAAGCGTGCGGCAGCTCGCCGTGCGGAAAGACGTAGCGCTCGACGAAGTCTCCCGCGCCCAGCCCCACCGAGCGGCTGTCCGGGTCGACCGAGGTGATGCCGTGGTTCAACACTACGCCGCCGTCCTTGAGCAGGCGGCGGATGATGCCGAAATACAGCGCCAGGTTCTTCAGCCCGACGTGCTCGAACATGCCGACCGAGGCGATCTTGTCGTACACGCCCTCGCCCGGCACGTCGCGATAGTCCTGCAGCAGCACCCGGCAGCGGTCCGACATGCCGTCCGCCTTGATCCGTTCGGTCGCCAGCGCGTGCTGATTGCGCGACAGCGTGATGCCGGTCGCGTCGACGCCGTAGTGCTTCGCCGCCCAGCGCACCAGACCGCCCCAGCCGCAGCCGATGTCGAGCAGCCTGTCGCCCGGGGCGAGCCGCAGCTTGCGGCAGATGTGGTCGAGCTTCTGCTCCTGCGCGGTGTGGATGTCCTCATCGCCGGTCTTGAAGTAGGCGCATGAGTAGACCATGTTGCGGTCGAGCCAGAGCGCGTAGAAGTCGTTCGAGACGTCGTAGTGATATTGGATCGCCTCGGCGTCGCGCTGCTTGCTGTGGCGGCGGCGCAGCAGCGGCAGCCTGCCGACCCTGCTTCCCCCCAGGTTGCTCGCCAGGCCTTCGGCGGCGCGCAGCGCGTCCGCGATAGGGCCCCGGATCTCGAGATGGCCTTCGACGTAGGCCTCGCCCAGCTTGGCGAGGTCCGGCTTGATCAGGTAGCGCAGTGCGCCGGCCGACGGGATGCGCAGGGTCACCGTGGGCGACGGCGACAGGTCGTAGCGCTCGCCGTTCCACAGTTCGAGCGCGAGCGGCAATTGAACCTTGCCGCTCAGCTCACTGATGATCTTTCGGATGCGGGACTCCAGCAGCATGGGGGCCTGGGTCGGTTTCTGCTTCGCTTGCGCCTTGTGTTTTACCGGGCTTTGCGCGGCAGATCAAGGACTCGCCACTTCCCGCATGGTGACGAACTCTTCCGCTGCGGTCGGGTGGATGCCGATTGTGGCGTCGAACTGCGCTTTGGTGGCGCCGAGCTTGACCGCGATCGCGATGCCCTGGATGATCTCGCCCGCCTCCGGGCCGATCATCTGGGCCCCGACTACCCTCTGGCTGGCGGCGTCCACCAGCAGCTTCATGAACGTCTTTTCTTCGCTCGCGGTAAGGGTGTGCTTGAGCGAGCGGAACGAAGTCTTGTACACCTGCAGCTTCGGGTAGCGCTCGCGCGCGCTCTCCTCCGACAGCCCCACGCTGGCGAGGTTCGGGTTGGCGAACACCGCGGTCGGCACGTTGTCGTAATCCATCGCGGTGGGCTCGCCGGCGAACAGGGTCTTCGCCAGCGCCATGCCCTCGGCGGTGGCCACCGGGGTGAGGTTGATCCGGTTGGTGACGTCGCCGATGGCGTGGATCGACTCGATCGAGCTCTTCGAGTACGCATCCACCAGTACCTCGCCGATCGGCCCGAGCTTCACGCCTGCGGCTTCGAGCCCCAGGCCCTTGCTGTTCGGCACCCGCCCCGTGGCGAACAGCACCAGTTCGGCGCGCGCGTGCATGCCGTCGCCGTACTCGACTTCCAGCACACCGTCCGGCTGCCTGGTGATCGATGCCGGCTCGGCGCCGAAATGCACGATGACGCCTTTCTTCTGGATTTCCTCGCCCAGGCGCGTTCCGAGCTCGGCGTCGAATTCGCGCAGCAGGCGGTGGCGGCGGTAGGCGAGCGTCGTCTGCACCCCCAGTCCGTTGAAGATCGACGCGAACTCGACCGCGATGTAGCCGCCGCCGACCACGATCGCGCGCGCCGGCAGGCGCTCGAGGTGGAATACCGCGTCGGAGGTGATCGCGTGCGATTTGCCCGGGATGTCCGGCACCTGCGGTCGCGAGCCGGTGGCGATCAGGATGTGCCTGGCGCTCCAGCTTCGGCCGGCGACCTCCACCGTGTGCGCGTCGCGCAGCGCGGCGCGGCCGCGCACGATCTCGACCCCGGCCGCGGCGAGCAGCCGCTCGTAGACCGCGTTCAGGCGCGCGATCTCCTTGTCCTTGTTGGCGACCAGCGTCTTCCAGTCGAAGCCCGGCTCGGCGAAGCTCCAGCCGTAGGCTGCCGCATCCTCGAAATCGTCGCGAAAGTGCGCGGCGTAGGAAAACAGCTTCTTGGGGATGCAGCCGACGTTTACGCAGGTGCCGCCGAAGCGACCGGACTCGGCGATCGCGACCCGCGCGCCCAGGTTGGCCGCGACCCGGCTGGCGCGCACGCCGCCCGAGCCGCCGCCAATCGTGAACAGGTCGAAGTCGTACTGCCCGGTGTGTTTCACTTCAGGTTGGGCAGGTTCATCTCCACGAGCTCGAGCAGCGCGGAAAGGGCACCGTGCTCGGGTCTGCCGCGCAGCGATTTGAGGCCTTGTTGCACCCGCTCCGCGAGTTGCCCCCGCGGCATGCCTTCGATTCCACTCAATAGCGCCGCGAGCTCGCCCAGGCGCGCGCTTTCGGCGCCGCTGCGCACCTCGGCCAGGCGCGCCTCGATCCCAACGCGGTCCAGGTTCATCACCAGTTTCAGCGTCTTGTCGTGCATGCTCATGGCGCTCTCCTCGGGCGGCAGGGTGTGCCGATCTTAGCCAGTTGGCGCCGGATTGGCTAGCCGAGGTGCCGGTAGCGGCCCGCGCTCACGCGCACGCTGCCCTCTGCCGCGAGCTTGTCCAGATGCGCCTGCAGCGAGCGCGCAGCCACCGCGTGGAGCTTGGTCGGAATTTCGTCGTATACGGCCGGCAGCAGCGCTTCGGGCGTCGCCTCGCCGAGCCTCGCCAGCGCGGCGACGACCTTCGCCTCGCGCGCGAGGCGGTGCGCGATCAGGCGGCGCAGCTCCTTGTGCGGGGCGCCGATCAGGAAGCCGTGTCCGGGCGCGAAAATCGCGAACTCCTCGGCCAGCAGCGCTTCGAGGGACGCGAGGTAGGCGCGCATGTCGCCGTCGGGCGGGTTGATCACCACGGTCGAGCCCTGCATCACGTGATCGCCGGTGAACAGCATTCCGGTCTGCTCGAGCAGGTAGCAAAGGTGGTTCGACGCGTGTCCGGGAGTGTGCAGCGCGCGCAGCGAGATGTCCCCCAGCGCGAGCGTCTCGCCGTGCTCGGGCACGCGCTCGGGCGCGAAGCTCTGGTCCTGGCTCGCGCCCGGCGGCGCCGGGCGCCCGATCAGCTGCGCGCCGGTCGCTTTGCGTATCGCGGCGGCGGCGGGCGAATGGTCGAGATGAGTGTGCGTGCACAGGACCCATCTGATGCGGCCCGCGCCTGCGGCGAGCATCGCCTCGACGTGCGAGCCGATTGCAGGCCCGGGGTCGATGACGGCCAGGTCGCGCTCGCCCACCAGGTAGGTGTTGGTTCCGGGACCGGTCATCATGCCGGGGTTCGGCGCCGTGATTCGCGTCACCAGGCGGTCGAGGCGCTTCGGCGCCCCCGGCACTATTTCGTAGCTCGTGTTTCCGCTCTCCTCCGGATCGCACCAGTGGATCTCGAAGTACTGCGGGTCGGCGCGCCGGAACAGCCGCGGACCGTCCTTGCCCTGCGCCCAGCAGGCCCGGTTGGTTTCGATCTCGGGCAGCGCCTTGACGTGCTCGAAGGCGTCGTACGGTCGCGTGAAGCGTGCGATCTCGGCCAGCGTGTGCTTGGTGGCGAACACCAGCTCGATCTTGCCCTGCGCGTTGCGCGCGAGCGCTTCCTGCGGGGGCAGCCAGAGATTGTGGATCGTCTCCGAATTGTCGTGCGAGCCCGCCTGCCCGGGAGGCGCGATGGCGACGAAGAAGCGCGTGTCGAAGCGGCGCGAGCGCCCCGGCGCCGTGATCCAGTGGCCGAAGTAGGCCAGCTGGTGCGCCGGCACGATGAGCCGCTCGCGCTCGAGGAACTCGGCGAACGACAGCTCGCCCGCGTTCAGCGGCGCGCGCAGGTGCTCGAGCGCCGCGGCCCGCTTGGCGCTCAGCGGGCGGCGCTGCTCGTCCCAGGCGATCAGGATGCCTGCTTCTTCGAAGCACTCGCGCACTGCCGCGACCCAGTACCCGAGCCCGCCCGAGGCGAGGCCGAGGCGCGCGCTCGCCGCGCCGTCGTCCAGACCCACCAGGCGCTGCATGATGCGCGGGTCGGCGTCGCCTTCGTCGATCGCGCCGCCCGGGAAGACGTAGGCGCCGGCGAGGAAGGCAGCGCCGCGGGTGCGCTGGAGCATGAATACTTCGAGCCCGCCTTGCGCTTCGCGCAGCAGGGCGACCGTCGCCGCGGGCCGCGGGGTCGGGTTCACGCGCTGCGTCCGGCGCGGTCCTTGTCGTTCTGCGCCTTGATCAGCTCTCGCATTCGCTGCCAGTCGGCGTCCGAGAGCTTGTCCAGCCCGCTGAACGAGGCGCCGTTGGCGAGGTAGCCGCCGCCGTCGATCGCGATCGTCTCGCCGGTGAGGTAATCGCAGCCGTCGGCCATCAGGAAGGCGGCGAGGTTCCGCAGCTCGGGCATTTGCCCGACGCGCCGCATCGGTATGGTGTCGGTCGTGTCTTCGAAGCCGCTGTCCGGACGCAGGCGCTTGGACGCGCCCTCGGTGGGGAACGGGCCCGGCGCGATGGCGTTCAGCCGGATGCCGTAGCGGCCCCATTCGACCGCCAGCGACTTGGTCATCACGTGCAGCGCCGCCTTCGACATCGCCGAGGGCACGACGTACGGCGAGCCGGTCCAGACCCAGGTCACCAGGATCGAAATTACCGAGCCCTTGTGTCCGCCGGCGATCCAGCGCCGTCCCACCGCGTGGGTGACGTAGAAAGTGCCGTGGAACACGATGTTGGCGATCGCGTTGAAGCCGTTTGGCGTCAGGTCCTTGGTCGGGCTGATGAAGTTGCCCGCCGCGTTGTTGACCAGGCCGGTGAGCGGCCCGGCCTCGTCCCAGATGCGCTGCACCATCGCGTCCACGGCTTGCGCATCGCGGATATCGACTGCGTGCGTGCGCACCGTGCCGCCATGCGCGCCCACGAGTTCCTTCGCGGTCTGCTCCAGCACCGGCCCGCGCCGACCCGCGATCCAAACCTCCGCTCCGAGCTCGAGGTACTTGGACGCGATCTCCTTGCCCAGGCCGGTGCCGCCGCCGGTGACGAGGATCCTCTTACCCTTGAACAGGCCTTCCTTGAACATGCGCGCTCCCCTCGCAAGGAGCGTGCATTCTACTTCGCCTGTATCAGGCGATCGCGATGTCGGCGTCGCCGAGCGCCTGGATCAGCGCCATGCCGCGCTGCGAGAGAACGTGGCAGGCGCCCGGCCCGAGCAGCACGTCGCGCAGCCGCTTTTCCTCGGTGACCCAGAGAGTGCCGGAACGGCAGCAGACCGTGCTGCCCGCGCCGTCACGAACCTTGAGGGTTTGTCCCCGGGCCAGGTGCAGGTTGCCGCCGTGCAGTTCGATGCGCATTTTGATCTCCTTGCGATTTGCATGCGACACGCGCATGCTGCGTGGAAGGCAGATTAAGGCTTGAGGCTATGACGCTCAAACGGAATTCTCGCAGGTCACCCATGCGTAATGGGAATGCGAAGCCAGGGCCAGGGGCCGCGCCGCGGCTGCCTTCGCTGGACCTGCTGAAGGGCTTCGAAGCGGCCGCGCGCCTGCTCTCGTTCACGCAGGCGGGCGAGGAGCTGCACCTGACCCAGTCGGCGGTAAGCCGCCAGATCAAGGAACTCGAGGCGCAGCTCGGGGTGGCGCTGTTCGAACGGCGCCACCGCGCGCTCGCGTTGACCGATGCGGGTCGCACCTTGCTGCCCGCGGCGGTCCAGGTGCTCGGCGCGATGCGCAACGCGACCGACCGGCTTCGCGCGCTGTCCGCGCGCCGCACGCTCGCGGTGACGACGACCCACTCGTTCGCCGCGCTCTGGCTCGTGCCGCGCCTCGCAGGCTTCACGCGTACGCACCCAGGCGTCGACGTGCGCATCGCGACCGACACGCGGGTGCAGGATCTTGCGCGCGAGGGCCTGGACGTAGCGATCCGCCACGGGCCGCCGGCGATCGCCGGACCGAACGCCGTGCGGCTGTTCGGCGAGCGCGTGTTCCCGGTGTGCAGCCCCGGCCTGCTGCGCGATCCGAAGCGGCCTCTGCGCGCACCGGCCGACCTGCGCCATCACGTGCTGCTGCAGTACGACGACCCCGAGGGGCGCCATCCGTGGCTGCACTGGAAGACCTGGCTCGAGGTGGAAGGGCTCGCGGACCTGCGGGCCGCGGGAAGCCTGCTGCTTTCCGGCTACGAGCAGATCATCCCGGCCGCGATCGCGGGTCACGGCGTGGCGCTCGGCAGGAGCCCGCTGGTGCGCGAGGCGCTCGCCTCCGGCGATCTGGTCGCGCCGTTCAGGCGCAGCGCGGAGTCCGCGCGCGCCTATTTCGCCATCGTGTCCGAGAGCGCCGCAGCGCGGCCCGAGGTGGCCGAGTTCGTTGCCTGGCTGCGAGGCGAAGCGGCGACCGAGGAGCGGCCGCGCGCAGCCGCTATACGGTGAGCACGATCTTGCCGATGTGCTGCGAGGATTCCATCAGCTTGTGCGCTTCGGAAGCCTGGGCGAGCGGGAACGTCTTGAAGATCACCGGCTTGATCTTGCCGCTCTCGATCAGCGGCCAGACGTGCTGGCGCAGGCTCGCCGCGACCGCGCCCTTGAATTCGACCGGGCGCGGGCGCAGCGTCGAGCCGGTCAGCGTGAGGCGGCGGCGCATCACTTCATTTATGTCGAGCTCGGTCTTGGGCCCGCGCAGGAAGGCGATGAATACCAGCCGCCCCTCGTCCGCCAGGCACTTGAGCTCCTTCGGCACGTAGTCGCCGCCCACCATGTCGAGGATCACGTTCACGCCCTTGCCGTCGGTGGCGGCCTGCACTTCGGCGAGGAAGTCCTGGGTACGGTAGTTGATCGCCTTGTCGGCGCCGAGCCTGACGCAGGCGGCGCACTTGTCGTCGCTGCCGGCGGTCGCGAGCACGCGGTTGCCCATCGCCCTGGCGATCTGGATCGCGCTGACGCCGATGCCCGAGGACCCGCCGTGAACCAGCAGCGTCTCGCCGGCCTTCAGCCGGCCGCGGTCGTACACGTTCGACCACACGGTGAAGAAAGTCTCGGGCAGCGACGCGGCCTCGATCACGGACAGCCCCTTCGGCACCGGCAGCGCCTGCACTTCGGGCACCACGCAGTACTCGGCGTAGCCGCCGCCATGGGCGAGCGCGCACACCTTGTCGCCGACCTTCCAGCGGGTCGCTTTCGCGCCGCAGGCGACGACCTCGCCGGCGATTTCGAGCCCCGGCAGGTCGGACGCGTCGGGCGGCACGGCGTACAGCCCCCGGCGCTGAAGGATATCGGGGCGGTTGACGCCGGCCGCGGCAACCTTGACCAGGATCTCGTTCGGCTTCGGCGTCGGCAGCGCGCGCTCCGTCGGCACCAGCGCTTCGGGCCCGCCGGGCTTGGCAATTTCGACTGCGCGCATCCTGCTTGGCAATGTCATGGTGATCGACGCTCCGCGATGAGCCGCGCAGTTTAGCGCAGCCGCTGGCGTGCCGCCCAGTCGAGGTCCACGTTGCCGCCGGACAGGATCACGCCCACGCGCAATCCGGCGACGTCCAGCTTGCCGCGCAGCAGCGCGCAGGCCGCGAGGGCGCCGGTAGGCTCGACCACCAGCTTCATTCGCTGCCAGAGGAAGAACATTGAATCGAGCAGCTCTGGGTCGCTCACGGTCATCATGTCGTCGACGTAGTGCAGCACCAGCGGGAAGGTGTGCGCCCCGAGCGACGAGGTGCGCGCGCCGTCGGCGATGGTGTCGGGGTTGTGCACCGACTGCAGCGTCTTGGATTTGAACGAGCGCGTGGCGTCGTCCCCAGCGGCGGGCTCGACGCCGATCACGCGGCAATCCGGGTTCATGCGCCGCGCAGCGACTGCGCAACCAGACAGCAGCCCGCCGCCGCCGCAGGGCACCAGCAGCGCGTCGAGCGGGCCCGCGTCCTCGATAAGCTCCTTGGCCGCGGTGCCCTGGCCGGCGATGACGTGCGGGTGGTCGAACGGCGGGATCACCGCCAAGCCTCGCTCCGCCCCGATGCTGCGCGCAATCTCCTCGCGCGACGCGGTCTTCGGATCGTAGGTGATAACCTCGGCCCCGTAGCCGCGCGTCGCCTCTAGCTTGACGCGCGGGGCGTCGGCCGGCATGACGATGGTCGCTGCGACGCCGAGCAGCCGGCCCGCGAGCGCCACCGCTTGCGCGTGGTTTCCCGACGAGTAGGTGATCACGCCGCGGCGCCTCTCGTTCTCGGGCAGCTGCGCAAGCGCGTTGTATGCGCCGCGGAACTTGAATGCGCCCATGCGCTGCAGATTCTCGCACTTGAAAAGCACGCGAGCGCCGGTGAGCGCGTCGATGGTGCTCGAGACGAGCGTCGGGGTATGGTGCGCCACGCCGCGCAGGCGCTCGTGCGCCGCCTCGATGTCGTCGAACGATACCGACAGGCTCACTTCCCGCCCCAGTGCGCCAGCGCGGCGCGCGCGACCTCGCCGCCCCATTCCTGCAGGAAGTGCCCGCCCTCGGGGTGCAGCCACGGCTCCGGGCAGCCGCGGATCACGCCGCGCAGCGCCTGCATCACGGGCGGGCCGAGCACCGGGTCCTTTGCTCCCACCGCCATGAACGACTCGCCGCGCCAGTCGGTCTTCCACCAGTCCCGCGCGCGGCGCGAAATTTCGGCACCCGGCGCGTCGGGCCGGTCAGGCACGAGATTCGGGAAGCTTCTTACCCCGGCCTTGTGGCGCGCGTCTGGATACGGCGCGTCGTAGGCTGCGGCCTCTGCATCGGTCAGGTGCGCGCAGCTGCGCTTGAGCAGCTTGCCGCAGGCGAGATCGGGGTTCTTGTTGACGTACGCGCGCCAGGCGACGAAGCCTTCGGAAAGCGGCGCATCTCCGGTGCCGAGCGCGGTATTCATCACCAGCAGCCGCGCGTAGCGCTCCGGCGCCTCCATCGGCGCGGTGAGCCCAAGCAGCCCGCCCCAGTCCTGAACCACCAGGGTGATGCGGTGCAGGTCGAGCCGCTCGACCAGGTCGAGCAGCAGCGCACGGTGGAAATCGAAGCTGTAGGCGGACTCGTCTACCGGCTTGTCGGAGCGGCCGAAACCGATGAAATCCGGCGCGACCACGCGCGCGCCGCAGCCGAGGAAGGGCGGCAGCATGCGCCGGTACAGGTAGCTCCAGGTCGGTTCGCCGTGCAGACAAAGGAAAACGGGCGCATCGGCCGGCCCCTCGTCGAGGTAGTGTACGCGCAGTCCGCGCCACTCGAGGTAGCGTGGCGCCCAGGAATGGCCCGGCAAGGTGGTGAAACGCCCTTCGGGAGTGCGCAGGATCGCCATCATCGCCGGATTGTAGAATGACCGCATGGACTACTCCACATACCGCGACCTGAAAATCCGGCGCCTCGAGCCGGGTATCCTGGAAATCGTCATGGGCGAGGAGGGCGGCAAGCTCTCGACCGCGACTGCGCGCCTGCACGCCGAGCTGGCGCAGATTTGGCTCGACGTGGATCGCGACCCCGAGACGCGGGTCGCGATTCTGCGCGGCGCGGGCAAGGGCTTCTCGGCCGGCGGCGACTTGTCTATGGTGGAGGAGATCACGACCGACTTTGCCGCGCGCGCGCGTGTCTGGCGCGAGGCGCGCGACCTGGTCTACAACGTCATCAACTGCTCGAAGATGGTGGTTTCGGCGATGCACGGCCCGGCGGTCGGGGCCGGGCTGGTCGCCGGGCTGCTCGCCGACGTGTCGATCGCGGCGAAGAACGCGCGCATCATCGACGGCCACACCCGGCTCGGCGTGGCCGCGGGCGATCACGCAGCGATCGTTTGGCCGCTGTTGTGCGGCATGGCGAAGGCGAAGTACTACCTGCTCACCTGCGAGCAGATCAGCGGCGAGGAGGCCGAAAGGATCGGGCTGGTCTCGCTATGCTGCGACGAGGCCGAGTTGCAGGCCAGGGCGCTCGAGGTGGCGCGCAGGCTCGCGGCGGGGGCGCAGACCGCGTTGCGCTGGACCAAGTACAGCCTGAACAACTGGTTGCGTATGGCCGGGCCCAGCTTCGATGCCTCGCTAGCGCTGGAGTTCCTCGGCTTCAGCGGGCCCGAAGTGAAGGAAGGCATCGCTTCGCACCGCGAGAAGAGGAAGCCCTCGTTTCCGCCCGAGCCGCGGGACTTCTAGCGGTTAGCGCTGAAATCCAGCGAGCTAGTGGTGTCGGCACCGGGCTGGCTCGGCTTGACTTCGTTCGGCGCCCCCGACGCCGCACTGGCTTCGGCGTCGCCGACGAGCAGTCGCTCGAGGTCGCGCGCGACGGCGTCGATGTCCGGTCCGACGCGACCCATGTACGCAAGCAGCATCCGCACCGGAAGGTCGATCAGCGTCGGGTTGGGGTGGTCGCGCAGGTGCGCGACGTTCTGGATTGCGGGCAGGACGTAGTTGTTGCGCGTGCCCGGGGCGCCCGTTTCGAGTCCCATGATGACCGCTGCCTGCGCGCGGGCGATGCCGGAGAGCAACTCGGCGAGCTGTTGCGCGGAGATTTGCAGCATGGCGATTCTCCAGAGGAAAAGACCAGCATGAAACCGGCGATGCGCGATGTTAACATCGCCCCGAATCTGCCATAAAGCGCGCATCGAATGCTGAAGCGGGTGCTCCTGGCCGTACTCCTGCTCCTCGCGGGCGCCACGACCGGGCTCGCGCTGCACACCTCGCTCACTCGGGGAGACACCGTGTTTGCCGGCAAGCTTCCAACCAACCTTGGCGTGCACGACGGCAGACTGGCGCCGTGCCGGCGCTCGCCGAACTGCGTTTCGTCGCAGGCCGACGTGGCGGATACGGTGCACTACATCGCACCGATTCCGTTCAGGG
Source organism: Burkholderiales bacterium (assembly GCA_049582365.1). Lineage (GTDB taxonomy): Bacteria > Pseudomonadota > Gammaproteobacteria > Burkholderiales > SG8-39 > DAHVFK01. Next base: position 11,097 of record JBAUTW010000359.1, on the reverse strand, counting down.
GCGCTCCGGTCGAGGCCATGGACGCGGTAAGGCGAGCGGTAGAGAGCATGCCGCGCGCTACCGTGGTTCGACACGAGCCGGATTACCTCTACGCCCAGTTCCGCTCGCGACTGCTGGGCTTCGTCGACGACGTCGAGTTTGCCTACGACGAAAAGACCGGCGTGATCCAGGTGCGCTCAGCGTCGCGCCTCGGGCGACGCGACTTCGGGGTCAACCGGGATCGGATCGAGGCGATCCGCGCGCTCATCCTGCGCCGCCTCAGCACCTGAGTCGGCCTCGGAGTTCAGGATCGGGGGCGGACTGCGGCGCAGGATGTCCACGTCCGGTGCGCCGGCGACCGCCTGCGCGTGGCGCACGTTCTTCAGCATTTCCTCGAGATACAGGTTCTGACCGCCGAAGTGGCTCTCGGCGTAGACGTAGGCGTGCGCGAGCTGCAGCTCGAGCCTGCGCTCGGCGTTGCGATAGAACTCGGGGGTCTTGCGCACCAGGTCCTCGCCCGAGCGAAACACGTCCTGCGTGAAGCCGCCGGGGAGCTCGCGGCGCGCGACCCCGGCCAGCACGAACTCGGGGTAGAGCCGGTCGCGGCACTTCTCCAGGTAGCAGCGGTCGGCCATCTGCGCGATGATGTCCGCGCTGCCCAGCATCTGGCCAACGCGCCGAATGAGCGTATCGGCGACGCGGATGCGCTCGACCGGATGCTCGTAGCCGGTGTAGTGCAGCAGCTTGGGCGCGATGTTCGCCAGCCGCCCGGTGCCCAGGTCGCGCATGTAGTGGCGCAGGTAGGCAGCGCCGCGCGAGACGTGGACCAGGGTGTACTCGGCGCCGTTGCTGTGCCTGCGGTCGCTGCGCCGGCGCAGGTAGCCGAAGTCGTGGAACAGGGCGGAAAGCACACCGAGCATGAACAGCTCCGGCGGCAGACGGGGAGTGCCATTGCGCCGGCTGCGCTCGTAGCCGTCCATCAGGCGCGTCATTGCCAGCGTCACCTCCAACACGTGCTGCAGGTCGTGGTATCCGGTGTCGCAGGGGTAGAACTCCGGATGTTCGCCGCGGTAACACTTCACGATGTCGGCGAAAGCGCGTTCGATGGTCTTGGAGGGGCCGAAGTCGTACAACGCCCTGTAAAGACGCTGGACTTCGGCTTTGACCGTCGCGGGGTCGGTGGTGCAGATGCTGCCTGTAACGTCGTGATCGTTGCGCCGCATGATTTAATCGACGTGGCCCCGTGCGCGATGTATGTACGGCGCCCGCGGCCCCTTTTCCGTGCCCGCAAGTAGGGATAGGATTGTCCGGCCACGGCGGGATGTCAGTGAAAGACGTCACAGATCGACTGCCGACGCAGGTAAATATTTGTCATGGGCATGCGTTGCTTGGCCAACTTCCCGCTCACCGACGATGAGAAGGAGCAGATCCGGGCGCGCGTCACCGCGCTCGAGGTCGAGCATGGCGACCTCGACTACATCATCGCCACCCTCTCCCAGGATCCGGTCCACGACCAGCTGCGGCTGCGCCGCCTGAAGAAGCGCAAGCTCATGCTGAAGGATCAGATCGCTCTGCTCAAAGACAGGCTGATTCCGGACATTATCGCGTGATCGCGCTGATACAGCGGGTGTGCGAGGCCGAGGTAACGATCGGCGACGAAACGGTGGGCGCCATCGGTGCCGGGATCCTGGCCCTGATCGGCGTCGAGCGCGGAGACGACGAGCGCGCGGCCGAGCGGCTGGTCGAGCGCGTGCTCGGCTATCGCATCTTTCCCGACGCGGAAGGCAGGATGAACCTTTCGCTCGCGGATACGGGGGGAGCGCTGCTGGCGGTACCGCAGTTCACGCTCGCCGCCGACACGCGCAAGGGCGCGCGCCCGAGCTTTTCCGACGCGGCGGCGCCGGTCGAAAGCGAGCGCCTGTTCGAGCGCTTCGCTGCACGGGCGGGCGAGCGCATCGCCGCCGTCGCGAGGGGTCGCTTCGGCGCTCACATGCGAGTGCGGCTGATCAACGACGGGCCGGTGACTTTCTGGTTGCAGGCGGCGCCGCAGAATAGGTCCTGAAGCCCGCCGGCGCCACTACCTCGAGCAGCTCGAGGTTCTTGGAATGCGCGATCTCCCGATGCCGGATGCGCGGCGGCTGGTAGAAGCAGGTGCCGGACTTCATCAGCACCTCGCCGATCCCCTCGTACTCGAAGCGGACCCAGCCTTTGAGCACATAGACGAATTGCGCATGGCAGTCGTGCACGTGCCATTTGCCGTGCGGCGCCCTGCCGGCGCGCGCCCGGATCACGTGCGCGACCAGCTTGCCGCGCGTGGCGCGACGGATACCGAGGTCGCGGTACTCGAAGTAATTGCGCAGGCCGCGCTTTTCGAACTTCGCGCCCGCAAGGTGGTCGGCGTGAAATCGCTTCGCTCCGGACATTCGTCTCTCCTCCCGCTCGCGCGAGGCAGGCCAAATCGGCGTAAGCTTGCGCCCACAAGTCTCTCACGTTTCGATTTCCCCCCATGTACGACCAGTTTGTCGGCACCAAGCCGGTCGAGGAGCGCCACCGGATCGACATCGCGCGCCTGCACGCGTACATGCGCGCCAATGTAGAGGGGTATTCCGGGACACTCGAGGTCGAGCAGTTCCGCGGCGGACAGTCGAACCCGACGTACCGGCTTTCCGCCGGCGGCAGGCACTACGTGCTGCGCCGCAAACCGGCCGGCAAGCTGCTGCCCTCGGCGCACGCGGTGGAGCGCGAGTTTCGTGTCATCCAGGCGCTGCACGGCGTCGGGTTCCCCGTGGCGAGGCCCTACGTGCTGTGCGAGAACGATGGCGTGATCGGCACCGCGTTCTACATCATGGACTGCGTCGAAGGGCGGGTGCTGTGGGACCAGGCGCTGCCCGGGATGGATCCGGCGCAGCGCTTCGCGATGTGGGACGAGCTGAACCGCGTGATCGCGCTGTTGCACACGATCGACTACCGCGCGGTCGGGCTCGAGGGCTTCGGCAAGGAGGGCAGCTATCTCGAGCGGCAGATCGCGCGCTGGAGCAAGCAGTACCGCGCCTCGGAGACCGAGAAGATCGAGGCGATGGATAACCTGATTGCCTGGCTTCCGGAGCACATTCCGCCCGGCGACGAAACGACGATCGTGCACGGCGACTACCGGCTCGACAACACGATCTTCCACGCGACCGAGGCGCGCATCCTGGCGGTGCTCGACTGGGAGCTGTCGACCCTGGGCCACCCGCTGGCCGATTTTTCCTATCACTGCATGAGTTGGCACATACCGGCGGGCAAATTTCGCGGCATCGAGGGGCTGCCGATCGCCGAGCTCGGCATCCCGAGCGAGCAGCGTTACATAGAGATGTACTGCAAGAGGACCGGGCGCGAGGGGATCGATCCTTCGACCTGGGATTTCTACATGGCCTACAACTTGTTCCGCATCGCCGGGATCACCCAGGGCATCGCGAAACGTGTGCTCGACGGCACCGCCGCCAGCGCGCACGCGGTCGAGGCCGGAAGCAAGGCGCCTCTGCTGGCCGGACTCGGCTGGCGGCAGGTCGAGAAGATTCTGAAACGAGCCGCCTAGGAGACAACAATGGACTTCGAGTATTCGCCCAAGGTGAAGGAACTGCAGAAGAAGCTCGTCGCCTTCATGAACGAGCACATCTATCCGAACGAGAAGGCCTGGTATGACCACTGCAACGGCCCCGAGCGCTGGCAGGCGGTGCCGATCATCGAGCAGCTCAAGCCCAAGGCGCGCGCCGCCGGGCTGTGGAACCTGTTCCTGCCGCGCTCGCCGCGCGCGCCCGAGGGCCTGTCGAATCTGGAGTATGCGCCGCTGTGCGAGATCATGGGCCGCGTCGCCTGGTCGCCCGAGGTGTTCAACTGCTCGGCACCCGACACCGGCAATATGGAGACGATCGAGCGTTACGGCACCGAGGCGCAAAAAGACGAATGGCTCGAGCCCTTGCTCCAGGGGAAGATCCGCTCGGCGTTCCTGATGACCGAGCCGGCGGTGGCCTCCTCGGATGCGACCAACATTCAGACCCGCATCAAGCTCGATGGCGACCACTACGTCGTCAACGGGACCAAATGGTGGTCCTCGGGCGCGGGCGACCCGCGCTGCAAGGTCTACGTCCTGATGGGAAAGACCTCGCCCGACAATCCGTCGCGGCACAGCCAGCAGTCGATGATCCTGGTGCCCGCCGGCCTTCCGGGGATCAGGATCGTGCGCCACCTCAAGGTATTCGGCTACGACGACGCGCCGCACGGTCACATGGAGATCGAGCTGAAGGACGTGCGCGTACCGGCGTCCAACATCCTGCTGGGCGAGGGGCGCGGCTTCGAAATCGCGCAGGGCCGCCTCGGGCCGGGGCGCATCCACCACTGCATGCGTCTGATCGGCCAGGCCGAACGCGCGCTGGAGAAGATGTGCAAGCGGGCGACCAGCCGCGTCGCGTTCGGCCGCACGGTCGCCGAGCAGGGCGTGACGCGGGAGCGCATCGCCGAGGCGCGCATCATGATCGACTCGGCGCGCTTCATGGTGCTGAACGCAGCGTGGAAGATGGATACCGTGGGCAACAAGGTTGCGCGCAAGGAAATCGCGATGATCAAGGTCCTGGCGCCGAACATGGCGTGCCAGGTCATTGACTGGGCGATGCAGGCACACGGCGGCGGCGGCGTGGCAGAGGACTTCGGCCTTGCCGCGGCGTACGCGCACGCGCGCACCCTGCGCTTTGCCGATGGCCCGGACGAGGTGCACCGCAACCAGATCGCCAAGCTCGAGATCGGCGAGCAGACCACGGTGGCCGAGGCCGTCGCGCCGAAGAGGCGGGCCTAGACGGGATACGATGCGCGTCGGCGTTCCGTGCGAGATCAAGGTTCACGAGTACCGCGTCGGGCTCACGCCGACCGCGGTGCGCGAGCTCGTCGCGCGCGGGCACCAGGCGCTGGTAGAGCGAGGCGCCGGAGCCGGCATCGGCGCTGCGGACTCGACTTACGAGAAGGCCGGCGCGACGATCGTCGAGGACGTCTATTCCGATGCCGAGCTGATCGTCAAGGTCAAGGAACCGCAGCCCCGGGAGCGGGCGCGCCTGCGCGCCGACCAGGTACTGTTCACCTATTTGCACCTCGCTCCCGATCCGCAGCAGGCGCGCGACCTGATTGCCTCGGGCGCGACGTGTATCGCCTACGAGACAGTCACCGACGCGCGCGGCGGATTGCCGTTGCTCGCGCCGATGTCGGAAGTGGCCGGCCGCATGGCAATCCAGGTGGGCGCCGCGTGCCTGGAAAAAGCGCATGGCGGCATGGGCACGCTGCTCTCCGGAGTACCCGGCGTGCCGTCCGCCAAGGTGGCGATTCTCGGTGCCGGCGTAGCGGGTTCGAACGCCGCACGTATTGCGGTCGGCATGGGCGCGCGCGTATTCGCCCTCGACCGGTCGGTCGACGCCCTGCGCAGAATCGAGAGCGAGTTCGGCGCGCGCGTGGTCACGGTCTACTCGAGCCGCGACGCGATCGAGCGGCACGTGCTGTCGGCCGACCTCGTGATCGGCGCGGTGCTGGTGCCCGGCGCCGCGGCGCCCAGGCTGGTCTCTCGCGCGCTGCTGGCGCGCATGAAGCCGGGCGTCGCGCTGGTGGACGTTTCGATCGACCAGGGCGGCTGCTTCGAGACTTCGCGCCCGACCACGCACGCCGATCCTACCTACGTGGTCGACGGCGTGGTGCACTACTGCGTCGCCAACATGCCCGGCGCGCTGCCGCGCACCTCGACCTACGCCCTCGGCAACGCGACGCTGCCGTTCGTGCTGGCGCTCGCCGACGCAGGCTGGGAGAAGGCGCTGGCCGCGGACCCGCACCTGCGCGACGGGCTGAATCTGGCGCGCGGCAAGGTAACGCACCCCGCGGTGGCGCAGGCGCTGGGACTGGAATACACGCCGCCCGAGAGCCTGCTCTAGGCGGGCATCTATAATCGCACGCGCATCTATCCGAGGAGAATACATGCTCAAGCTGTGCGGCTTTCACATCAGCAACTACCACAACAAGGTGCGCCTGGCGCTGCTCGAGAAGGGCGTTCCGTTCGAAGAGGATCCGAGCTGCAAGCCGTCGCAGCAGGATGCGTTCCTCGCGCGCTCGCCGCTCGGCAAGGTGCCCTTCCTGGAGGTCGACGGCGCCGTGCTCACCGAGTCGCAGGTGATCTGCGAGTACCTCGAGGACGTCCATCCGGCGAAGCCGCTTTATCCGCGCGACCCGCTCGCCCGGGCGCAGGTGCGCGAGTTGATCCAGTACATCGAGTTGCACGTGGAGTTGGTGGCGCGGCGCCTGTATCGCGAAGTGTTCTTCGGCGGGAAGGTGTCGGACGAGGCCAAGAAGGAGGTCGAGCGCGACCTCGCGAAGGGCGTGCGCGGCTTCGCCACGCGCGCCAGGTTCGAGCCCTACGTCGCGGGCAAGGAATTCACGCTCGCCGACTGCTCGGCCTACGTCCACCTGCCGCTGGTGTCGATGGCAAGCAAGCTCGCCTTCGGGCGTGATTTCCTCGACGGCCTGCCGCAGGTCAAGTCCTACATCAAGATGCTCGGGGAGCGCCCGGCGTTTGCGCGCGTGAGCGAAGACCGCAAGGCCGCCCAGGCCGCGATGGCCGGGAAGTAGGCGCTGCGGTGTCCGGCTTCGCGCCGCTCGGGGAGTACCTGCGCTTCGCGGTCACGCTGACGGCGGTGCTCGACCCGTTCCTCGCCGTGCCGATTTTCGTCAGCCTTACCGCGCAGCGCCCCGAGCTCGAGCGCACGCGCCTGGCGCGCGTGGTGACGTTGACCGTGTTTCTGGTGCTGGCGGGCGCGGCGCTGTTCGGCGAGGCGCTGCTGACCCTGATCGGCGCGAGCCTGCCTGCGTTCCGCGTCGGCGGAGGACTGGTGCTGCTGCTGATGGCGCTCGCGATGCTTAATGCGCGCGTAGGGGGCGTGCGCCAGTCTGCCGCCGAAGCCGAAGAACTGGAATCCGGCGAGGTCTCCGGCGTGGTGCCGCTCGCCGTCCCGCTGCTCGCGGGGCCGGGCGCGATCAGCACCACGATCATCGCCGCGCAGGCGCGCTCGCTGGCGCATCTTGCCGCCATGGTCGCCTGCATCGCCGTGGTATGCGCGCTGCTGTGGCTGGTGATGCGCTTCGCTCACGCGCTCGCGCCGCGCATGGGTACCACCGGGCTCAACATCGCGACGCGGCTGCTCGGGCTTCTGCTGACCGCAATCGCGATCCAGACCATGGCCGAGGGGATGCTGGATCTTTTCCCCGGCCTGCGTTGATTCAAGTCTGCTTCGGCACGGGGCGAGGGCGGCCGCCGGCGTCGATCGCCACGTAGGTGAGAGTCGCCTCGGTAACCTTGACCACCTCGGGATCGTGCGGACGCCGCTCGGCGTAGACCTCGACGTTGACGGTGATCGACGTGTTGCCGATGCGCACCACGTCGGCATAGAACGAAAGCACGTCGCCGATCTGCACTGGTTGCTTGAAGACGAAGGAGTTGACCGCCACCGTCGCGACGCGGCCGCGCGCGAGGCGGCCGGCGACGGTTCCGCCGGCGACGTCCACCTGCGCCATGATCCAGCCGCCGAAGATGTCGCCGTTCTGATTCGAGTCGGCGGGCATCGGCACCACGCGCAGCGCGGGCAGCTTGCCCTCCGGTATTTTCACTTGCTGCTCCCCCTCGATCGCAGGTAGTGCAGCGGGCCGCCGCGGAATGGCGCGAAGCCGGTGCCGAAGATCAGCCCGGCGTCGATCAGGTCGGCGTCCGCCACGATGCCCTCCGCGAGAACTGCCTGCGCCTCGGTCAGGTAGGGTTCGATCAGCGACTCGACCATGTCCGCGCGCAGTTCACCGGGCTTGCGCTTGACCGTCTTCCCGTCGACGTAGTGGTACATACCCTGTCCGGTCTTTTTGCCGAGCTTGCCGAGCGCAACCTTGTTCAGCAGCACGCGAGGCGCCTCGGGCTCGCCGCCCGTGCCTTTTTTCGCCAGCTCCTTGCCGGCGGCGAGGCAGATGTCCAGCCCCACGGTGTCGGCCAGCTCGATCGGCCCGATCGGCATGCCGAAGGACTCCATTGCCGCGTCGATGGTTTCCGGCTGTATCGCCTCGTCCACCATGCGAAAGGCGTTCTGCATGTACGGGCCGAGCACGCGGTTGACCAGGAACCCCGGCGAATCCTTGACCGGCAGCGGCAGCTTGTCGATACGCCGCACGAACGCCGCGGCCATCTGCGTCAGTGTCGGATCTGTACGTGCGCCCGAGACGACTTCGACCAGCATCATCTGGGGCACCGGGTTGAAGAAGTGGATCCCGACCAGGCGCGAGGGATCCTTGAGTGCGCTCGCGATGTCGGCCAGCTTGAGGCTGGAGGTGTTCGAGGCAAGGATCGCGTCCGGTTTGGCCGCCGCTTCGAGCTTGCCAAACAGCTCGCGCTTCGCCTCGAGGTTCTCGAAGATCGCTTCGATTATGACGTCGGCGTGCGCGCTGCCCGCCCCGGCCACGTCGGGCGTAAGGCGGTCCAGCGCATCGCGCACGCGGCGCTTGTCGCGCAGTCGGCGCTCGAACAGCTTGGCGGCGCGCTTGAGCGCCGGCGCGATGCGCTCGGGCGAGGTGTCCTGCAGCGTGACTCTGATCCCACGCATCGCGCACAGCGCCGCGATGTCGCCTCCCATCACGCCCGCTCCCACCACATGTACGTGGCGCGGTTCGAAGTCCGCCGCCTTGCCGAGCGATTTGAGCCGCTCCTGCAGGAAGAAAACGCGAATCAGATTGCCCGTCGTCGGGTGATCGAACAAGGCCTTGAGCGAGCACGCGGGATCGTCTGCGGCGGCGAAGGGGTCGCCGTCGTACTTGCGCCACAGCTCGAGAATCGCGTAAGGCGCCGGGTATTGTTCCGGACTGGCCCGCCGCGCGACTTGCTTGCGCGCCTGCGAGGCGACGAAGTTGCGCAGCGGCCCGAGCATCAGGCGCTGCACGGGCGGCAGCCGGCGGGTTCCGGGCGCCTCGAGCGTCAGCATGCGCGCGGTGTTTTCGAGGATCCTGAGCGGCACGGCATGGTCCACGAGTCCCATGCGCCTGGCGCGCCGCGCGTCGACCGCGCGACCGGTGAGCATCATGTCGAGCGCCGCGGCAGGGCCGATGCGCTTGGGCAGCCACTGCACGCCGTGCCAGGTGGGCATGATGCCGAGCATCACTTCAGGAAAGGCGAGGCGCGTCTTGGGATCGTCGAGCGCGACGCGGTAGCGACACGCGAGCGCGAGCTCGAGGCCGCCGCCCATGCAAAAGCCGTTTATCAGTGCCGTGGTAGGGAAGGGCAGGCGCGAAAGCTTGTCGAACAGGTCCCAGCCGAAGCGCGTGAATTCGAGCGCTTCGTCGGCGCTCTGGAAACGGGTGAACTCCTCGACGTCGGCGCCGGCGATGAAGTTGTCCTTGCCCGAGCGGATGATCAGGCCCGATGGCTTAGCGGCCGCGATTTCGTCCAGCGCCGCTGAGAGCTCCTCGAGCGCCTCGCGCGAGAAGGTATTGGCCGACGCACCCTGCCTGTCGAAAGTAAGCCAGGCGAGTCCCTGGCGGTCCTCGTCCCAGCGGAAATGCTTCATCAGAGCGCCTCCACCAGCATCGCGCCGCCCAGTCCGCCGCCGATGCAGATCGCGGCGATACCGCGTTTGGCGTTGTTGCGCTTGAGCGTCTTGAGCAGGTGCAGCACGATGCGCGCGCCCGAGGCGCCGACCGGATGGCCGATCGCCACCGCGCCGCCGTCGACGTTCAGTTTGTGCTCGTCGAGTGCGCCCAGCGCCCCGTCCAGGCCGAGCTGCTCGCGGCAATAGGCCTCGTCCTTCCACGCGGCGAGGCAGGCCAGCACCTGCGCCGCGAACGCCTCGTTGATCTCCCAGTAGTCCAGGTCGTTGAGCGCGAGCCCGTTGCGCTTCAGGATCGGTGTCGCTGCGTGCACCGGCCCCAGCCCCATCTGCGCCGGGTCGAGGCCCGCCCATTCCGAATCGACGATGCGGCCAAGCGGCTCGAGCCCGTGCCGCGCGACCGCTTCTTCGGAGGCGAGGATCAGCCAGACGCCGCCGTCGGTGATCTGCGAGCTGTTGCCCGGCGTGACGTTGCCGTATTTGCGGTCGAAAAAGGGCTTCAGCTTGGCGAGCTTGTCGATCGAGGCGTCGCGCCGCAGGCCATCGTCGAGCGTATAGGTGTTGCCTTCGCGGTCGTACAGCGCTTCGAGCTCGCCGCCGCCCGCGGCGAGGTGGCCCGCGTCCTGCGCTGCGGCGACGCGCCGGTGGCTGCTAACCGCGTAATCGTCCATCTGCTCGCGCGTGATGCCGAAGCGATAGGCGAGGTTCTCCGCCGTCTGTCCCATCAGCAGGCCGACGATCGGGTCGGTTAGGCCCTTCATGATGCCGATCACCGGCGCCAGGTACTTCAGACGCAGCTTGGCCAGTTGTCTCGCTTTCTGCCCCAGTGACTTCGTCTGGTACCAGTCCGCCAGCCACAGCGTCATCGCGTCGGACACCAGCAGCGGCGCGCGCGACAGTGCGTCGACGCCGCCCGCGAGGACCAGATTGGAACGCCCGGCGAGGATATTGTTGACACCCGAATCCAGCGCCTGCATGCCCGAGGCGCAGTTGCGCATCACGGTCCAGCCCGGCACTTTCTGCCCGCAGCCCATGCGCAGCGCGGCGACGCGGCCGATGTTGACCTCGTCGACGGAGGGTGCGGCGCAACCCAGGATCACCTCGTCCAGCTCGGTAGGCTCGAACTTCTGGCGCAGCAGCAGCGCGCGGCCCGCCTGCGTGGCGAGATCGCCGGCCGCGAAAGGCCCGGGGCGGTTCCTGGCCTTGAGGAACGGCGTGCGGGCGCCGTCGATCACGTAAACAGCTTTGGCGGTCATGATCAGGCCGCCTTGGCCGCCGGCGCCTGCTCCTTCGCCAGCTTCTGCGCGATCGCCGCGCGCGCGAAGTCCTGCTCGAAATCATCGACCTTGATGACCTCCTTGCGCAGCGCTTCCTTGTTCTGCCACTGCGCGTATTCCTCGGCGCTGATCACGCCGCGGTCACGCGCCAGCGCGGCCGCGTCGGCGCCTGCCCGCGGCGCGATCGCTCCGCGCCTGAC
>JBAUTW010000358.1:0-31425 GCA_049582365.1 Burkholderiales bacterium | reverse complement strand
TGGCGACGGCGCTCGCGACAGGCGGCGACGCGCTGGTTGCGGCCGGCGAACACCGCCTCGCCAAGGCGGCGAGCACGCAGGAGATGCACTATGGCGATGGCGCTGCAGCGCTGCTGATCGGACGCGGCGCGCCGATCGCGCGGCTGGCGGCGGCGCACAGCGAGACCGTCGATTTCGTGCACCAGTATCGCGGCCACGACCGCCCCCACGACTACACCTGGGAAGAGCGCTGGATCCGGGACGAGGGATATTTGAAGATCGTGCCGGCCGCACTCGCGGCACTGTTCGAGGCGTCGGGCACCGCGTCGTCCTCGGTGACGCACTTCTGCATGCCGTGTGCGCTGCCGCGCGTGCCGGCGGCGGTCGCAAAGCGCGTCGGCTTGCCCGAAAGCGCGCTGCGCGACAACCTCGCGGCGCTTTGCGGAGACACCGGCGCCGCGCACCCTCTGCTGATGCTGGCGCACGCGCTGCAGGATGCCAAGCCCGGCGACCGAATCTTGGTCGCGGCGTTCGGCCAAGGCTGCGACGCGTTGCTGTTCGAGGTTACCGACGCGATCACCAAGCTGCCGCCGCGCGCGGGAGTAAAGGGCGCGCTGGAGCGCCGCAAGGAAGAAACGAATTACGAGCGCTTCCTCGCCTTCAACGATCACATCACGCTCGAACGCGGAATGCGAGCCGAAACCGATCAGAACACGCCGTTGTCCACCTTGTACCGCAACCGCGAAATGGTAACTGGACTGATAGGCGGGCGCTGCCGCGACTGCGGTACGCTGCAATTCCCGCGCGGTCGATACTGCGTCAATCCGAAATGCAACGCGCTCGATTCGCAGGACGACCAGCCGTTCTCGGATTTGGGCGCAAAGGTGATGTCATATACCGCCGACGTGCTTACCTATAGCCCCGATCCACCGGCGTATTACGGCATGGTGCAGTTCGACGGCGGCGGGCGCATGATGGCCGATTTTGCCGACATCGACGACGGCAGGGTCGAGGTCGGCATGCCGATGCGTATGATGTTCCGCATCAAGGAAAGCGACGCCGCGAGAGGCTTCGTGCGCTATTTCTGGAAGGCTGCGCCGGCGGCAAATCGATAGGAGGTCCGACATGGCAAGCGGAATCCGCGACAAAGTAGCGATCCTCGGGATGGGCTGCTCGAAGTTTGGCGAACGCTGGGATCGCAACGCCGAAGACCTGATGGTCGAGGCGTTCGAGGAGGGACTAAAGGACGCGGGGATCGAGCGCGACCAGATCGAGGCCGCGTGGTTCGGTACCGCGATCGAAGAGCAGCACGTCGGCAAGTCAGGCATTCCGCTGGCGATGACCCTGCGCCTGCCCTATATCCCGGTCACCCGGGTCGAGAACTACTGTGCCACCGGGACCGAAGCGTTTCGCGGCGCGGTATATGCCGTGGCCTCGGGTGCGGTCGACGTCGCACTCGCGCTCGGCGTCGAAAAGCTCAAGGACACCGGCTACGGCGGCTTGCCGCAGCGCGGCCGCGGAGGGCTGAACAACATGTTCTGGGCCAACATATCGGCCCCAGGGTCGTTCGCCCAGCTCGCGGCGGCTTACCGCGCCAAGCACCGGGTGGACGCAAAGGACCTGAAGCGTGCCATGGCGCATATCTCGGTCAAGAGTCACGACAATGGCGCCAAGAACCCCAAGGCGCATCTCCGGAACCGCATCACCGAGGACGACGTCATGAGCGCGCCGATGATCGCCGACCCACTCGGCTTATTCGACTGCTGCGGCGTATCGGACGGCTCGGCCTGCGCGATCGTCACCACGCCCGACATCGCGCGTGGGCTTGGCAAGAAGAATCTCGTCGCGGTCAAGGCGCTGCAGCTTGCCGTGTCCAACGGGCAGGAGGTGCAGTTCGGCGAATGGGACGGCTCGTACTTCGCCACCACTCGCGTCGCGGCGAAGCGCGCCTACCACGAAGCCGGCGTTGACGATCCGCGCAAGCGCATATCGATGTTCGATGTGCACGACTGCTTCTCGATCACCGAGCTGGTGACCATGGAGGACCTGGGCATTTCCGAGGAAGGCAAGGCGATAAACGACATTCTGGACGGCTTCTACGACGCCTCCGGTAGGGTCCCGTGCCAGATCGACGGCGGCCTGAAGTGCTTCGGCCACCCGATCGGCGCCTCCGGGCTGCGCATGCTTTACGAAATGTACCTACAACTCTCGGGACGGGCGGGCGCGCGGCAGCGCCCCGACCCCGTGCTCGGGATGACCCACAACCTCGGCGGCTTCCCGAGCCAGAACGTTTCCTCGGTCACCATCGTCGGCAGCTACGGCGCCTGACCACGAGCCGAAGTCGGCGAGCGGCGAATCGAAGCCAGGGAGGAGGGCCAGCTTCGATTCGCACGCTCGCCGCCGCGGTTCGAGTGTGCGCTTACTCATAGTAAATTCCGCTGAGACAAAGGGCACGGGCCAGGCGCATTCGACGCCAAGGAAGTCCCCACCGTCGGCGCTCATAGTGAGCCTTGACTCGCGAGCAGTAGCGCCACGCCTGCAAGCGCGATCCCGGTTGCGAGACCCAGCGCAACGGCAAGCGTCACGAAGGCGACCATGTCGGCGGCGATGAGCCGCGCCCGGCTAGAGTGTCTGGTGTTTTCCATGATCGTATTGAAACCCTGCAATAGGGCCGGCTGGCAGGCTGCTGCGGGCAAGTCAGGGAACAATTCTGGCAATCCAGTGGCAGCGCGCTCTGGCGGGGGGGCGATCGGCTATATTCGCCGCATGGCCCGCCGCATCGCGATCGTCGAGGACGATCCCGCCATCCGTGCAAACTACGCCGATGCCCTGCGCAAGCACGGCTTCGACATCGCGGCCTACGGCAACCGGCCGGAGGCACTCGCGGCGATGAAAGCCAGGCTGCCGGACCTTGCCATCATCGACATCGGGCTCGGTGCTGACGTAGACGGCGGATTCGAGCTGTGCCGCGAGCTGCGGGCGCTCTCGGCCGCGTTGCCAATAATCTTCCTCACCGCCCGCGACAGCGATTTCGACGTGGTTTCTGGGCTGCGTCTGGGCGCGGACGACTACCTTACCAAGGACATCAGCCTGCCGCATCTGGTCGCGCGCATCGCCGCCCTGTTTCGCCGCGCGGAGCTTGCGCGCGTGCCGCAATCCAGCGAGGAAACGCTCGAACGCGGGGCGCTGAAGCTCGACTTGAAGCGCTTCAGCGTCGCGTGGAACGGCAAGCCCGTAGAGCTGACGCTGACGGAATTCTGGATGGTACATGCGCTGGCGCAATTCCCGGGTCACGTGAAAAGCCGTGAGCAGCTCATGCGCGAGGCGCAGCTGGTGGTCGATGACAGCACCGTGACGTCGCACATCAAGCGCATCCGCCGCAAGTTCCTCGCCGTCGACGAGGCATTCGACCAGGTCGATACCGCCTACGGCATGGGCTATCGCTGGAAGGCGTAGAGGCGGCAATGCGCCCGCGGATCAGCCTGCGCGCCAAGCTCGCGCTGGTGTCCCTCGCGCTGCTCGCGCTGCCGCTCGCGGGCGCGCTGTACGTAAACGAAATGGAGCGCTTTCTGCTCGAGGGCGAGGAGCGAGCGCTGCTCGCCACCGCGCGCGCGGTGGCGACTGCGCTACACGACCGGCCCCAGCTGCTCGCCGCAGTTCCGGAACGAGACGACGACGCGCTGCGCAAGGAGGCCGAACAGGAGTTGCGCAGTCTCGCCCAGCGCGAGGGCGAAGGCGCAGAGCAGGCGCCGAGCGTCGCACTGGCGCGCGAGGCGGCGGTCGATGCCGGACCCGCGCAGCAGGAGATTGCCGCCATCCTGCGCGGGGTACAGCACTCGAGCTCGCGCATCTGGGTCGTCAACAGTCGCTACCAGGTACTGGCGCTCGCCGGCAGCCTGCGGCGGCCTTCGCCGCCCGAGGACGCTGATACGCTGCAGGCACTCTGGCGGCATGCAATCGGCTGGCTGATCCAGCGCCCGACAGAGGACTTTGCCGAGGCCCTGCCCGACGACGTGCTTGCTACCGGGCGCGACATCACCGCAGCCCTGCAGGGCACTCCGGGCACGCGCATGCGCCGAACGCCCGACGGACGTGCGGTGGTTTTGTCCGCCGCCTACCCGATCTGGAACGGGGACGACGTCGCGGGCGCAGTGGTGGTGGAGGAGACCACCAACCCGATCGTGTCGCTGCGCAGCGCAGCGCTCCAGCGCCTGCTACTGCTGACGCTCGCCGCTTTCGCCGGCGCAGGGGGAATCCTGATCGCGTATGCGACGCGCCTTTCACATCGCATTCGCAGGTTGCGCGACGAAGCAGAGTCGGCGATCGACGCGCGGGGCCGCATCACGCGCCTGGCGGCGGGTTCCGATGCAGGGGACGAGATCGGTGATCTTTCGCGCAGCTTCTCCGCCATGCTGGCGCGGCTTGCGCAGCACCATGCCTACCTCGAAAGCATGGCCGATCGATTGTCACACGAGCTGCGCACGCCAATCGCTGTCGTACGTTCGTCGCTCGAGAACCTCCAGCTCGCGCCTTCCCAGCAGGAATCTCGCCTGTATATCGCGCGTGCCGAGGAAGGCCTCGCGCGGCTCAATACGATATTGCAGCGCATGACCGAGGCCTCGCGCCTCGAGCAGGGCCTGCGCACCGCGGAACGCGAGCGCTACGACCTCGTGCCGGTGGTGCGTGGCTGTGTCGAGGGGTACCGCCTCGCATACCCCAATGCGCGCATCGCCCTCACGCTGCCCGAACGGCGCGTCGATGTCGAGGGCTCTCCCGACCTCGCGGCCCAGTTGCTCGACAAACTGGTGGAAAACGCGGTGGATTTCTGCCGCGCGGGCGAGCCGATTCGGGTCAGTCTCGATGAGCAGGGCGGGGAGGCGGTGCTGAGCGTCGAAAACAAGGGGCCGCTGCTGCCGGAGGATATGCAGGGCAGGCTGTTCGAATCGATGGTCTCGGTGCGCGGCGAGCGGCGCCCGGGCGCGCCCCACCTCGGCCTCGGACTGTACGTGGCACGGCTGATCGTCGAATTCCACGGCGGCTCGATCGCGGCCGCGAACCTCCTCTCGGCGGACGGAGTCGCGCTGCGCGCCCGCTTTCCGGTCGCCTGGCGCTAAAATCCGGCGTTCGCACTCTCTGCCCATCCCATTGGAAGACTACGATTTGCTGGTCGTTGGCGGCGGCATCAACGGCGCGGGCGTCGCGCGCGATGCCGCCGGGCGCGGGCTGTCGGTCTTGCTGGTCGAACGAGGCGACCTCGGCAGCGCGACTTCATCCTGGTCGTCGAAGCTGATCCACGGCGGGTTGCGCTATCTCGAGTACTACGAATTTCGCCTCGTGGCCGAGGCGCTCGCCGAACGCGAGGTGCTGCTCAGGGTTGCGGGACATCTGGTCTCGCCACTGCGGTTCGTCATGCCGCACGTCCCCGCGCTCAGGCCGCGCTGGATGATACGCGCCGGCCTGTTCCTGTACGACCACCTCGGCCGGCGCGCCACGCTACCCGGATCGCAGGCGGTGCGTCTCGACCGCACGCCTTACGGCGCGGGCCTCAAGCCCGCGTTGAGGCACGGCTTCGTCTATTCCGACTGCCGGGTCGATGATGCGCGGCTGGTGATCGTGAACGCCCTTGCGGCGCAGGCTCTCGGCGCCGACGTTCGCCCCCGCACCGAGTGTGTCACGGCGCGGCGCAAAGGCGACGCTTGGTGCGCGACGCTGCGCGCGGCCGATGGAGGCGAGCGCGAGGTGGGCGCGCGCGCGATCGTCAACGCCTCGGGTCCATGGGTAAAGCGGGTGCTGAACGAACGCCTCGGGCAGCCGAGTCGCGACGACGTGCGCCTGGTGCGGGGCAGCCACCTCGTCCTGCCGCGCCTCTACGCCGGGGACCACGCCTATATCCTGCAGAACGAAGACCGGCGCGTGGTCTTCATGATCCCGTTCGAGCAGCGCTACACCCTGATCGGCACCACTGACGTCGCGCACGAGGGCGACCCGTCGCACCCCGAAGCAAGCACCGAGGAGATTGATTACCTGTGCCGCGCAGTCAACCGCTACCTCGCCCGGCCGTGCGCCCCGGCGCAGGCGGTCTGGCGCTACGCTGGGGTGCGCCCTCTGTATGACGACGGCACCAGCGATCCTTCTGCGATCACCCGCGACTACACCTTGCGCGTGGACGACCTAGACGGCAAGGCGCCGGTGCTGTCGGTTTTCGGCGGCAAGATCACCACCTACCGCCGGCTTGCCGAGCACGTGCTGGGGAAGCTCGAATCGTACTTTCCGCGCATGAAGGCGGCATGGACCGCCGGGTCACCGCTTCCCGGCGGCGATTTCGGTGGCCGCAGTCCGGCGCAGGCCCTCGGCGCGCTTGCCGCGCGCTACGCCGGGCTGCCGCAGGAAACGCGGGACGGCGTGCTGCGCCGGCACGGGACACTGGCGGCCGACGTGTTGGGCGATGCGCGCTCGGCGTCCGACCTGGGTGAGGATTTCGGTGCCGGCCTGTGCGAACGCGAGCTGGTCTACCTGCAGCAGCGCGAATGGGCCGGCTCGGTCGAAGACGTACTGTGGCGCCGTACCAAGTGCGGGCTGCCGATGAGCAAGGTACAGCGCGCACGCGTCGCCGAGCGCATCGGCCGATGACGCCGCTTGCCGAGCTGCGCGACCCGCAGCACATCCGCGGCCTGCTGTTCGACATCGACGACACGCTCACCAGCGACGGGCGACTCACGGCGCAGGCCTACGGCGCGATGGAGCGCCTCAAGCGCGCCGCCAAGCTGGTCGTCCCGATTACCGGGCGGCCCGCCGGATGGTGCGACCACATTGCGCGCATGTGGCCGGTCGACGCCGTGGTGGGCGAAAACGGCGCGTTCTACTTCTGGCACGACGCGGCGGCCGGCCGCCTGCGCAAGCGCTACATCGATACGGACGACGAGCGCGCGCGCCATCGCGTGCGCTTCGAGGCCATTGCGCGGCGAATCCTGGCAGAGGTCCCGGGCTGCGCGCTGGCGTCGGATCAAGCCTACCGGGAGAACGATCTGGCGATCGACTACTGCGAGGACGTCGCGCCCCTTCCGCTCGAAGCGGCCGAACGCATCGCCGCGCTGATGCGGGAGGAGGGCTTGAACGCGAAGATCAGCTCGATCCACGTCAACGGCTGGTTCGGTCGCTACGACAAGCTGGCGACCACGCGCCTGTTGCTCGAGGAGCGCTTCGGGCTGAAGCTCGAGACCGCCAACGCCGAGCTCACATTCGTCGGCGACTCACCGAACGACGCACCGATGTTCGCGTTCTTCGAGAATTCGGTCGGTGTGGCGAACGTGTCGCGATTCGCCGGCCACCTTGCTGCGATGCCCAAGTATGTCACGCGTAATGCGGCAGGTGCCGGCTTTGCCGAACTTGTTTCCTTTCTGCTTGGTGAGCGCTGATGCACTGGTGGGCCGCCTATCTCGCCATCGGTACCGCGGTCGGGTTTCTTGCCGGCCTGCTCGGCGTCGGCGGCGGGATGATAACCGTGCCGGTGCTGGTATTCGTCTTTACTGCGAAGAGCTTCCCTTCCGAACACCTGATGCACCTGTCGCTCGCGACAGCGATGGCGACGATTCCATTCACGTCGGCTTCGAGCGTGCGCGCGCACCATGTACGCGACGGGGTCGACTGGAGCGTGGTGGTCGGAATGGTGCCGGGACTGGCGACGGGCGCGCTGCTCGGCGCGCTGGTCGCCGGCGCGGTGCCTTCGCGGCCGCTGGCGATCTTCTTCACCGTGTTCATCTTTTACGCGGCGCTCAATATGTTCCGCAACGTGCGGCCGCAGGCGTCCCGCCAGCTACCCGGCCGCCTCGGCCTTGGCGTTGTCGGCACGGTGGTGAGCTTTCTGGCCAGCTTTGTGGCGGCGGGGGCGGCGTTCATGACGATTCCGTTCATGACCTGGTGCAACGTACCCATGAAGCGGGCGATCGGCACGGCGGCTGCGCTCGGCTTTCCGCTCGCGCTTGCATCCACCGCGGGCTACGTTTACGCAGGCTGGAACGCCGCCGGTCTGCCGTCGGGCACGTTCGGTTTCGTCTATCTGCCGGCGCTGGTGCCGGTGGTGGCGGCCAGCATGCTGACCGCGCCGCTCGGCGCGCGTTTCTCGCACCGGCTGCCCGTGCGCAGGCTCAGAATGGCGTTTGGCCTGCTCTTGCTGGCGCTGGCGCTGCACATGCTGTCCGCTCTGTGGTAGTAAGGTGCCTCCTGAATCGCACTAGAGGATGGTTGCATGGCGGGCCCACTCTCGCATATCCGCGTACTCGACCTCTCTCGCGTCCTCGCAGCGCCGTGGGCCGGGCAGAATCTCGCCGATCTCGGCGCCGAGGTGATCAAGGTCGAGCGACCGCTCAAGGGCGACGATTCGCGCGCTTTCGGCCCGCCCTGGCTGAAGGATGCCGAAGGCAAGGACACCAGCGAGTCCGCCTACTTCGCCTGCGCCAACCGGGGCAAGAAATCGATTACCGTCAATCTGGCCGACCCCGAGGGCCAGCGCGTCGTGCGCGAGTTGGCGGCGAAATGCGATGTGCTGCTGGAGAACTACAAGCCCGGCGACCTGACACGATACGGCCTCGGCTACGACGACCTGAAGCAGGTGAATCCGCGCCTGGTCTACTGCTCGGTCACCGGCTTCGGCCATACCGGCCCGTACCGGGAACGGCCGGGCTACGACTTCATGATCCAGGGCATGGGTGGATTGATGAGTGTCACGGGCGAACGCGACGACCTGCCCGGCGGCGGACCGCAAAAGGCCGGCATCCCGATCGCGGACATCATGACCGGGATGTACGCGACCATTGCCGTGTGCGCGGCGCTCGCGCACCGGGCCGAAAACGGGATCGGGCAGCACCTTGATCTGGCGCTGCTCGATTCGCTGGTGGCGGTGCTCGCGAACCAGGGCGCGAACTACCTCGCGACCGGCGTCTCGCCGCGGCGGCTGGGTAATGCTCACCCGAATATCGTGCCCTACCAGACCTTCAAGACGTCCGATGGCGACGTGATCCTCGCCTGCGGCAACGACAATCTATTCCGAAAATTTTGCGAAGTGGCGCAGTGCCAGCACCTCGCGACCGACGAGCGCTACGCGACAAATCGCAAGCGGGTCGAGAACCGCACCGAGCTGACGGCGATGCTGAACAAGATCTTCAGCGGGCGAACCACGCACGAGTGGACCGAGGCCCTGGAGGCCGCAGGCGTGCCGAACGGTCCGATCAACACGCTCGAGCAGGTGTTCCGCGAGTCTCAGGCCGTCGCACGCGGCCTCAAGATCGAGGTCCCGCACCCGCTTGCGGGAAAGGTGGCGCTGATACGAAGCCCGATGCGTTTCTCGGGAACTCCGGTCGAGCACAATGTTCCGCCGCCCTTGCTTGGTGAGCACACCGACGAGATTCTGCGCGGCGTACTGGGACGGAGCGACGCCGAGATCGCGAAGCTGCGTGCCGACGGCTCGGTTTGAGCTGCGGTCGACGCACTAGGCGGCGGCACCGCTGGCGAGCAGCGCTTCGATCTCCGGCGCACTGAAGCCGAATTCATCCAGCACTTCGCGCGTGTGCTCGCCATAGCATGGCGCCGGGCGGGCCACGCGGCCGGGCGTGGCCGAGAACTTGATCGGCAGGCCTAGCGCGCGCGTACGGCCGGCGCGCGGGTGATCGAGCTCGACCACCATGTCGCGCGCAAGCGTCTGCGGATCCGCGGCCATGTCGCCGATCGAATTGATCGGCCCGCAGGGAACGCCCTCTGCCTCCAGCAACGCGGTCCACTCTTTCACCGTCTTGCGCCCGAGCTTCGCGTTCATGAGTGGCACAAGTGTTTCGAGGTGCTTCATCCGGTCGGTATTGGTGCGAAAACGTTCGTCTGTCAGCCACTCGGGCGCGCCGAGCACGCGGGCCAGACGCTCCCAGTTAGGCTGGTTTGCGCCGCCGATGGTGAGCCAGCCGTCCTTGGCGTGGAACGCCTGGTAGGGCGCGGAAAGGATGTGCGCCGATCCGCTCGGGCCGGGCGAGTACCCAGTGGCGAAGAAGATCGCCGATTGCCAGTAGGTCTGCTGGATGCCCGCCTCGAACAGCGACGTGTCGACCAGCTGGCCCTCGCCGGTTCTGAGGCGATGGACGTAGGCAGAGACGATGCCCAGCGCTCCCAGGATGCCGGCATTGATGTCGCAGATCGGGCTGCCCGACTTCACCGGTGCGCCGCCGGGCTCTCCGGTGATCGCCATCAGGCCGGACATCCCCTGCGCGATCAGGTCGAAGCCGCCCTTGTCCGCGTAGGGACCGCTGCGGCCGTAGCCCGAGATCGAGCAATAGATGAGCGCCGGATTGACGCCTTTCAGCGCCTCGTAGCCAAGGCCGAGCTTTTCCATGGTGCCTTGGCGGTAATTTTCGGTGACCACGTCGGACTGCGCCACCATGCGCCTGAGCGCCTCGCGCGCCGCGGGCAGCTTGAGGTTGAGGGCAATGCCGCGCTTGTTGCGGTTCATCGCCATGAACGCGGCGGACTCGCCGTTGATCTCGGGCCGGTTCATGCGGCGGGTATCGTCGCCACCCGGGATGCGCTCGACCTTGACCACGTCGGCGCCCATGTCGGCGAGCAGCATGCCGCAGGTCGGGCCGGCCATGATCTGCGCGAGCTCGATCACCTTAAGGCCGGCGAGCGGTCCCATTTCGATGCTCCCCGGGCTCAGGCGGCGGCGCGCCGCCCGCTCGCGTGCGTCTCGGCGAGGTATGCCATGGCCGCCTGTACGCCCTCGCGCTTCACGCCGACACCTGCCAGTATCAGCCCCATTTCAACCCCGGCCAGGGTGCCCATCAGCGCGAGGTCGTTGAAGTCGCCCAGGTGCCCGATGCGGAAGACCTTGCCCGCGAGCTTGCCCAGGCCCGTGCCGAGCGACATGTCGAAGTGCTCGAGGATCACCTTGCGCACGCGGTCGGCGTCCTGCCCCGCGGGCAGCAGCACCGCAGTGAGCGAGGCCGAGTACTCGGCCGGCTCGAGCGCGAGGACCTCGAGCCCCCAGGCGCGCACGGCCCGCCGGGTTGCTTCGGCGTGGCGCTCGTGACGCGCGAACACGTTTTCCAGCCCTTCCTCCTCCAGCATTGCGATGGCCTCGCGCAGGCCGTAAAGCAGGTTCGTCGCCGGGGTATAAGGGAAAAAGCCCTTCTTGCCGTTCGCCAGCATCTCGTCCCAGGCCCAGTAGCTGCGCGGCAGCAATGCATTTTTGGAGGCAGCGAGCGCCTTGGGCGAGAGGCAGTTGAATGAGAGCCCGGGCGGCAGCATCAGGCCTTTCTGTGATCCCGCCACGGTCACGTCCACGCCCCACTCGTCGTGGCGGTAGTCGATCGACGCCAGCGAGGAGATGGTGTCGACCATGAACAGCCCCGGGTGGCCCGAGGCGTCGATCGCCTTACGCACCTCGGCGATGCGGGACGTCACGCCGGTCGAAGTTTCGTTGTGCACCACGCATACGGCCTTGATCGCCTGCTGCGCGTCGGCGCGCAGCCGCTTTTCGATCGACTCCGGGTCCGCGCCATGGCGCCAGTCGCCGGGAAGAAACTCGACCTGCAGCCCAAGGCGCGTGGCGAGCCGCTGCCACAGCGCCGCAAACTGGCCGGTTTCGGCCATCAACACCTTGTCGCCCGGCGACAATGTGTTGACGAGCCCAGCCTCCCAGGCACCGGTGCCCGAGGCGGGATAGATGACGACTTCGCCCTGTTCCGTGCGGAAGATTCGCTTCATCCCTGCCAGCACGGACTTGCCCAGCTCGGCGAATTCCGGCCCGCGATGATCCATCGTGGGCAGATCGATCGCGCGCAATATCCGATCCGGAACGTTGGTGGGCCCAGGAATTTGCAGAAAGTGACGGCCGGCAATGCGAGGCATAGCACCTCCAAATTTGCATACAAAAGACAAAATGCTGCGTGCCGCAGAGGTATGGCGCCTCTATCGCAGCCTTGATTTTGTATTTTGCATACAAACTAGCTTAGAATGCAAGGATGGGTTCGCTCGCATCGATTGAAATTCCAGCCGTCCGACGGCCCTTGCACGAAGAAGCCATCGATCGGCTGCGCGACTTGATCGTCCGGGGCGAACTCGGACCGGGATCGAGGCTCAACGAGCGCGTCCTGAGCACGCGGCTGGGCGTTTCGCGCACGCCTCTACGTGAGGCGATCAAGCTGCTCGCCACCGAGGGTCTGGTTGAGTTGCTGCCCAACCGCGGCGCGGTGGTCGCGCCGATCGAGCCGGCCCGCATTGCCGAGACGCTCGCCGTCATGGGAGCGCTCGAAAGCCTTGCGGGAGAGCTTGCCTGCGCCCACGCGAGCGACCGGAGCATCGTCGAAGTCCGGGCGCTGCACTATGAGATGCTGGCGATGCACGCGCGCGGCGATCTGGACGGATATTTTCGCCACAACCAGGCCATTCACCTCAAGATCGTGGAAGCCTCGGGCAACGCGGTGCTCGCTCAAACCTATCGCCAGCTGAACGCAAACGTGCGGCGCGTGCGCTATATGGCCAACCTGTCGCCGGAGCGCTGGAACGCGGCGGTGCAGGAACATGAAGCGATCCTCGCTGCACTGGCCGCGCGCGACGCGGCGCGGCTGAAGCGGCTGCTGCGCGATCATCTGTCGGCCAAGCTCGCCACCGTGCTCGAGGCGATAGGCCCCAAGCAGGCGGCGTGAACGCGCTCGCGGCGCGGCTGCGCAAGGAGGTCGACGGCGAAGTCCTGTTCGACGCGGCCAGCCGCGGTCGCTATTCGACCGACGCGTCGATCTACCAGATCGAGCCGCTCGGGGTGGTCGTGCCGCGCACCGAGGAAGCGGCGCGAGCCGCGATTGCAGTCGCGCTCGAGCAGGGCGTGCCCATCCTGCCGCGCGGCGCCGGAACCTCGCAATGCGGGCAGACAGTCGGCGCCGCGCTGGTAATCGACCACTCCAAGTATCTCAACCGGCTGCTCGAGCTGGATCTCGAGGCAGGCACCGCGCTGGTGCAACCGGGCCTCGTGCTCGACCGGCTGAACGCGCTTCTGCGCCCGCACGGCCTGTGGTACCCGGTAGACGTATCGACTAGCGCTCAGGCGACCCTCGGCGGAATGGCCGGCAACAACTCCTGCGGTTCGCGTTCGATCGCCTATGGCAACATGGTCCACAACGTGCTCGCGATCGACGCCTTCACCGCGACGGGCGAGCAGTGGCGATTCGGGCCGATCGAAGGGGCAAGCGGGCCGGCGCGCTATCTCGATTTCGTCGCCAAGCTGAACGCGCTCTACGAGCGCGAAAGGGACGAGATCGCGGCGCGCTTCCCAAAGGTGCTGCGCAAGGTGGCGGGATACAACCTCGATCACCTCGGTCCGCCGCACGCCAACGCGGCCCACCTGCTGGTGGGATCGGAGGGCACGCTCGCGTTCTTCGAGCGGCTCAAGCTCAGACTCTCGCCCTTGCCGTCGGCGCGCGTGCTCGGGGTATGCCACTTCCCGAAGTTCTACACCGCGATGGACCTGACGCGGCACATCGTCGAACTGGGACCATCCGCGGTCGAGCTGGTGGATCGCACCATGATCGACTTGGCGCGCGAGATCGGAGCGTTTCGCGGCACGGTCGACGCCTTCATCCGCGGCGAGCCGGAGGCGATCCTGCTGGTCGAGTTCGCGGGCGAGGCGGGTAGCGCGCAGCTCGACAAGCTGGGCCGCCTGGTGCAGCTGATGGCCGACTTCGGGCTGCCCGGCAGCGTGGTCGAAGTCTCCGACGCGAGGCTGCAGAAGGACATCTGGGAGGTGCGCAAAGCGGGACTCAACATCATGATGTCGATGAAGGGCGACGGCAAGCCGGTGTCGTTCATCGAGGATTGCGCGGTGCCGCTGGAATATCTTGCCGAATACACCGACCGGCTGACCCAGGTGTTCGCCAAGCACGGCACCCGCGGCACCTGGTACGCGCACGCGTCGGTCGGCACGCTTCACGTGCGGCCGGTGCTCGATATGCGCCGAGAGGGGGCGGCCAAGATGCGCGCCATCGCCGAAGAAGCGAGTGCGCTGGTAAAGCAGTACAAGGGCGCCTACTCCGGCGAGCACGGCGACGGGCTGGTGCGCTCAGAGTGGATTGCGCCCTTCTTCGGCCCGCGCCTCACCGCGTGCCTGGCCGAAATCAAGGGCTGGCTGGATCCGAGGGGTTTGATGAATCCGGGCAAGATCGTCGCACCGTCGAAGATGGACGACGAGCGCCTTTTCCGCCATCCGCCGGGGTATGCGACGCGCGTGCCGGTCACGGTTCTGGACTGGCGGGAATGGGGCGGCTGGGACAAGGCGGTCGAAATGTGCAACAACAACGGCCACTGTCGCAAATTCGACGCCGGCACTATGTGCCCGTCGTACCGCGCCACGCGCGACGAAACGCACCTTACACGGGGACGCGCGAATACGCTGCGACTCGCGCTGTCAGGCCAGTTGCCGTTCGACGACGCGAAGGATGCACTTGAGCTATGCGTTTCATGCAAGGGCTGCAAACGCGAATGCCCGACCGGGGTCGACATGGCGCGCATGAAAATCGAATACCTGGCGCACTACAACGCCCGTCACGGCCTGACGCTGCGCGACCGGCTGATCGGCTACCTGCCGCGCTACGCGCCCTGGCTCGCGCGCATCGCGCCGCTCGCCAACGCGGCCCAGGCGCTGGGAAAGCGCTTCGCCGGCTTTGCCGCCGAACGCTCGATGCCCGCCTGGCGGCGTGACGCGTTCGGCGCCCGAGCCCCTGCGCCGGCGAGCGGGCGCGAGGTCGTGCTACTGGTCGACACCTTCAACCGCTACTTCGAG
The DNA here is from genome assembly GCA_049582365.1 of Burkholderiales bacterium. GTDB lineage: Bacteria > Pseudomonadota > Gammaproteobacteria > Burkholderiales > SG8-39 > DAHVFK01. Next base: position 16,637 of record JBAUTW010000358.1, on the reverse strand, counting down.
CCCGATAACGCGCGCGCGGCGCAGCGTGTGCTCGAAGCAGCCGGATACCGCGTTTGCGAGGCCCGTCCGGCCGACGGCGGGCGCCCGCTGTGCTGCGGCCGCACTTTCCTGTCCGCGGGACTGGTTGACCAAGCGAAGCGCGAAGCAAAGCGCATGCTCGAGGCGCTCGCGCCCTGGGTTGAGCGCGGCGTGCCGGTCGTCGGCCTGGAGCCGTCGTGCCTGTTCTCGCTGCGCGACGAATTCACCGTGATGCTTCCAGACAGCGGGGCGCTGGCGAAGCAGGCGTTCCTATTCGAGGAGTTCCTCGCGTGCGAAGCCGAGGGCGGCAGACTTTCGCTGACGCTCAAGCCGATCGGGAAGGAGGCCCTCTTGCACGGGCATTGCCACCAGAAGGCGTTCGGTGCCATGGGCGCGGTGGAGAAAGTCCTGGCGCTGGTCCCAAACCTTCGCGTGACGCCTGTCGAGAGTAGCTGTTGCGGCATGGCCGGCAGCTTCGGCTACGAGGCCGAGCACTACGCGGTTTCGATGAAGATGGCCGAGGCGAGCCTGCTGCCGGCGATGCGAGCCGCGGCACCAGAAACTTTGCTGGTGGCTGATGGCACGAGTTGCCGGCACCAGATCGCGCACGGCGCCCGGCGCGAGGCGCTGCACGTGGCGCGCGTACTCGAGCGCGCGCTCGCCTAGCTTCGTCGCGCGCTCCAGGCGAACAGTGCGAGCCCCGCCACGATCATCGGCAGGCTCAGCCACTGTCCCATGCTGAGGTGCAGCGCGAGGTAGCCTAGAAAGTCGTCCGGCTCGCGGGCGAATTCGGCGATGAAACGAAAGCTGCCGTAACCAACCAGGAACAGGGCCGACACTTGGCCGCGCAGGCGCGGCTTGGACGAAAACCACCACAGGATCGCGAACAGCGCCACGCCTTCGAGCGCGAACTCATACAGTTCGGAGGGATGGCGGGGCAGCGGGCCCGCGCCGGGGAACACCATGCCCCAGGGCAAGGTCGTGACGCGTCCCCACAGCTCGCCGTTAATGAAGTTGCCGAGCCGTCCCGCCCCCAGTCCGATCGGCACCAGCGGGGCGATGTAGTCCATCAGCGCCCACCAGTTCACCCGATGCTTGCGAGCGGCGTAACCCATCGCCGCCAGCACGCCCAGGAAGCCGCCGTGGAAGGACATGCCGCCGTGCCAGACCGCGAAAATTTCGAGCGGATGCCAGAAGTAGTAGCCCGGCTTGTAGAACAGCACGTAGCCGAGGCGCCCGCCGAGGATCACCCCGAGCACGGCATAGAACAGCAGGTCGTCGAACTGTTCGCGCGTCACCGGGGCGAGGCCCGCCTTGATGCGCTTGACCCCGAGCCACCACGCCGCCATGAAGCCGGCGAGGTACATCAGGCCGTACCAGCGCACGGCAAGCGGTCCGATCGAGATCGCGACCGGGTCGATATTTGGGTGGATCAGCACGGTAGAATTCGATTCTATCGTTCGGAGGCGCTACATGGCTGACAATCGCAGGAGCCGGCTCATCACTCAGGGCGTCGCGCGCTCGCCCAATCGTGCAATGTTGCGTGCGGTGGGTTTCAAGGACGGCGACTTCGACAAGCCGATCGTCGGCGTTGCGAACGGCCACTCGACTCTTAACCCGTGCAACGCCGGCATCCAGCCGCTGGTGGATCGCGCCATGGCGGCGCTCGAATCGGCGGGCGCCAAGCCGCAGGTGTTCGGCTTTCCCACTGTCACCGACGGCATCGGCATGGGTACCGAGGCGATGAAATACTCGCTCGTGTCGCGCGAGGTGATCGCTGACGCGATCGAGACGTCAGTCAATGGACAGGCGATGGACGGCGCGCTCGTGGTCGGCGGCTGCGACAAGAACATGCCGGGCGGCATGATGGCGCTGGCGCGCATGAACGTACCGGGCATCTTCGTTTACGCCGGCACCATCAAACCCGGCAAGTGGAAGGGGCAGGACCTCACCATCGTGTCCGCCTTCGAGGCGGTGGGCGCCTACACCGCCGGTAAGATGAACGACGAGGACTTCGTCGGGATCGAGCGGAACGCCTGTCCGTCCGTGGGCGCCTGTGGCGGGCAATTCACGGCCAACACCATGAGTTCCTCCTTCGAGGCGCTCGGCATGAGCCTGCTCGGCTCGAGTCAGATGGCCTCACCCGATCCGGAAAAGGCCGACTCGGCCGCGGAATCGGCGCGCGTGCTGGTGCAGGCCGTGCACAACAACCTCAGGCCGCGCGACATCATCACCCGCAAGTCGCTCGAGAACGCGGTCGCGCTGGTGATGGCGACCGGCGGCTCGACCAACGCGGTGCTGCACTACCTCGCGATCGCGAGCGCGGCGGGCGTGAAATGGACCATCGACGATTTCGAACGGATGCGCAGGAAGGTGCCGGTGCTTTGCGACCTGAAGCCCTCCGGGCGCTTCGTCGCTGTCGACTTCCACCGCGCCGGCGGTGTGCCACAAGTGCTAAAGATCCTGCTCAAGAACGGCGTGCTGCACGGCGAGTGCATGACCATCCACGGCAAGACCATCGCCGAAATGCTCGAGGACGTGCCGGATCAGCCGCGCTCCGACCAGCAGGTGATCCGTCCCTGGTCGGACCCGATGTACAAGCAGGGCCACCTTGCGATCCTCAAGGGCAACCTCGCGACCGAAGGCTGCGTGGCGAAGATCACCGGATTGAAGAAAACCTCGATCACGGGCCCGGCGCGGGTATTCGACTCCGAGCCCGCGTGCATGAAGGCGATCATGGCGAAGAAGATCAAGCCGGGGGAGGTAATCGTGATCCGCTACGAAGGCCCCAAGGGCGGTCCGGGCATGCAGGAGATGCTGGCGCCGACCTCGGCACTCATCGGCCAGGGCCTGGGCGAATCAGTCGGCCTCCTGACCGACGGGCGTTTCTCTGGCGGCACCTGGGGCATGGTGGTGGGGCACGTCGCACCCGAGGCATTCGTCGGCGGCACCATCGCGCTGGTGAAGGAGGGCGACTCGGTTACCATCGACGCCAAGAAGCGCTTGATCCAACTCAACGTGTCGGCAAGGGAGCTTGCCGCCCGGCGCAAGAAGTGGAAGGCGCCCAAGCCGCGCTACACGCGAGGGCTGCTGGCCAAGTACACGCGGCTGGTATCGACCGCCTCCAAGGGCGCGGTCACCGACCTGGACTAGAAGCCCGAGCCAGGCTGTTTCAGGAACTCGAGCTCCTCGGGCGTGCTTGCGCGCCCAAGTGCGGCGTTGCGATGCGGGAAGCGCCTGAAGCGACGCACGATTTCCCAATGCCGTACCGCATAGGGAAAGACGTCTGCAGTCTCCGGCCAGGGCGCGAGCCGGCCGATAAGCGCCAGCGAGCACCACTGGTCGTCGAGGGACTCGCTGTGCTCGAACGGCAAGTACAGGAACAGCCTCTCGACCGCCAGCATGCCCGCGTCATACTCGGCTTCGATCGCTCGCCGCGCCGCGCCAAGAGCGCGCGCGTCCAAGGCGAAGGCTCTTGCTTCGCCGCGAAAAATGTTGCGCGGAAACTGGTCGAGCGCGATGACGAGCGCGAGACATTCGCCCGGCATGCTCTGCCAGTGATCCAGTTCACCACCGGCGGCCCTCTCGTGGAGCAGTAGAAACCGCGAGCGAATTTCGCGGTCGAACTCGGGATTCTTTTCGAACCAGGCCTTCCTGGGCTTGCCGTAGACGGCATCGTCGCCGAACCAGAAGCGCAAGACCTCTGCTGCGCGAGGGTCTTTGGTGTTTAACATGCGCCAATGCTGCATTAGCCCGAGGCCGCGAGCAACGCCATGCCCAACCGACTAGCGAACGAGACCTCTCCCTATCTCCAGCAGCACGCCGCCAACCCGGTCGACTGGTACCCGTGGGGCGCGGAGGCGCTCGAGCGCGCGCGCCGCGAGGATAAGCCGGTGCTGCTGTCGGTCGGCTACTCGGCTTGCCACTGGTGCCATGTGATGGCGCATGAGAGCTTCGAAGACCCCGATGTCGCAGCGGCAATGAATCGGCTGTTCGTCAACGTCAAGGTCGACCGCGAGGAACGGCCGGATATCGACCAGATCTACCAGACGGCGCACCAGATGCTCGCGCAGCGCCCCGGCGGCTGGCCACTGACAATGTTTCTCTCGCCGGACGGCACGCCTTTCTTCGGCGGCACCTATTTCCCCAAGACCTCACGCTACGGCCTGCCGGGATTCGCCGATCTGCTGGAGCGCATCGCCGCGATCTGGCGGGAAAAGCGCGCCGATATCGGGCAGCAGAACGCGCAGCTGCGCAGCGCCCTTGCGCGCACCGTGCCCAGTGGCGGCGGCCATCGCTCGGAGTTCGACGCCGCGCCGATCAAGGCCGCGCTCGACAGCCTGCGGGAAAATTTCGACCCGCGCTTCGGCGGCTTCGGCGGTGCGCCGAAGTTTCCGCATCCGACCGATCTGGAGCTGTGCCTGCGCGCGTGGGCGAAAGACGGCGACCGCATGGCGCTCGACATGGCCCGCATTACGCTGGCGCGCATGTGCGATGGTGGGATCTACGACCAGCTGGGCGGCGGGTTTTGCCGCTACAGCGTCGATGCGCAGTGGGCGATCCCGCACTTCGAGAAGATGCTGTATGACAATGGACCGCTGCTCGGGCTGCTGGCCGATGCCTGGCTCGCCACCGGCGAGGCGCGCTTCGCTCGGTGCGCCGAAGAGACTGCTGGGTGGATCATGCGCGAGATGCAGTCGCCGGAAGGCGGCTACTACTCGTCGCTCGACGCCGACTCGGAGCATGAAGAAGGCAAATTCTACGTCTGGGACCGCGAAGAGGTGCAACAGCTGCTGGACGAACAGGAGTACGCGGTGATGGCCGCGCACTACGGTCTCGACGATTCACCCAACTTCGAGCACCGTTACTGGCATCTTCACGTCGCGAGCCCGCTCGGGGCGGATGGCGGCACGTTGCTCGCATCGGCACGCGCGAAGCTGCTGGCGGCGCGCGAGAAGCGCGTGCGGCCGGGTCGCGACGAGAAAGTGCTAGTGTCGTGGAATTCGCTTGCGATCCGCGGCATGGCGCATGCGGGGCGCGTTTTCGGACAGCCGGCGTGGCTCGAGTCGGCCGGTCGCGCCCTGGAATTCATCCGCGCGCATATGTGGCGGAATGGGCGGCTGTTGGCAACCTACAAGGACGGCAGGGCCCACCTGAACGCGTACCTGGACGATTACGCTTTTCTTGTCGCCGCGCTGATCGAGTTGCAGCAAGCGTGCTTTTCGCTGGCCGAGCTTGAGTTCGCCGAAGAATTGGCCGAGACATTGCTCGATCAGTTCGAGGACCGCGAGGCGGGCGGGTTCTATTTCACCGCCCGCGACCACGAGCGACTGATCCATCGGCCAAAGCCGGGACACGACAGCGCAACGCCGTCTGGCAACGGAGTTGCCGCTTGGGCGCTCGGCAGGCTCGCGGCACTGACCGGCGAGGATCGCTACGCGCGAGCGGCCGAGCGCACGCTGGAGCTCTACCTGCCGACCATGCGCGACCACCCGGCCGGATTCGGCGCCATGGCGCTGGCGCTCGAGGAGGCGGTCGTCCCGCCCACGCTGTTGGTGCTAAGGGGCGAACCGAACACGTTGGCATACTGGTCGGCCCAACTTGCCCGGGAGTTCCTGCCGGACGCTCAGGTGGCCGCAATTCCCAACGGCGTCAGCGGCTTGCCGCCGGTGCTGGATAAGCCCCAGCGCCCCGAGCCGGTCAACGGATGGCTATGCCAGGGCGTTACTTGTCTGCCGCCGATGAGCGACCTTGAGAGTGTTAAGCTGGCTTGCAAACGCCCCGCAAAAGGGTAGCATGGCGCGCTTTCCACGGGGTCGCTGTTGCGGTGCGGTACGGATTATCCCTTTGTTGCGTAAGGAGCTTGTAATGAAACGCGTCGTTCTATCCGTTGCCTTGGCTTGCCTGGCCTTTGCCGCTGCGCCGGCTCGGGCGGACCTTGCGATGGCCAAGAAGTACAACTGCCTTGCCTGCCACGCCGTGGACCACAAGGTCCTGGGCCCCGCCTACAAGGATGTCGCCAAGAAGTACGCCGGGCAGAAGGACGCCGAGGCGAAACTGGTGCAGAAGGTGGAGAAGGGCGGTTCCGGCGTTTGGGGCAACATCCCGATGCCCCCCAACTCCAGCGTTCCCGATGCTGACGTCAAGGCGCTGGTAAAGTGGGTCCTGTCGCTTAAGTAGTAGTCGCGCGCCGAACGTTGCGCAAGGGCCGGCCCGACCGGCCCTTTTCATTTATCATCACAGACGCGCGATTCGCCTAGCCTTTTCACCCGGAGGTCGTATGCAGCACATAAAGCACGTATTTACGGTTCTCGCCACCGTGGCCGCGATCGGTCTGGCGGGCTGCGGCGAAGAAAAGAAACCGGAGGCGCCCAAGCCTCAGGCCTCGGCCGCACCGGCACCTGCTTCAACACTTGAAATCACACTTGGCACCGTTGGACCGCTCACCGGCAGCATCGCCCACCTCGGCAAGGACAATGAGAATGGCGTGGTGTTGGCGATCGACCAGGCTAACGCTGCGAAGATGACGATCGACGGCAAGCCGGCGCACTTCACGTTGATTTCCGAAGACGATCAGGCGGATCCGAAGGTCGGCACCACCGTGGCGCAAAAGCTGGTCGACGACAAGGTCGCAGGTGTCGTTGGGCACCTCAACTCCGGCGTTACGATTCCGGCGTCGGCGATTTATCACCAGGCCGGTATCCCGATGATCACTGGCTCGGCAACCAATCCACAGCTCACCGAACAGGGGTTCGACAACATATTCCGCGTGGTAGGCCGCGACGACCAGCAAGGTCCCGCGATCGCGAGTTACCTTGCGGCGACCGAAAAGCCGAAGGTGGTCGCAGTGATCGACGACTCCACTGCCTATGGCGAAGGACTCGCCGACCAGGTCGCGAAGACGCTCAAGGCCGAGAGCGTGAAAGTGCTGGCGCGCGAGAAGGGCACCGACAAGACCACCGACTGGAAGGCGGTGCTGACCAAGATCAAGGGCGAGAAGCCCAATGCGGTGTTCTTCGGCGGCATGGACGCCACCGGCGGCCCGCTGATGAAGCAGGCGCGCGAGCTCGGGATCAAGGCCGTGTTCGCGTTCGGTGACGGCGCGTGCACGGACAAGATGCACGAGCTGGCAGGAGAAGCGGCCGAAGGGATGCTTTGCTCGCAGGCCGGCATTCCGCCGGAAGCAGCCTCAAAGGCTTTTCTCCAGGCCTACAAGGCGAAGTTCAACACCGATCCGATTCTGTACGCGCCGTTCACCTACGACGCCGCGAACCTGTTGATTCAGGCGATGAAGGAGGCGAATTCCGCCGACCCTGCGAAATACCTGCCGTTCCTGCACAAGATCAACTACACGGGCGCAACGGGCAATATCCAGTTCGACGCCAAGGGCGACCGCAAGGACGCCGAGATCACGATCTTCGTGATGAAGAACGGCAAGGTGCAGCCGATCGCGGTGGTCAAGTCGGGCAAGACCATCTCGTTCGATCAGTTCATGAAGAGCATGGGCGGCGCGTAAGCCTCCTGCCAGCGATGTGGCGGCGAAACGGCACCCTCGGGTGCCGTTTCCTTTTTGGCAGCCAGCGAAGAGTTTGCTAGGCTCTGCCGCGCATGGATATTTTCATCCAGCAGCTCATCAACGGCATCACGCTCGGGGCCGTGTACGCGGTCGTGGCGCTCGGTTACACCATGGTTTACGGCATCATCCAGCTGATCAACTTTGCCCATGGCGAGGTCGTGATGATCGGCGCGATGGTCGCGTTCACGGTGATCAACGCTCTTGCCGGCACGGGCCTGTCGCCGCTCGTAGTGGTCCTGATCGGCACTGGATGCGCGATCCCGGTCTGCGTACTGGTCGGCTACGCCATGGAGCGGCTGGCGTATCGGCCGCTGCGCCGGGCGCCGCGCCTCGCACCGCTAATCACCGCCATCGGCGTCTCGATCATTCTGCAGCACCTGGCGATGCTGGTGTGGAGCCGCAACATTCTCGCGTTTCCGCAGATCATCGACATCAAGCTCTACACCATTGCCGGCGCGACGATCACCAACGTGCAGGTCGTGATCATCCTGACCTGCATCGCGATCATGGCCGCGCTCGCGGTACTGGTCTACCGCACGCGCCTCGGGACCGCGATGCGCGCCACCGCGCAGAACCCGCAGGTCGCGGGCTTGATGGGTATCGACATCAACCGCGTGATCGCCGCTACCTTCGCGATCGGTGCAGGCCTCGCCGCGGTGGCCGGGGTAATGGTGGGAACCTATTACGGCATCGCGCAGTACACGATGGGCTCGATTCTGGGCCTGAAGGCGTTCACCGCGGCGGTGCTCGGCGGCATCGGCAACGTTCCGGGCGCCATGCTTGGCGGCGTCGTGCTTGGGATCGTCGAAGCGCTGGGCGCCGGATACATCGGCACTTATACCGACTTGTGCAAGATTTCCGGCGTGTCCGACTGGCTCACTCAACGCTGCGCGAACGACGGGCATTTCGTTCTGTTCGGCTCGAACTATCAGGATGTCTTCGCGTTCGCGGTGCTGATCATGGTGCTCGTATTCCGTCCCTCGGGGCTGCTCGGCGAGCGCATCGGCGACCGGGCATGAGCGCGAGAACGAAGCCGCCCGCGGTCGTATTCTGGTCGGCGATGGTGCTGATCGTCGCGGTCCTGATCGCACTGCCGTTCGCGCTCACCCAGATCGGCACTACCTGGGTGCGAGTCACCAACCTCGCGCTGCTCTACGTCATGCTCGCGCTCGGCCTGAACATCGTGGTCGGTTTTGCGGGTCTGCTCGACCTCGGCTACATCGCGTTCTACGGCATTGGGGCCTATACCTACGCTCTGCTCGCGAGCCCGCACTTCGGCCTGCACCTTCCTTTCTGGGTCATCCTGCCGATCGGAGCTGCGATCGCCTCCTTATTCGGGGTTCTGCTCGGCGCCCCGACGCTCAAGCTGCGCGGCGATTATCTAGCCATCGTCACGCTTGGCTTCGGCGAAATCATTCGCATCTTTCTGAACAACCTGGCACGACCGGTAAACATTACCAACGGGCCTCAGGGAATAATCGGTATCGATCCTTTCCGCCTCGACGGATTCAGCTTCGCCTCCTATCAGAAGATTTTCGGCCTGCAGTTCAGTGGGCCGACGAAATACTACTATCTGATCATCGTGCTGGTGACGGTGATCATCGCCCTCAATCTTCGGCTGCAGAACTCGCGCATCGGCCGCGCCTGGGAGGCGATTCGCGAAGACGAGATCGCCGCTCGCGCGATGGGCATCAATACCACGAATCTCAAGCTGCTCGCCTATGCCATGGGCGCGTCCTTCGGCGGCCTGGCCGGGGGTGTTTTCGCGGCAATCCAGGAATTCATCTCCCCCGAGAGCTTCGTGTTGGTCGAGTCAATCATGGTCGTGTCGATGGTGGTGCTGGGCGGAATGGGCAACGTATGGGGCGTGGTGCTCGGCGCGGTGCTGCTGTCCTTCGTGCCGGACATCCTGCGCTTTACGGTCCAGCCGGTGCAGCAATGGTTGTTCGGGCGCATGCTGATCGAGCCTGAAGTCATCCGCATGCTGCTGTTCGGCCTGGCGCTGGTATTGGTGATGCTGTTTCGCCCGGCCGGGTTGCTGCCGTCGGCGGTGCGCAAGCGCGAACTCGCGGAGCGCGCCGAATGAGCGATCTGCTGGTCGTCTCTGGAGTGGGCAAGCGCTTCGGCGGGGTACAGGCGTTGTCCAATGTCTCGTTCGCGATCCGACGCGGCGAGATATACGGCTTGATCGGACCCAACGGTGCTGGCAAGACCACGCTATTCAACGTCCTTACGGGGATTTACGAACCGGATGAAGGCGAGTTCAGCTTCGACGGCGAGCCGCTCGCAGAGCTCAAGCCGCACCAGGTGGCCGAACGCGGAATCGCGCGCACGTTCCAGAATATCCGCCTGTTCGCAAATCTCTCGGCACTGGAAAACGTGATGATTGGCCGCCACGTGCGTACGCGGGCGGGAGTGTTCGGCGCGCTTCTGCGCGATCCGCACACGCGCAGCGAGGAGCGGGAGATTGAAAAACGTGCGCTCGAATTGTTGGACTATGTCGGAATCCGCGCCCGCGCGAACGATCCGGCCGGAAGCCTGCCCTATGGCGATCAGCGGCGCCTCGAAATCGCGCGTGCGATGGCGACGGACCCGAAGCTGCTGGCGCTGGACGAGCCTGCTGCGGGGATGAATCCCTCCGAGCGCCTCGCGCTCGGCGAGCTGATCGGGCGGATTCGTGACGGTGGCCTGACCGTGCTGCTGATCGAGCACGACATGCGCCTGGTGATGAAGGTCTGCGATCGCGTGCTGGTGCTGGACTACGGGGAGCGCATTGCCGAAGGGCTGCCGGCGGAGGTGCAGCGCGACGCGAAAGTGGTCGAAGCCTATCTCGGGACCCCGGCGACGACATGAATCTGCTCGAGGTCAAGGGCCTGGAGGTGCACTACGGCGGCATTCGCGCCGTAAAGGGTGTCGACCTCGTTGTCGCCGAAGGCGAGCTAGTGTGCCTGATCGGCGCCAACGGTGCGGGCAAGACTTCGACCCTGAAGGCGATCTGCGGCCTGCTACCATCGCGCAGCGGGAGCGTACGCTACGCCGGGCAGGAGATATCCAAGAAGCCGGTATACGAACTGCCACGGCGCGGTCTGGTCCTGGTGCCCGAGGGGCGCGGTGTCTTTCCCCAGCTTACGGTGGCGGAGAACCTGGCAATGGGCGCTTACGCGCGCCACGATGCCAACGTAGCGCGCGACCTCGAGCGCATGCACGGGCTGTTTCCGCGTTTGGCCGAGAGGCGCATGCAGACCGCCGGCACGCTGTCGGGCGGAGAACAGCAGATGCTCGCTATTGGGCGCGCGCTGATGAGCCGGCCCAGGCTGCTGCTGCTGGACGAGCCGTCGATGGGGCTCGCGCCGCTGATGGTCGCCAAAATTCTCGAAATCGTGTGCGAGATCGCGCGCCAGGGCGTGACCATCCTGTTGGTGGAGCAGAACGCCAAGCTCGCGCTCGAGATCGCCGGACGCGGCTACGTCATGGAGTCGGGCGTGCTGGCGCTCGCCGCGGATTCGAAGAGTCTGCTCGCGGACCCCAGGGTGCGCGAAGCCTACTTGGGCGAAGGCGCGGCCTGAGCGAGGTCGGCCTGGGTGGTGAACGAGTCGGCGTAGAACTCCTCTTCCTGCAGTCCGCATTGCGCGACGAGATCGCGCTTGGCTGAATCCACCATCACCGGCACGCCGCAAGCGTAGACCTGGTAGCCCGCGAGGTCGGGGAAGTCCTGCATCACCGCGCGGTGTACGAACCCGGTGCGCCCGCGCCAATCGTCTTCTGGCAGAGCGTCGGAGATCACCGGTACGTAGCGAAAATTCGGGTGCTCAGCGGCCCACCTGAGCGCAAGTTGATTCAAGTACAAGTCCTTTGGCCGTCGGCCGCCCCAGAAAAGGGTCATCGGCCGCCGCACCTCTTCGGCCAGGGCGTGCTCGATCACGGACTTGATCGGCGCGAAACCGGTGCCTGAGGCGACGAACACGATCGGTCTGTCCGAATCCTCGCGCAGAAAGAAGGTCCCGTGCGGCCCCTCGAAGCGCAGTATGTCGCGCTCCTTCATCTTGCCGAACACGTGGTCGGTGAACTGTCCGCCCGGCACGTGCCGCACGTGCAGTTGGATCAGCTCGTCGTCGTGCGGCGCATTGGCCATCGAGAAGCTACGGCGCGATCCGTCGCGCAGCAGAAATTCCAGGTACTGTCCGGCAAGAAACTGCAGCCGCTCGTTGGCGGGCAGCTTCAGGTACAGCAGCATGACGTCGTCGGTCAGCCGTTCCATCTTCTGCACGCGGCAGGGCAGGGTCTTGATCGGAATGTCCTTTACCGCGCCGATCGTCCGCGCCTCGAGCACCAGGTCCGACAGCGGTTTGGCCTGGCAGAAAAGCGCCTTACCCTCGGCCTTTTCGACTGCGGGCAAGGCCTTTTCCTGGTAGGTGCCGTAATCGACGCTACCCTCCAGGACCCTGCCCTTGCAGCTGCCGCAGGCGCCGTTCCTGCAGCCATAGGGCAGCACGAACCCGTGCCGCAAGGCGGCCGCGAGAACCGATTCGCCGTGTTCGACCTCGAATACGTGCCCGCTTGGCTGAAGGGTGACCTTGAATTTGCTCATTGCAGGTGCTGGTTAGAATGGATGCATGAAACGCCTTCTGATCGCCGGTTTCGGCGACATCGCGCGTCGCCTGGTGTCGCAATTGCCTGACCGCACCGAAGTCCGTCCGCTCTCGCGCCGCTCTGGCTGCGACCTCGACCGGCCGGAAACGCTGGCGGGCATCGATGGCTGGGCCGATACGGTGCTGCATTGCGCGCCGCCCCCCGGCACGGGCGACGGCGACCCGCGCACCGCTAACCTGCTGGCGATCCTGGAGCGCGGCATTCTACCCGGGCGCATCGTCTACGTCAGCACGAGCGGCGTGTACGGCGACTGCGGCGATGCGCTGGTGGACGAGACGCGTGCGCCGAACCCGCAATCGCCGCGTGCCGGGCGTCGCGTCGACGCGGAACGCCGCCTGCAGGAGTGGTGCGCACGCCTGGGCGTCGCGCTGGTCGTGCTGCGCGCGCCCGGGATCTACGCCGTCGACCGGCTGCCGCTCGAGCGCCTGCGGGCGGGCACGCCCGCGCTGCGCGACGAGGACGACATCTACACCAACCATGTCCACGCAGACGATCTGGCCGCCGCGGCGCTGCGGGCCATGGCCGAAGACGCTCCGCCGGGGGTCTACAACGCGTCGGACGATACGGACATGAAGATGGGCCAATGGCTCGACCTGGTGGCCGACCGCGCCGGCCTGCCGCGTCCGGGCCGCATCGCGCGCCGTGGTGCGGAGAGTAGAATTCCCGCCGCGCTGCTCTCGTTCATGAGTGAGTCGCGGCGCCTCGACAATCGAAGGTTAAAGGAGATGCTGGGCGTGCGGCTGCGCCATCCGACGGTTTACGACGGCCTCTCGGGCGTGAAGGTGACCGCTTGAGCGCGCTGCTGGTCTTGACCAATCTGCCCGACCGGCCGGCCGCGGAAGCCCTGGCGGTGCAGCTCGTGGAGCGCCGCGTGGCGGCCTGCGTCAACATTCTGTCCCCGTGTCGCTCGGTGTACCGCTGGCGGGGCGAAGTGCGGCACGACGAAGAGCACCCGCTGTTGATCAAGACCACGCCCGAACGCTACGCGGCGCTCGAGCAGGCAATCCGCGCCGGGCACCCATACGAACTTCCCGAAATCGTGGCGGTCCCAATCGAGCGCGGACTGCCCGAGTACCTGCGCTGGATCGCCGAAGAAACCACCCCCGCATGAAGCCGTGGATCCGTCTGGTCGCCGTGCTGGCAGCGCTGGTCGCCGCGCCGGCCCTTGCGCAACTCAACCTGGGTGCGTCGTCTGGCGATTTGCTCGAGCCGGAGAAGGCGTTTCAATTCTCGGCCCGCGCGCTCGGCGCGGATGCCGTGGAGGTGAGTTTCAAGATCGCCGACGGCTACTACATGTACCGCGACAAGTTCCGCTTTGCCCTCGAAGGGGTGAACGGCGCGAAGCTGGGTGCGCCGGAGTTCCCGGCCGGAATCAGGAAGAAGGATGAGTTTTTCGGCGAGATCGAGACTTACCGCAGGGCCGTAGACATCCGCATCCCGCTCGAGCGCACATCGCCGCTGGCGACGACCCTTTTGCTCAAGGTCACCTCGCAGGGTTGCGCGGACCTGGGGGTGTGTTACGTGCCGATGGACTCGACGGCAACGATCCGGATTGCCGCGCTCGGCTCGGAGCCCGCTGCGGGGCCGCCGGAGCTCGCCGAGGGGCCGCGCGCGGTCGCGCCCGCAGCGCGCTTTTCGCTGTTCGCAAGCGACCGCGACATTGCCGCCTTGTTCGAGGGGAGCCCCTGGCTCCTGATCCTGATCTTCTTCGGCTTCGGGCTGCTGCTTACCTTCACGCCCTGCGTGCTGCCCATGGTTCCGATTATCTCAGGCATCGTCGCAGGAGAGGGCAAGAGCCTGAACAAGCTGCGCGCCCTCACGCTGTCGATCTCCTACGTGCTCGGCATGGCGGTGACCTATGCCGCGGCGGGGGTGGCGGCGGCCTACTCGGGGTCGATGCTCTCGGCCGCCCTGCAGAACCCCTGGGTGCTGGGCGCATTTGCCCTCGTGTTCGTGTGGCTGGCGCTGTCGATGTTCGGCTTCCACGACCTGCAGCTGCCGGGCTTCCTGCAGCACCACGTTTCGAGGGCGCATCAACGGCTGCAGGGCGGACGCGTCGCATCGGTCGCGGTGATGGGCGCGCTCTCTGCGCTGATCGTGAGCCCCTGCGTCGCCGCGCCGCTGGCAGGCGCTCTGCTCTACATTTCGCAGTCGGGCGACGTCACGCGGGGCGGCGCAGCGCTGTTCGCCATGGCGATCGGGATGGGCGTGCCGCTCGTCGCGGTGGGGGTCTCCGAGGGCGCGCTGCTGCCCAAGTCCGGTCCCTGGATGGAAGGGGTGAAGAAATTCTTCGGCGTGCTGCTGCTCGCGGTGGCTATCTGGGTCGTATCGCCGGTGATTCCGCCGGCGCTGGAAATGCTTTTATGGGCCGCGCTGCTGATCGGATCGGCGATGTTCCTGCGCGCGCTCGATTCGCTGCCGGCCAACGCGTCCGGCTACGCGCGACTGTGGAAGGGCGTTGGCCTGATGGCGCTTGTGGCGGGCATCGCAATCCTGGTCGGCACGCTTGCCGGCAGCCGCGATCCGCTGCGGCCGCTGGCCGGACTCGCGGGAGCGGGCACGTCGACGGCGGCGTCCACCAAGTGGACGCGGGTTAACTCGATCACCGAGCTGGACGACAGGCTGCGCGCCCCTGGTAGACCGGTGATGCTCGATTTCTACGCCGACTGGTGCGTCTCGTGCAAGGAGATGGAGCGCTTCACCTTCAGCGACCCGCGCGTGCGGGCAAAGCTCGATGGCATGCTTTTGCTGCAGGCCGATGTCACCGCCAACTCGGCGCAGCACAAGCTGCTGCTCAAGCGTTTCTCGCTGTTCGGGCCGCCGGGGATCATATTTTTCGACGGTCGCGGACGTGAGATTCAGGGGCTGCGGGTCGTCGGCTACCAGGACGCCGAGCGCTTCCTCAAGACTCTGGCGCTCGCCACCGCGCCCTGATATGCGGCGCGCCATCGCGGGCATCGATCATGTCGTGATCGCGGTTCGCGACCTCGATCGCGCGCAGGAGACCTACACACGGCTCGGCTTCACACTCACGCCGCGGGGTTTTCACACGCTGGGCTCGGCGAACCACTGCATCATGTTCGGGAGCGACTACGTGGAGTTGCTCGCGCTGCCGCGGCAGCATCCGGCCATGCGCTACTACGCCGATTTTCTCGCTCGCGGCGAAGGCCTTGCCGCTGTCGCGCTTGCCAGCGACGATGCGGACGCCGCGCATGCCGAGCTCGCCGCGGACGGGATCGAGGCGGACCCGCCGCTCGATTTCTCGCGCCCGGTAAGGCTGGCGGAGGGCGAGCGCGACGCCGTATTCCGCATCGTTCAGCTCGCGCCCGCGCAAACGCCGGGCTGCCGCAGCTTCGTGTGCCAGCACCGCACGCGCGAACTGGTATGGCGTCGCGAGTACCAGACGCACGCCCTTGGAGCAACCGGGCTGGCCGGGCTCGCGGTCGTCGCCCAGGACCCGGTCAGCGCGGCGGCGGGCTACGCGAGGCTGTTCGATGCGCGGCCGCGGAAGATCGACGAAGGCCTGCTGGTGGCGAGCGGCAGTGCGCCGATCGCGCTGGGATCGCGCTGGCGAATCGGCAGGCGCCTGCGCGGCGTGGGACTGCCGCTGCGGCCGCGGCCGCTGATCGCGGCACTCTTCATACGGGTTGCCGATCGCGACCGCGCCGCCGAGGCGCTGCGCCGCGCGGGTTTCGAGCCGAACGCGCTGCCGGATGGATCATTCGCGGTTGGCGCCGACAAGGCGCACGGCGTTGCGCTGGTGTTCGGCTAGCGGCCGAGCTTCTTCGCGACGTCCACGGCGAAATAGGTGAGAATGCCGTCGGCGCCGGCGCGCTTCATCGCCACCAGCGACTCGACGATGCACGAATCCGGCAACCAGCCTTTGGCGATCGCCGCCTGCAACATCGCGTATTCGCCGCTCACTTGGTAGACGAACGTCGGCGCCCTGAACTCGTCCTTAACGCGGCGCACGATGTCGAGGTAGGGCATCCCCGGCTTGACCATCACCATGTCCGCGCCTTCGGCCAGATCGAGGCCAACCTCCCACAACGCCTCGTCGGTATTCGCCGGGTCCATCTGGTAGGTCTTCTTGTCGCCTTTGCCGAGGTTCGTCGCCGAGCCGACGGCGTCGCGGAAAGGTCCATAGAAGCCCGAGGCGTACTTCGCGGAGTAGGCCATGATCGGCACGTCGATGTAACCGTCGGCGTCGAGCGCGGCGCGAATGGCGGCCACGCGTCCGTCCATCATGTCGGACGGCGCGACCATGTCGGCTCCCGCCTCGGCGTGGCTCAGCGCGGTGGCGGCGAGCATCTCGAGCGTCACGTCGTTGATGACGCACCCGCCCTCGTCGACCGCTCCGCAGTGGCCGTGCGAGGTGTACTCGCACATGCAC
>JBAUTW010000357.1:0-3609 GCA_049582365.1 Burkholderiales bacterium | reverse complement strand
GCGGCTCGTCGAACAGGAACACTTTCGGGTCGCGCACGATTGCGCGCCCCATCGCCACCCGCTGGCGCTGGACGCCGGAGAGCTGCTTGGGTTTGCGCTGGAGCAGTTCGCTGATGTCGAGGATCTGCGCCGCGTTCTGGACCCGGCGCGCGATCTCGTCCTTGGCGACCTTCTTCAGCCGTAGCCCGAAGGACATGTTCTCGTACACCGACATGTGCGGGTAGAGCGCGTAGTTCTGGAACACCATCGCGATGTCGCGGTCCTTGGGCGGCACGTCGTTCACCACGTCGCCGCCGATCAGCACGTCGCCGCCGGTGATGTCCTCCAGGCCGGCGATCATGCGCAGCGTCGTGCTCTTGCCGCAGCCCGAGGGCCCGACCAGCACGACGAACTCCTTATCCGAAATCTCGAGATCGATCCCCCGAACCGCGGGTGTCTCGTCATAGTGCTTCACGAGCTTGCGCAACGTTACCTGGGCCATGCGTCTATCCCTTCGTCGCGCCGGCGGTCAGGCCGGCGATGTAGTAGTCCATGAGAAATGCGTAGATGATCAGCGGCGGCGCGGCGCCGAGCAGGCAGGCCGCCATGATCTGTCCCCAGTTGTACACGTCGCCCTTGATGAGGGTCGTGACGATGCCGACCGGCAGCACCAGCTGGTCCGCCGAGACGGTGAACGCCATCGGGTAGAGGAACTCGGACCAGGAGACGGTGAAGGCGAAGATCGTCGCCGCGATGATCCCGGGCAACGCGACCGGCAGGAAGATCTTGGTCAGCATCTGAATGTAGCCGGCCCCGTCGATCAACGCCGCCTCGTCGAGCTCCTTGGGGATCGACTGGAAGTAGCCGATCATGATCCAGGTGCAGAACGGCACCGTGAGCGTCGGATAGATGATGATCAGCGCCCACCAGTGATTGAGCAGGGAGATGCCGGTGGTCTCGTGCACCCAGGCCATGATCTTGAACAGCGGGATGAACAGCAGCGAATCCGGGATCAGGTAGGTCAGGAACACCCCGGTCGCCAGCGTGGTCGAACCCCAGAACTTCATGCGCCCGAGCGAGAACGCAGCCGGCACCGCGATCAGCATCGTGATGATCACCACCGCGACCGCAATCACCGCCGAATTGCGGAAGAAAGTCAGGTAGGTCTTGGAGGTGAGCAGCGCGTAGAAATTCGCCAGCGTCGGATGGAATACCCACCACGGATTGGTCATCGCCGCGATTTCGTGGCTGGTCTTCAGGCCCATGATGAGCATGTAGACCGGCGGCATGAGGAAGAAGATCGCGAACAACACCAGAAAGACATAGGACCACCAGAGAGCCCAGCGGCGGCTGCGCCGCAGGCTCCCGTGCTTCGCCGGCGCGGAACCGATGGCTTGTGCGGTCGCGCTCATGTCAGACGGAACTGCCGCGGCGGTTGATGTCGCGCAGAATGAAGAACGCGGCGACGCCCAGAATCGGCAGCATGAACAGCGACACCGATGCGCCCATGGGAATGTTGTTGCCCTGGATGCCGAGCGCGAACGCCCACGTGGCGAAAATGTGCGTGGCGTTCACCGGACCGCCTGCGGTCAGGATGCGGACGATGTCGAAGTTGGCGAAGGTCACGATGAGCGAGAACAGCATCGTGATGGCGATGATGTTGCGCATCATGGGCAGCGTCACGTACCACACTTTCTGCCACCAGTTGGCGCCGTCGATCGCCGCCGCTTCGTAGAGCTGATCCGGCACCGACTTGAGCGCGGCCAGGTACATGATGAGGAAGAACGGCGCTCCGTACCAGACGTTGACCAGGATCACCGAGAAGCGTGCCCAGCCCGGTACGCCGAGGAAAGGAATGGACTCGATGCCGAACTTGGCGAGGATCCAGTTGATCGCGCTGTACGACGGATCGAACAGCCAGAACCACGCGATCGTGCTCATCGCGGTCGGGATCACCCAGGGCACGAGCAGCATGCCGCGCCACTTGCGCTGGCCCTTGGCCGGGAGATTGTGCACGAGGTGCGACGTCACGAAGCCGATCAGCGCCTTGAAGATCACCGCGCTGATGGCGAAGATGCACGACTGCTTGACCACCATCCAGAAGGTGTCGAAATGGAGCAGGAACAGGATGTTTCTCAGACCGGTGAAGTTGTCCATCGTCCGGTCGAGCATCGAAAGATAGACGGCGTAGAACGCGGGATAGATCACCAGCCCGAGCACCAGCAGGATCAGCGGCAGCGCAAGCGCAAACGCGGTCGTCGAGCGCCGCCGCATGAGCTTCTGCATCGTCATGCGGCGAGCGGGGCTCGACGCGGGCGCCTTGACGGCGATGCCGTTTGCCATTGGATTCCTCCTCCTTGTATTACGCGATACCCGCCGGGCCCGGCCTCCTCCCGGCCGCCGGGAAGCGACGGCGTGCGCCGGCGCTTCCCGTACCCGGGTTGGAGCTTACATCATCGTATAGGCCTGAAGCTGCTTCTCGGCCCAGCCGATGGTGTCGGCGATCGACTCCCCCTGGATGCCGACCTTGGCCATCATCTGCGTGAAGAGCCCTTGCGTGTAGATCTGGTTGGCAATGTGGATCGGCGCCGGCGCCCCCGCGACCGCCACGATCTGGTCCGGCGTCGGCGGGTAGTTGTACACCGTGCCCTTCGGGGGCTCCACCTCGGCCCAGGTCTTGAAGTCGCGCAAGTTCTGGAAGCCCGGGATGTCGTAGCCGTTGCTCGCCGCGACGAAGCGCGCGGAGGATTGCCGCGTGATGAGGTGCGCGAGCAGGCTCTTTGCGGCCGACTTGTTGGGCGAGAACTTCCAGATCGCCCAGAAGAACGGCAGCGCCGGCGCGTAGCGCCCCTTCGGTCCCTTCGGCGAGGCGAAGGTCCAGCAGTCCGCCGCAACCTGAGGCGCGTCGCGCTTGGCCACCGACCAGGCGCTCGGCGGGTTCATGATCAGCGAGCCCTGCCCCGAGATCAGGAACTTGTTGTTCGAGGCGTCATCCCACGCGATCACGTCCTTCGGCAGAACCTTGCCCAGTCGCTGCGAATACTCGAGCACATGCCGGGTATTGTCCGAATTGACCGTGACTTCACCCTTGGCATTGACGAGCTCGGCACCGTAGGCGTGGAACAGCGCGCCCGCGAAGTCAACGCAGTCGGTGGTCTGGCTCAGGCCGAGGCCGAAGGGGTGGCCGTGCGCGTGGCATTTCTCGGCGACCTCGAGGAACTTGTCCCAGGTCCACTCGTCCTGCAGCTTCTTGTCCGAATGCCCTCCGGGACCCGCGTACATCTTGGTGACGTCGAGCCCGGCGTATTCCTTGAACATGCTGATGCGCGCGCAGGGCGGCTTCACCTGGCTGCCGGTCACCGCCGGTGCCGCGACCCAATGGCCCTTCTGGTGCGCCAGGTACTCGACGATCGGATACGGCGCGCCGTTTGCCTTGATCGCCGAATGCATGATGTCGTCGACCGGCAGGAAGTCGTTCGCATAGGCCGCGGGCGACCACGCGTTCGGCTGCACCAGGTCGTGACCCGACTTCGCCAGCTTCTCGGCAGCGATCGTCAGCTAGAGCTTGTTGCCCTGCGACGTGATGAAGTCGATGCTGATGTCGACCTTGTGCTTCGCCGCCCACTCGTG
>JBAUTW010000356.1:0-4725 GCA_049582365.1 Burkholderiales bacterium | reverse complement strand
GCTGATCGGCGCGGGATTCGAGCCGGTGCGGCTCGGTCCGCGCGTGCTGCGCACCGAAACGGCGGCGCTGGCGGCGCTCGCCGCGCTCAACGCGCTCGCCGGCGACTATTAAGCTTAGAATTCCGCGAACCGCGACGACCCTGGAACCGCATGAGCTCTCCGCCCAACCCCGAAGCCTTCGTGCGCTGGTTCCGCCAGGCCGCGCCCTACGTGCACGCGTTCCGCGGCCGCAGCTTCGTGATCGCCTTCGGCGGCGAGCTGGTGACCGAGCGCACGCGCTTTGCGCAGTTCGTGCACGACCTGAACCTGCTTGCGGCGCTCGGCATACGCCTGGTGCTGGTGCACGGTGCGCGGCCGCAGATCGAAGCCGAGCTCAAGACCAAGAAGCAGCGTTCGCACTATGCGAAGGGCCTGCGCGTGACGGACGAGACCGCGCTGATGGCCGTCAAGCACGCCGCCGGCGTACTGAGGGTCGAGATCGAGGCGCTGCTTTCGCAAGGCCTGCCGAACTCCCCGATGGCGGGGGCCCGGATCCGCGTCGCCTCGGGCAATTTCATCACCGCGCGTCCGATCGGCGTGGTCGACGGAACCGACTTCCAGTTCACCGGCGCGGTACGCAAGGTCGACGCCACGGCGATCGCACGGCGCCTCGATGCGGGCGAGGTGGTGCTAGTGCCCAACATCGGCTACTCGCCCACCGGCGAGGTGTTCAACCTCGCCTGGGAGGACGTGGCCGAGAGCGTCGCGGTCGCCCTCAAGGCCGACAAGCTGCTGATCTTCACCGACCGGCTGCCCACCGACCGCAAGAGCGAAGTGCTGGCCGAGCTCACTGCGCGCGAGGCGCAGGCGCTGCTGAAGAAGGGCGATCTCGGCGCATCGACGACGCGCGCGCTGGAGCACGCCTTGCGCGCCTTGGCCGCCGGGGTCGCGCGCGCCCATCTCATCACGCGCCGCGCCCCGGGCGCCATGCTGCTCGAGCTGTTTACGCACTACGGCGTGGGCACCATGCTCACGGCCGATCCGGTGCAGAAACTGCGGCCCGCGCGGGTCGAGGACATCGGCTCGATCATTTCCCTGATCGAGCCGCTCGAGGCCGACGGCACCCTGGTCAAGCGCAGCCGCGAGCTGCTCGAGCGCGAGATCGGCAACTTCCAGGTGGTCGAACACGACGGCGTGCTGCTGGGCTGCGCGGCGTTGTACCCCTACCCCTCGGAGAAAAGCGCGGAATTCGCCTGTGTGGCCGTGACGCCGGACTACCGCGACGCGGGCATCGGCGAACTCCTGCTGCAGGCCTGCGAGGATCGTGCCAAGGCGCTGCGCCTGCGCAGGATCTTCGCGCTGACCACCCGCGCGGCGCACTGGTTCCTCGACCAGGGCTTCGTCGCCGCCGACGTCGCGGCGCTGCCGAGCGAACGGCGCGAGCTGTACAACTGGAAGCGGGGCTCGAAGGTGTTCGTCAAGAGAATATAATCTGCCGGATCGAACCGAACGGAATCCCCATGGCAAGAATGGTCAAATGCGTCAAGCTCGGGCGCGAAGCGGAAGGACTCGACCTGCCGCCCTATCCGGGCGAGCTCGGCAAGCGGCTGTACGAGAACGTCTCCAAGGAGGCGTGGCAGCAGTGGCTTCGCCACCAGACAATGCTGGTCAACGAGAACCGGCTCAATCTGGCGGACCCGAAGGCGCGCAAGTACCTCGCCGAGCAGATGGAAAAGCACTTCTTCGGCGAGGGTGCCGACGTCGCGCAGGGCTACGTGCCGCCGACGCAGGCGAAGTAAGCTACTCGAGGATTTCCTTTTCCATCTTGTCGATGGAAACGTGCCGCACGTCGCGGCCCTTGGCCATGTAGATGACGTACTCGGCCATGTTCTTGGAGTGGTCGCCGATGCGTTCGATCGCCTTGGCGATGAACAGGATCTCGAGCGAGCGGGTGATGGTTCGCGGGTCTTCCATCATGAAGGTGATGAGCTGGCGCATGATGGCGCGGAACTGGTCGTCCACCGCGCTGTCCTGACGCACCACCGCCATCGCCTCGCTGACGTCCAGCCGGGCGAAGGCGTCGAGCGACTGGCGCAGCATCGCGAGCGCGCGGTCGGCGACGTTGGACAGGTCCATGCGCGGCATGTGCATCCGCCCCGCGCCGTGGATCAGCTTGGCCATGCGGGCGATCTTTTCCGCCTCGTCGCCGATGCGCTCCAGGTCGGTGATGGTCTTGATCACCGTGATCAGCAGGCGCAGGTCGCCCGCGGCCGGTTGCCGGCGCGCGATGATATGGCTGCAGGATTCGTCCAGCTCGACTTCGAGCGCGTTGACCCGGTGATCGTCGGCGATCGTCTTCTCGATCAGCTCCATGTCGCCCGAAATCAGCGCCTCCATCGCGCGCGTGATCTGCTGCTCGACCAGGCCACCCATGTGCAGCACGCGCGAGCGCACGCTTTCCAGCTCGGCGTCGAATTGCTTGGAAGTGTGCTCGGCCATGGGTTTTTTCGCAGTAAGCGGAGGAATTTAGTATAGCCTCATTACGGTTGCGTGACAGTGAGGCTGCGTACCCCCTGCGGCCCTCCCAGCAGCAGCAGGTCCGCGGCGCGGCGCGCAAAAATGCCGTTGGTGACCACGCCGGCGATATTGTTCAGCTCGGCCTCGAGCCTGGGCGGATCGATGATGCTCAGGCCGTAGCAGTCGATGATCAGATTGCCGTTGTCGGTGCGGAAGTTCTGGCGCAGCTCCGGCTGGCCGCCGAGCCTGAGCAGCTCGCGCCCGACGTGGCTGCGCGCCATCGGGATCACCTCCACCGGCAGCGGGAACTTGCCCAGCACCGGCACCAGCTTGGAGGCATCGCAGATGCACACGAAGCGCCTGGCGACCGCGGCGACGATCTTCTCGCGCGTGAGCGCCCCGCCGCCGCCCTTGATCATGTACAAGTGCTCGTTCACCTCGTCCGCGCCGTCGACATAGACCGGCAGCGCATCGACGCTGTTCAGGTCGAACACTCTTATGCCGTGGCGCTTGAGGCGCTCGGCGCTAGCCTCCGAAGCCGCCACCGCGCCCTCGATGCGGCCCTTGATCCCGGCCAGGGCGTCGATGAAGAAGTTGACCGTCGAGCCCGAGCCGACCCCCACCACCGCGTCCTCGACCACGTGCTTGAGCGCTTCGCGCGCGACAAGCTGCTTGAGCTCGTCCTGGTTCATCGCTTTCTTCGCGGCGCCAGGTCGGTGCACACGCCCTCGTAGTACTCGGCCGCCATCCCGACCGACTCGCCGAGCGTCGGGTGAGGGTGAATCGTCTTGCCGATGTCGGTCGCGTCGGCGCCCATCTCGATCGCGAGCGCAAGCTCGCTGATCAGATCGCCCGCCGTCGTGCCGACGATGCCGGCACCGACGATGCGGTGCGTCTCGGCGTCGAAGATCAGCTTGGTGAAGCCTTCGTCGCGGCCGTTGGCGATCGCCCGGCCCAGCGCGGTCCAGGGAAACTTCGCCGCCTCGACCTTCACGCCGGCCTTCTTCGCCTCCTCCTCGGTGAGCCCGACCCAGGCGATTTCCGGGTCGGTGTAGGCCACCGACGGGATGACCCGCGCGTCGAAATGCGACTTCTGCCCCGCGGCGGCCTCCGCCGCGACGTGGCCTTCGTGCACCGCCTTGTGCGCGAGCATCGGCGCTCGGGCGATGTCGCCGATGGCATAGATGTGCGGCACGTTGGTGCGCATCTGCGAGTCGACCTCGATGAAGCCGCGCTCGGTGACCGCGACCCCGGCAGCCTCGGCGCCGATCTTCCTGCCGTTCGGCGCGCGGCCCACCGACACCAGCACGAGATCGTAGGTCTGCGGCTCCTTGGGCGCGGCATCGCCCTCGAACCAGACCTTGATGCCGTCCTTTTGCGCCTCCGCTTTCGCGGTCTTCGTCTTCAGCATCACGTTGTCGAAGCGCTTGGCATTGAACTTCTGCCACACCGAGACCAGGTCGCGGTCCGCGCCGAGCATCAGGCCGTCGAGCATCTCGACCACGTCCAGGCGCGCACCGAGCGTCGAATACACCGTGCCCATCTCCAGGCCGATGATGCCGCCGCCGATGACCAGCATGCGCTTGGGTACGCTCTTCAGCTCGAGCGCGCCGGTGGAGTCGACGATGCGCGGATCGGCCGGCAGCAACGGCAGCTTCGCCGCCTGCGAGCCGGCGGCGATGATCGCGCTCTTGAAGCGGACGAACGTGGTGCCGTCCTTGGTTTCGATCTTCAGGCGGTGCGCGTCGGCGAACATGCCGGTCCCCTGCACCACCGTCACCTTCCTCAGCTTGGCCATGCTCGCCACGCCGCCGCTGAGCTTTCCCACCACCTTGTCCTTGAACGCGCGCAGCTTGTCGAGCTCGAGCTTCGGCTCGCCGAAGGAAACGCCGTGCGCCGCCAGGCCGCGCGCCGCGTCCACGATCGCCGCCGTGTGCAGCAGCGCCTTGGACGGAATGCAGCCCACGTTCAGGCACACGCCGCCGAGCGCGGGATAGCGCTCCACGAGGACCGTTTTCAACCCCAGGTCGGCGCCGCGGAACGCCGCCGAATAGCCGCCCGGGCCCGAGCCGAGCACCACCAGGTCGCATTCGATCTCGCCCTCGGCAGCGGGTGGTGGCGCCGCGGGTGCGGCGCCAGCGGCAGCGGCAGCGGATTCAATCACCAGAATCTGCGAGCCCTGCGAAACCTTGTCGCCGACCTTGACCTTGAGCTCCTTCACCACGCCCG
>JBAUTW010000355.1:0-2529 GCA_049582365.1 Burkholderiales bacterium | reverse complement strand
GAAAATAGGGACAGACCCCAATATTTCGCCTGGCAGAAAAATAGGGTCTGTCCCTATTTTGCTGCTGGTGCCCTTCCTGCTCGCCTGCAAGGTGATCGACCCCGAGCTGCAGGGCAGCTACGCCGGGCCGTGCGTGAACGGGCTCGCGCAGGGCGAGGGCTACGCGACCGGGATCGCCACCTACCGCGGCGGCTTCAAGGCCGGCATGAAGGACGGCCAAGGGGTGAAGACCTGGCCCAGCGGCGACCGCTACCAGGGCGGCTTCGCCGGCGACATGAAGCAGGGCCGCGGCGTCTACACCTGGGGCCGCGGGCCGTGGCAGGGCGAGCGCTACGAGGGCGAGTTCGCGCACGACAAGCGCAACGGCGAAGGCAGCTACCGCTACGCCAGCGGCGACGTGTACAGCGGCGAATGGAAGGACGACGTGCCGACCGGCGCGCCGACGCCGATGATGCTGGCGCAGCGGCGCTTTCACGAGGAGTCGCGCAAGGCGGTGGCGAAGAAGGGGCAGAAGGTCTGCCGCGCCATGCCGGTCGGCATCGCCGAGCGCGAGTGGGTGCGCGGCACCGTGGTCGGCGTGAGCGCCGACCGGGTCGGGGTGCGCATCGACGAGCCCGGCACGCACGGCGAGACGATCTCGGGCGTGGAGATCAAAAAGGGCGAGGTGATCTGGGATGCGCCGTACGGCTGGACGCCCTGCTGGTGAGCGAAAGCGCGGCTCGCGCATCGCGACGCTGCTGATCGTCGCGCTGCTCGCCGTGGGCGGGGTGTTCGCGCACTACCGCGTCAAGACGCTGACCTATTACCCGACCGCCAAGGTCGACCTGCCCGGAGGCTTTTCCTTCAGCGCGGTGCAGGCGCTGCAGCCGAGCCGCGCGGCCTGCGGCGAGGCGAACCGGCGCTTCCTCGAGCCGCTCGCCAAGACCTGCAAGGGCTGCACGGTCGCCTACGCGCGCTGCCGGCGCAAGATCGACGGCACCGACCTCCTGCTCGTGACCGAAGCCGCGCCGTCGTTCTACGTCGTGATCGCGCCGGGGCTGCGCATGCGGATCGACGGGCCGCTCGAGCAGCTCGCTGCGGTGTGCGACAACATCGCGGCGCAGCTCGCCGCGGGAGGCCGGGCGAACGCAAGCTGCCTCTACCCGCGCGACCAGCCGCGCGCGGCGCGCTGAAAGGGGGGGTTCCGGGTTTCGATTGTGTAATTTACACTTATATTGTCTATTACACATTAACAGTGTATAAAGCACAATCGAAGGAAGAACAAACCGGTGAATTCGAGACTTGATGAGCTGTTCGGCGGCGTTTCCCGATGCGGCTTGTTGCGCGAGCTGTACTTGAACCGCTCGAGGAGCTTTGCCGTGGTGGCTCTCGCCGAACGAGCCGGGGTGGACCCGGGAAACGCCAGCCGATTGCTCAACAAATGGGCCAGATTGGGGCTGGTCCAGAAACAGGTGGACGGGCGCAATGTCCGCTTTCGGGCGTCGGACGACCCGTTGCTCGAGGCACTTACCGAAATCTTTCTGCGTAGCGACTCCCTACTGGAAGATATCCGGAAGACGCTGCCGAAAGAGATCGAGGTGGCGGTCGTCTTCGGCAGCGTGGCGCGCGGGCAGGAGCAGGCGGACTCCGACGTCGACGTTCTCGCATTGGGGCCCGGGCTCGGTCAAATCAAGGTCAATGCCGCAATGCGCGCCGTGGGACGCAAACACAAGCGGGACATCAACGTTTCCGTGTATTCGCAGCAAGAGTTCGAGAAGATGCTGCGCGAGGACGACGGCTTCGCACGCAACGTCATTTCGCACAGGACCATTGCCTTGAAAGGCGACCTCGCTCATGTCGTTTCGAAGGCCTCGCGACCTGAGCCGCGATGAGCCGAGGCTCGTTCGCTTCGAGCGCGGAGCGAACAAGAGCACGGTTCAGCAGCTGTTGGCGTCTGCCATGCAGAAGTTCGAGGATGCCCGCCGCGATGTGAACTCGGGGCCCACCCGGCTCGAGGCGGCCTACGACACGATCCTGTTCTGCGCTCTGGCGCTTTTTGCGTCTCAAGGCTACCGGGTATCGGCGCACGCCGGCCACCACAGGATTGCGCTCGAGGGTCTCGCTGCAGAGTTGACTCTTAGCCAGACCCTGTACGACGAAATCCAGCTGCTCCTGGACGTGCGTAACAGCAAGTATTCGGGGCTTCTTCGCGTCAAGCCCGCGGACCTGAAGACAGCGATGGAACTCGGTCAACGGATCCTGAACGAGACGGAGTCGTGGTTCCGGACCAACAAGCCCGAGTTTCTGAGAACCAACTAAACCCCCACCGCTAGAAACAAAAAGGCCCCGGGAAAACCCGGGGCCCTTCGAAGCGGCTGCCTGGGCAGCCGGAAGGAGGTGCTCGTTGGTTGGTTAGTGGCTCGTGGTGCTGGTGGTGCCGCTCGCGCCGACCACCAGCGCGGTGCCCGCGGCGACTGCGACTATCGCGGTTCCGCCGAGCGTCGTGCCGACCACGCCGCCGGTGGCGCCGCCGGCGCCCGACGCCATTCC
>JBAUTW010000354.1:0-1930 GCA_049582365.1 Burkholderiales bacterium | reverse complement strand
CGTCGGGGTCGACCGGCGTCATCTGCTCGGCGAGGAAGGACTCCGAGGGCAGCGCGAGCGCCTCGGCCGCGAACGCGGGGTCGGCGGCGCTGCCTGCCAGCACCCGCGCGCAGGCAGCGAGGAAATCCTTCGACGGCTCGCCGCCGTGCTCGAGGATGACGGTCGCCATCAGCCGCTGCCCGGCCTCCCAGCGGTTGAACGCGTCGTCGTCCTCGGCCATGAGGTGGATCAGGTCGGCCTCGGTGTAGGGGTAGTTCAGGATCACCGGCGCCGAGAAGCCGCGCAGCAGCGAGGGAACGGGTCTCGACTCCAGGTTTTTGAATTCGAATCGTTCTTCGGTGGAATGAATTGAAAGAACCTCTTCATGAGGCCCGATCTTTACCGCCAGCGGAATGTGGAAGGGCGGGTTCATCGACTGCTTCACGTGCAGCGTGAAGGTGCCGCCGGCGTACTCGCCCCGGCAGTCGAGCACCGGGGTGCCGGGGACGTCGTACCAGCGCCTGAACTGGGCGAGATCCACGCCGCTCGCGTCCTGCATCGCCTGCACGAAGTCGTCGCAGGTCACGGCCTGGCCGTCGTGGCGCTCGAAGTACAGCTTCATCCCTTTCTGGAAGCGCTCCTCGCCCAGCAGCGTGTGCTGCATGCGCACCACTTCGGCGCCCTTCTCGTACACCGTCATGGTGTAGAAGTTGCGGATCTCCATGTACGACTGCGGCCGCACCGGGTGCGCCATCGGGCCGGCGTCCTCCGGGAACTGCGCCGCGCGCAGCATGCGCACCTCGCCGATGCGGGTCACCGCGCGCGAGTAGGTGTCGGCGCCGTATTCCTGGTCGCGGAACACGGTCAGCCCTTCCTTGAGCGAGAGCTGGAACCAGTCGCGGCAGGTGACGCGGTCGCCGGTCCAGTTGTGGAAGTACTCGTGCGCCACGACGCGGTCGATGTTGAGGTAGTCGGTGTCGGTGGCGGTGTCGGCGCGCGCCAGCACGTACTTGGTGTTGAAGATATTGAGGCCCTTGTTCTCCATCGCCCCGGAGTTGAAGTCGCCGACGGCGACGATCTTGTATTCGTCCAGGTCGAGCTCGAGGCCGAAGCGGCGCTCGTCCCAGGCGATCGCGCGCTTGAGGCAATCCATCGCCCAGCCGGCCTGGTCGAGCTTGCCCGGCTCGACGTAGACGAACAGCTTCTTGTCGCGGTAGCGGTCCTCGAGCAGCTCGAGCTTCGCCGCCACCATGGCGAACAGGTAGCACGGCTTGGGGAAGGGGTCTTCGAAGGTCGCGCAGTGGCGCCCGCCGGGCTCGTCGGCCGCCGCCACGCGGTTGCCGTTCGACAGCAGCACCGGATAGGCGGCCTTGTCGGCGTGGATCGTGACGCGGTAGCGCGCCATCACGTCCGGGCGGTCGATGAACCAGGTGATGCGGCGGAAGCCCTGCGCCTCGCACTGGGTGACGAAGCCGTTCTTGGTCGCGTACAGCCCCTCCAGCTTGGTGTTCCTGTGCGGCATGATGCGCGACACGGTCTCGAGCGTGAACGCCTCGGGCAGCGCGGGGATCACCAGCCGCTCCGGGTCGAGCGAATACGCGTTGTCGCGCAGCAGCGTGCCGTCGACCGCCACCGACATCAGCTCGAGCTCGTCGCCGTCGAGCGCCAGGGGCGCCTGCGGGTCGGCCGCCTCCGGATTGCGCCGGATGCGAAGCTTCGCCTGCACCAGGGCGTCGTGCTGGCGGATGTCGACGTCGAGCGTCACGTGCTCGACCAGGAAGGCGGGCGGCGCGTAGTCCTTGAGGTAGATCGTCTGCGGCTGCGGTTCGCGCATCTAGCCGCCCAGTCTAGCCGACCGCATGTTACCGATCGGCGGCTTCAACCGTTGTCTTCCCGGCGC
Source organism: Burkholderiales bacterium (assembly GCA_049582365.1). Taxonomy (GTDB): domain Bacteria; phylum Pseudomonadota; class Gammaproteobacteria; order Burkholderiales; family SG8-39; genus DAHVFK01. Next base: position 51 of record JBAUTW010000354.1, on the reverse strand, counting down.
GGCGCGCCGAGCAGCACGGCGCGCTGCTTCTTGTGCGTCACCACCGGGCGC
>JBAUTW010000353.1:0-2894 GCA_049582365.1 Burkholderiales bacterium | reverse complement strand
CGGCCTGCACGATCTCGCGCTGCTGCCGCCAGGCGGCGGCCAGGTCAGGGGAGAGCGTGCCCGTGACGCCACGTCCGGCGAAGCGTTCGGCCGCCGCGAGCAGGCGCGCGGTGTGGTACCAGGCCTTCTTCGGCACGCAGCCGCGATTCAGGCACGCGCCGCCCCATGCGTCGCGCTCGACGATCGCAACGGAGAGACCGCGCTGCGCCGCCAGCACTGCGGCGCGGTAGCCGCCGGGGCCGGAGCCGATGACGAGGAGGTCGAACATTGTGCGCGGGGTTCGCGCCCCGCGCCGGGGCGCGCCAGCTAGCGCAGCCCGGCTACGTACTGGGCCACCGCTTTGATTTCCTCGTCGGTCATGCGCGCCGTGACGCCGCGCATCATCCCGTTCGGGTCGTTCGTCCGTGCCCCGGCGCGGAACGCCTTGAGCTGGCTCTCCACGTATTCCGCGTACTGACCGGCGATGTGCGGATACTCGATCGGAATCCCCGCCCCGGAAGGCCCGTGGCAGCCCGCGCAAGCCACCACACTGGTGGCCGCGTTGCCGCCGCGATACAGCTTCTGGCCGGCGGCGGCAAGGTTCTTGTCGCGCGCGACGTCGGGCCTGAGCTTCTGTTCGGAGAAATAGGCCGCCACGTTCCTCATGTCGGCATCGGACAGGTTGGCCACCATTCCGGCCATAATGGGGTTCTCGCGCTCGGCCTTCTTGCCGTCTTGGGCCTTGAAATTACGCAACTGCTTGTAGAGATACTCGGAAAATTGGCCCGCAAGCTTGGGATTCGCCGGAGCCACGCTGTTGCCGTCCGGGCCATGGCAGGCCGCGCAAACCTGGCTCACGATCTTTTGTCCCTTCGCGGGGTCGGGTTTCGCGGTATCTTGCGCGAGGGCGGAACCCGCCCACGACAGTGCGACGCTGGCACTGATCGCCAGTACTCGAATCATTCGGCTGCTCCCTCGGTCGCGGGTCAAAGCCGGTAATTTTATTACAGTTTCTGCTTTCTACCCCACCCATGAGCATGTTTTCGCAGGCCGAGTTCATCGCTTCTGTCGGAAAGCTTTCGGAGCTGCCGCCGGAAGGACTTCCCGAGCTGGTATTCGCCGGGCGTTCGAACGTTGGCAAGTCGAGCGCGATCAACGCGCTCGTCAAGCGCAAGCGACTCGCGTACTTCAGCAAGACGCCAGGGCGCACTCAGACCATCAATTTCTACGACCTCGGCGGTCGCGCGCGGCTGGTCGACTTGCCCGGCTACGGTTACGCGCGCGTGCCACAGGCGGTTCGCGCACAATGGGACGCGCTGGTCGGCGGCTATCTCACGGATCGCGCCTCGCTCGCCGGCGTGGTGTTGATCATGGATGCGAGGCACCCCTTCATGCCGCACGACCTGGGGATGCTGCGCTGGCTGGCGCCGCTCGGCCTGCCGCTTCTCGTGTTGCTGTCGAAGGCCGACAAGTTGTCTCGCGCCGAACGCAAAGCGGCGCTTGCGGCCGCGCAGCGGCAGCTCGCGCTAACCGTCGTGCGCGGCGATGTACTGCTGTTCTCGAGCCCGTCCGGCGAGGGCGTCGAGGAGACGCGCGCACTGCTCGAGCAGTGGCTAGGGGCCGGGCTGGCCGCGGGGGTAGGGTTAACCCCCCGCGGCCGGAAATAAAAGGCCCCCGGTAAAGGGGAAGTGAACCGGGGGCGAAACGCCTTAACTTTGATTAAGGCACCCGCTCAGGGAGGAGAAGCGGGAGACGATAAGCACCGTCTGCGAGTAAGATGGCCACCGTTGCGAAAAGTTCCCATCCGAAATCGCTCCGACGAATCAATGCCTCGCGCGCATATCCCTAATCTTGGCGAGGACAATCCCGCGAGGTGACGCAGCCATGAACGTTTACGGCAGCTTTCCCGCGGTGCGTATGCGGCGCATGCGGCGCGACGAGTTCTCGCGTCGGCTCATGCGTGAAAGCGTGCTAACCGCGGATGATCTGATCTACCCCGTGTTCGTACTCGACGGTAAGAACCGCACCGAGAAGGTGCCATCGATGCCGGGCGTCGAGCGATTGACGATCGACCGGCTGCTGCGGCTGGCCGAGGGCTGCCTCAAGCTCCGCGTTCCCGCCCTGGCGCTGTTCCCGGTCATCGATCAAAAGCTCAAGACGCTCGACGGGCGAGAGGCCTACAACCCGCGCGGCCTGGTGCCGCGCGCAGTGGCGCAACTCAAGAAGCGCTTCCCGGAACTCGGCGTCATGACCGACGTCGCGCTCGATCCCTACACGTCGCACGGGCAGGACGGCGTCGTGGACGCCAGCGGCTACATCATCAACGACGTCACGCTCGAGGTGCTGGTCAAGCAGGCGCTGGCGCAGGCCGCGGCCGGAGTGGACATCGTGGCGCCGTCCGACATGATGGACGGGCGCATCGGGCGCATCCGTACCGCCCTCGAGAAGGCGGGCCACATTCACACCAAGATCATGGCCTACTCGGCCAAGTACGCCTCCGGCTTCTACGGCCCGTTCCGCGACGCCGTGGGGTCCGCAAAGAACCTCGGCAAAGGCGACAAGAAGACCTACCAGATGGATCCTGCGAATTCCGACGAGGCATTATGGGAGGTCGGCCTCGATCTGGCCGAAGGCGCCGACATGGTGATGGTCAAGCCGGGAATGCCCTATCTCGACATCGTGCGGCGCGTTAAGGACGAGTTCGGGGCGCCGACGTTCGTCTACCAGGTGAGCGGCGAATACGCGATGCTGCAGGCGGCGATCGCCAAAGGCTGGCTGCCGGAATCGTGTATTGTCGAGTCGCTGGTGGCGATGAAGCGCGCCGGCGCCGACGGCATTCTCACCTATTTCGCCGTGGACGTCGCGAAGAAGCTCGGCCGCTAGCCGAACACCAGCGCAACGCCGTGCGCCTTGTC
>JBAUTW010000352.1:0-2427 GCA_049582365.1 Burkholderiales bacterium | reverse complement strand
GGCGAGAGCAGCAGGCCGTCGAGCAGGGCCGGCTCGAGCGCGCTCGCGCCGATTCCGGCGCCGATGTTGGAGTCGAACCCGCCGCCGACTTCGACGTACAGGCTCGAGGCGCTTCCGTGGCGCCAGGCCTGCGCCTGGATCGCATCGAGGAAGCGCTCGATGGTGGCTTCGCGCTCGCCGCCCGGCCGGTGCGCGAGCACGGTCTCGAACGCGTCGCGCGCGCGCATAAGCTCCCCGAGCGCGTAGTAGCCGCGCGCCAGGTCGAAGCGCGCGCGGTCGTTGCCGGGTTGACGGGCCAGGAAGCGCTCGAGCGCGAGCACGCCTTCGCCGGCGTGCCCGCTGTCGATCGCGGCGACGCCGAAGTAGTAGTCGAACTCGCGATCGCCGGGCGCCCCCGGCTGCAGCTTGCCCGCGCTGTAGGCCGTGGCCGCGCGCCCTTTTTCCACCAGGGCGCGCAGTTCGTCCGAGGACGTCGCGCGCGCGAGCGCGCCCGTCAGCGCGAGCAGCGCTGCGACGCAGCTCAGGACGGCACGACGCATCTTGGTTTCTTCCTGCCGGGGCGCACGGGGCGAAGCGTAAGTATGACGCAAGCGGGTCGCGGCGCAAGCGCCGCCGCCGCGGCGGTTGAGGCAGACAGGGGGTTCCGTTAGAATCGCCCGGTTTTCCAATCGCCACCTGAGGCACTACCAGCATGTTCCATCGCTTCCCCACCGCGCTCGTCGCGGCCGGCCTCGGGCTCGCTGCCCTCGCGCCGGCGGCCTTGGCGCAGACCGTCACCGGCAACGCCGCCGCCGGCAAGGAAAAGAGCTCGATGTGCATCGGCTGCCACGGCATCGTCGGCTACCGCACCGCCTACCCCGAGGTCTATCCGGTGCCGAAGATCGGCGGCCAGCAGGCCGCCTACATCGTCAGCGCGCTCAAGGAATACAAGTACGGCGCGCGCTGGCATCCCTCGATGCGCGCGATCGCCGATTCGCTCGGCGAGCAGGACATGGCCGACCTCGCCGCCTACTTCAGCCAGGTGAAGCGATGAGCGCCGCGCTGCGCAGTCTCATGGCGCTCGCGCTCGGCCTCGCCCTGTCGCAGGCGGCGCTCGCGGCCGGCAACGCCGAGGCGGGCAAGGCCAAGGCGGCGCAGGTGTGCGCCGCCTGCCACAGCGCCGACGGCAGCAAGCCGACCAGTCCCGAATACCCGGTGCTCGCGGGGCAGCACGACGAGTACCTGGTGCGGGCGCTGAGCGACTACAAGTCGGGCAAGCGCAAGAACCCGATCATGAACGGCTTCGCCGCGACGCTCTCGCCGCAGGAGATCGAGGACGTGGCGGCCTGGTTCTCGAGCCAGCCGACTCCGCTTTACACCCCGCACGAACCGGAAATCCGCTAGTCGTCTAGCGCCGGGCGCGCACTTCGAGGCATTCCAGGTAGGCCGCGCCGTCCGGCTCGGCGCGCTCGCGCTGCGCGCGCCAGACCATCTCCGCCAGGCATTCGATCGCGTCGTGCAGCGCCGCGTGGCGCTCGCCGTGCCTGGCCAGCAGGGCGGCGAAGCGCGCGACGATGCCGCGCGGCTGGTCGATCGAGAGCTGCTCCTCGAGCGCCAGGTGCAGGCTCAGGTGCAGGAACGGGTTGCTCTGCCCGAGCTCGGGGAAATACTCCTGCTCGCGGAAGCGCCCGGGATCGCCCAGCGCGGCGTGGTATTCCGGGTGCAGCAGCACGACCTGCAGCGCGAGCGCTTCCATGCCGCTCAGCGCCTCGCCGGCCTGGACCTTGCGCCAGGTGTCGAAGAAGAACTCGCGCACCTGGTCGCGCGTGGGCTCAAACATCCCGGCTCTTGCCCTTGAACTCGCACAGGTCCCGGATCGCGCAGGCCGCGCACTTCGGCTTGCGCGCGAGGCAGACGTAGCGCCCGTGCAGGATCAGCCAGTGGTGCGCGTGGCGCAGGAACTCGGGCGGGGTGACCTTCAGCAGCTTCAGCTCGACCGCGAGCGGGTCCTTGCCCGGCGCGAGCCCGGTGCGGTTGGCGACGCGGAAGATGTGGGTATCGACCGCGACGGTCGGCTGGCCGAAGGCGGTGTTGAGCACCACGTTGGCGGTCTTGCGCCCGACCCCGGGCAGCCTCTCGAGCGCCGCGCGCTCCGCCGGCACCTCGCCGCCGTGCTCGTCGAGCAGGATGCGCGACAGCGCGACCACGTTCTTCGCCTTGGTGCGGAACAGCCCGATGGTGCGAATGGCGTGCTCGAGCGCCTCGACGCCGAGCGCGACCATCTGCGCGGGGGTGCCGGCGAGCTCGAACAGCCGCGCGGTGGCCAGGTTGACCGACTTGTCGGTCGCCTGCGCCGACAGCACCACCGCGACCAGCAGCTGGTAGGGCGTGCGGTAGACCAGCTCGGTGCGCGGGCTCGGGTTGGCCGCGCGCAGCCGCGCGTAGAGC
>JBAUTW010000351.1:0-1537 GCA_049582365.1 Burkholderiales bacterium | reverse complement strand
CTCGATCATGCCGAGCTCTTCCAGTTCCGCGAGCCATTCGGCCAGCAGCGCGTCGGGAAATTGGCGCAGCAGCCCGCGGACGACGTCCGAGTGCGTGTCGCCCTCGATCACCCTGAGGATCCGACGGTAGTCGGACGGTATCGCCGAATCGCCCGAGGAGAACGCATTCTCGCCGGAGGCGGTGCGGTGGTAGATTCGATCTTGCGGCCAGGATTGCATGTCGGCTCTGTAGTGTACGGGCTAGCCCAACGTGCGGGCGGCCGATGGCCGGGCGGGTTCAGCGCGGGACGCCGCGTCAACGAACGCTGGCTTATATCGCCACTTGCCGCTCCCGCATTTCGGCTTGCCTCTTGCATTCGATGCACAGGGCCGCCGTCGGCCTCGCTTCCAGGCGCTTCAGGCCGATTTCCATTCCGCAGGCCTTGCAGTAGCCGTACTCGCCCGCGTCAATGCGGGCGAGGGTCGTCTCGATTTTCCTGATGAGCTTCCGCTCGCGGTCGCTGTTGCGCAGCTCGACGCCGAAGTCCGCTTCCTGGCTGGCACGGTCGTTGGGGTCGGCAAAAACCGTCGCGTCGTCCTGCATGGTGTGGACCATGCGATCGATTTCCCGCGACAGCTCGCCCTTCAGGTTTTCGAGGATCCTCTTGAAGTGGCCCCGCTGCATGGGGCTCATGTATCTCTCGCCCTTCTTCGGCAGATACGGCGGGAACGTCTTGTGCAGTGAGTCCATTGCGCACTCTCCGCGTCGCAGCGACAACGGCAGCCCGACGCCACAAATCGAACGGACGACCCGAAGCATTCTACGCCGCCACCCACGAACACAAAGCCGTCGCGCTCGACAATTTCACCTGCGACGACTCAGACCGGACGGCGGAACTTCCGACCCGTCTGCTTGACGGGGGAGCTCACGGTCCGCGGTTACGTGCGCCAGATCCTCGGCTCGACCGCGTCGCGCCCGGCGAGAGCGGGGCGCAGCACCGCCCAAAGCCGCGCGAGCAACTGCTTCGCGCGCTCGCTCGAGTCGCCGAGGTAGCGTCCGACCAGCACTTCCGGCAATTGCGTGACCGCGAGGCCCTCGATCGCGCGGCAGGCCGCGAGGTCGAACCGCGCCCCTGCGGCGATCAGCGTCGCGCACACCGGCTGCCCCCGCAGCCCGGCGGGCGAATCGAGCAAGGCGCCGCCGCCTTCGATGCGGCCGCGCTCGAGCCACACCAGCTTGCCGTCGCGGTAGAGCTTGTTATCGAGCCGGATCAGGCCCCTGCCGAAGCGCTCGCCCGAGCCGGTGCGGCCCAGGCAGACGATCTCCCAGCCGACATAGCGCGCGTCGCGCGCGAGGCGGACTTCGGACTCGAGCGACGCGAGCGCGCCGTCGAACACGATCGACTCCTGCGGCAGCCACTCGAGAATAGCGCCGGGGCCGACCTCGAAGTCGAGGCGCTGGCGCGCCCAGGGGCCGGCCGAGCGGTACCACTGGCCGGCCCCGGGGGTGGTGAGCAGCGCGTGCGCGCCGGCGCCGGCGCGCAGCTCGAGCGCGAGC
>JBAUTW010000350.1:0-4736 GCA_049582365.1 Burkholderiales bacterium | reverse complement strand
AGCGCGCGCCGTGCGCGCGGCAAGGGATCGTAGCCCGCCACGCCGAATCCCGAGCGCACCAGGTTCGCCGCGATGGCCGATCCCATGATGCCGAGCCCCGCTATGCCGATGGTCTGTTTCACCGTCGCCTCCCCGAATGCCGGATGGCCTTAGAATAGCGCGATGCCGCTCAGCCACATCGAACACGTGCTGATCCAGACCGCCGACATGGCGGCCACGCGCGACTGGTATGTGCGCGTGCTCGGTTTTCGCGTCGGCCCCAATCCGGATTTCAAGTTCCCGGTTTGCTGGCTGTATCTCGGCGACCAGGACGTGATCCACGTTACCGAGGGGGGTGCGCAGGTCTCCGACAACCGCAGGCGCTACGTAGGCCAGGAATCCTCGGCGACGCAGGGCAGCGGGGTCATCGACCACGTCGCGTTCCGCTGCACCGGTCTGGAGCAGATGCTCGAGCACCTGGGCACGCTCGACGTGCCGTTCAAGCGCCGGCAGGTGAGCGACCAGGGGCTTTACCAGCTCTTCCTGTTCGACCCTAACGGCATCAAGGTGGAGCTGAACTTCGCCAACGCCGAGGCACGCGGTATCCGCGCCGAGCTGATGGCGTCCGACCTGCCGGACTAGACTTTCCCCAGCGCCCGCAGCACGCGCTCGGGCGTGCAGGGCTGCGCCGCCACGCGCGCGCCGAGAGGCGCGAGGGCATCGTTGATTGCGTTCATCACCGCCGCCGGCGCGCCCGCCGTGCCGGCCTCGCCGACGCCTTTCGCGCCGAGCTCGGAGGTGCGCGTGGGCGTCGAAACGTGCGCCACCACGATGTCCGGCAGCTCGCCCGCCATCGGCACCAGGTAGTCGGCCAGGTTGCCGTTGAGCAGCTGGCCGTTGTCGTCGTACAGGCAATGCTCCCACAGCGCGGCCCCGATGCCCTGCACGACGCCGCCGCGGATCTGCTCGTCGACCAGCATCGGATTGATCACCGTGCCGCAATCCTCGACGCACCAGTGCTTGAGCAGCCTCACGAAACCGGTCTCGGGGTCGACTTCGACCAGCGAGGCCTGGATCCCGTTGGTGAAGGTGAAGGGATATTCGCGCGGCGTGTAGTGGCGCGTGACGGTGAGCTCGGCCTGGAACTTCGTCGGCAGCGTGTCGGGGCGGAAATAACCCACCCGCCCGACTTCGGCGAGCGGAAGCCGCTCCTCGCCGGTCGCCTTGCTCACGATCACGTCGCCGGCGACGTCGAGCTGCGCCTTGTCCTCGTTCAGTATCGCCGCCGCGACATCGAGGATGTTGGCTCGCAGCGCCTTGCCGGCCTGCAGCACGGCCTCGCCGCCGATGCCCGCTCCGCGCGAGGCCCAGGTCCCGCCGCCGTAGGGCGTGGTGCCGGTGTCGCCGGTTATCACGCGCACCTTGTCCATCGAAACGCCGACTGCGGTGGCCGCGATCTGGGCGAAGATGCCCTCGGTGCCCTGGCCCTGCTCGGTCACGCTCACCATCACCGTGACCATGCCGGTCGGCTCGAGCCGGATCGTGGCCCCGTCCTGCGCCGAGATGCGCGCGCCGCCGACGCCGTAGAACGCGGGCGAGGGGTTGGTCACCTCGATCATCGCCGCCAGGCCGATGCCGCGGTAGACGCCCTTCTCTCTGAGTGCCTGCTGCTCGGCGCGCAGGCCCTTGTAGTCCATCAGATCGAGCAGCAGGTCGAGCGTCTTGTGGTGCGAGAGCCGCTCGAATCTCAGGCCCGAGGGAAAGCTGTAGGGATAAGCGTCATCGGCGATCAGGTTGCGGCGCCGGAACTCGGCCGGATCCATCCCGAGCCTGGCCGCAGCCAGGTCGACGATGCATTCGGTCAGCGCGACCGCGATCGGGTGGCCCACCGCGCGGTACTGACAGGTCACGTTCTTGTTGGTGAACACGACGTTCATCAGCGCACGGTAGTGCTGGTGCTTGTATGGCCCGCCAACCAGGTTGACCACCTGGTTGCCCTCGATGCCGCTGGTGCGCGGATAGACCGAGTAGGGGCCAATGCCGGTCAGGTCGTCCAGCTCGAAGGCTAGGATGTCGCCCTCCCGGCTGACCGCCAGGCGCACTTTGGCGCGGTGCTCGCGCGCGTGGATGTCGGTAAGAAACGATTCGAGCCGGTCGGCGACGAATTTTATCGGCCGGCGCAGCATCACCGACAGCGCCGCGGTCGCCATCTCGTCGGGGTAGACGTGCACTTTGATGCCGTAGGAGCCGCCGACGTCCTTGCAGATGACGCGCACGCTGGCCTCCGGGATGCCCAGGTGGCGCGAGAAGATGTCCTGCATCATGTGCGGCGCCTGCGTGGCCTGGTAGACCGTGAGCGAATGCTCTGCGGCGTTGTAGTCGGCCAGGATCGAGCGCGTCTCAAGGCAAACGCCGGTGTGGCGGCCGAAGTCGTAGGTCTCCTCCACCACCAGGTCGGCTTTGGCGAACGCCGCGTCGACTTCGCCGGCATTCAGCTCGCGCCTGAAGCAGATGTTGTCGCCCATCTCGGGGTGGATCACGTAGTCGCCGCGCAGCGCGGCCTCCATGTCCGTGACCACCGGCAGCTCCTGCCACTCGGCCTCCACATGCCCGAGTGCGTCTTCGGCCTGCGCGCGCGTTTCGGCGACGATCGCCGCCATCGCCTCGCCCTGCCAGCAGGCGCGCTCGATCGCGATCGCATGCTGCGGCGGGGACTTGATGCCTTTCAGGTGCGCGAGCACGCCAACCCAGGGCGTGCAGACCTCGGCCAGCGCGCGCCCATCGACCGTCGCGATCACGCCGGGCTGCGCGCGCGCTTTCGACAAGTCGAGCTTCTTCAGCTTCGCGTGCGCGTAGGGACTGCGGAAATAGACCACGTGCGCGAGGCGCGGGAAGCGCAAGTCGTCGACGTAGGCCCCGCGCCCCTGCAGCAGGCGTTTCGCGTTCGGGCGCGGCTCGCTCTTGCCGATATAACCCGTTTTGACCCTTGGAAGCTTTTCGGGTGCGTTCATCGCTTGGCCCCCCCTCGTCGCGCTTCGAGCACCGCTTCGATCGCGTCGACGATCGCGTGGTAGCCGGTACAGCGGCAGTAGTTGCCCGACAGGTGTTCGCGTATCTGATCGCGCGTCGCGTCGGGCCGATTCTTCGCCAGGTCGAGCGCGGCCATCAGCATGCCCGGAGTGCAAAAGCCGCACTGCAGCGCGTTGCGCTCGTGGAACGCGCTTTGCAATGCCGCGAGCTCGCCCGAATCAGACAGCCCTTCGATGGTGTCCACCTTGCGGCCGTTCGCCTGCACCGCCAGCATGAGGCAGCCACGAACGATCTCGCCGTCGACGCGCAGCGTGCAGGCGCCGCACACTCCGTGCTCGCACGCGGTGTGCGAGCCGGTGAGACCCATCTCCTCGCGCAGAAAGTCGACCAGGTGCTGGCGCGCCGGCACGCGGCGCGTCACCGGCGTGCCGTTGAGCATGAAGGTGGTTTCGATTTCGGTCGCCGGAGCCTGGCTCATCGCGCCTCCGCGGTCATTGCGCCAGAACCGCGAGCGCGCGGGCGGTCAGCACGCGCGCCAGGTATAGCTTGGTCGCGGCCGAGTGATACAGATCCGGCAACGGATCGAGATCGTCGCCCAGCGCGGCCTGCGCTGCGGCCACGGTCTGCGGGCCGTAGGCCTTGCCCTCGAGCGCCGCCGCCGCGCGCTGCGCGCGCACCGGCGTGGCGCCGACTCCCAGATAGGCCAGCCGCAAGTCGGACACCATGCCCTGCTCGAGGCGCGCGTGCGCGGCCACGCCGACGATCGCGTAGTCGCCGTGCCGGCGGGCGAGCTCGACGAACGCGGAGCGGTAGCCGGGTCCGAGCAGCGGGAACTCGGCCGCCAGCAGCAGCTCGCCGGGTCCGAGCGCGGTGCTGTACAGGGCGCGGAAGAAGTCGCGCGCCGCCACGCGCCGCTCGCCGCTCGCGCCGGCGATCACGAGCGTGGCGTCGAGCGCGAGCGCGCAGGCAGGGTATTCGGCCGCGGGATCGGCCAGCGCGATCGACCCGCCCAGCGTCCCCGCGTTGCGGATCGCCACGTGCGCGACATGCACCACCGCCTGAGCGAGCAGCGGCACATGCCGCGCCACCTCGGCCGAGCGCTCGATTTCGCAGTGCCGCGTCAGTGCGCCGATGCGCAGAGTCCCGTTCTGCACCCGAATGCCCGAGAGCTCGTTGAGGCCGGTGATGTCCACCAGCAGCTCGGGCGAGGACAGCCGCATGTTGAGCGAAGCGAGCAGGCTCTGGCCGCCGGCGAGCACGCGCGCGGCCTCGCCATGCCGCTCGAGCAGCGCGAGCGTCTCCGCGAGCGAATCCGGGCGCGCGTAGGCGAACGACGGCGCTTTCATTCAGGGCCCTCCTCCCCTCGGTGTCAGCAGATTATAACGACGCGCCGGATCACCTCGCGCGAAAACCCGCGGCCCTGCAGGAAACGGGCGCGCCTGGCGCGCTCCTCGAGCGTCGTGGCGGGCAGACTGTACTTGCGGCGCAGGATCTCGCGCGCGCGCTCGATTTCGCCGGCGCTGGCGCCGGCGGTGGCGCTCGCGGCCGTCTGTTCGGCGACCCCCTTGGCGCGCAGGTCGTGCGCGATGCGCGCGGCGCCGTACTTGCGCGCAAGCTGGCGCGCCCGCACCTCGGCGTAGCGCTCGTCAGATAGCTGCTTGTTCCGCTCCAGCTCGTCGAGCAGGCGCTCGAGCGCCGCAGCCGACTCGGCCCGCGGCGCGAGCTTG
>JBAUTW010000349.1:0-2714 GCA_049582365.1 Burkholderiales bacterium | reverse complement strand
CCGGTGTTCGCCTACAAGGGCGAGTCGCTCGACGAGTACTGGGAGTTCACCCACCGCATCTTCGAGTTCGACGGCGGCAAGGGCCCGAACATGATTCTCGACGACGGCGGCGACGCCACGCTGCTGGTGCATCTGGGCAAGCGCGCCGAGAAGGACCCGTCGGTGCTCGCCAAGCCGGCCAGCGAGGAGGAAGTCGCGCTTTTCAAGGCCATCAAACAGAGAAAATCCGGTTGGTACTCGCGCATCGCCGCCGAGATCAAGGGTGTCACCGAGGAGACAACCACCGGCGTGCACCGCCTGTACCAGATGCACAAGGAAGGGCGGTTGCTGTTCCCCGCGATCAACGTCAACGATTCGGTCACCAAGTCGAAGTTCGACAACATCTACGGCTGCCGCGAGTCGCTGGTCGACGGCATCAAGCGCGCCACTGACGTCATGGTGGCGGGCAAGGTCGCGGTGGTTGCCGGCTACGGCGAGGTCGGCAAGGGCTCGGCGCAGGCGCTGCGGGGTTTGCAGGCCCAGGTCTGGGTCACCGAGATCGACCCGATCTGCGCGCTGCAGGCCGCGATGGAGGGCTTTCGCGTGGTCACGATGGACTACGCCGCGGACAAGGCCGATATCTTCGTCAGCGCGACCGGCAACTTGCACGTCATCACCCACACCCACATGAAGGCGATGAAGAACAACGCCATCGTGTGCAACATCGGCCACTTCGACAACGAGATCGAGGTGGCGGCGCTCAAGGGCTACAAGTGGGACAACATCAAGCCGCAGGTCGACCACGTGATATTCCCCGACGGCAAGCGCATCATCCTGCTGGCCGAAGGGCGGCTGGTGAACCTGGGCTGCGCCACCGGGCATCCGTCCTACGTGATGAGCTCGTCGTTCGCCAACCAGGTGCTGGCGCAGCTCGAGCTGTTCACCAGGACCAGGGACTACCCGGTGGGCGTGTATATCCTGCCCAAGGCGCTCGACGAGAAGGTCGCGCGGCTGCAGCTCTCGACGCTCAGCGCGCAGCTGAGCGAGCTGACCGACGAGCAGGCGGCTTATATCGGCGTGCCGAAGGCCGGGCCATACAAGTCTGAGCACTACCGCTACTAGATGCTCAGAATCCTGCTGGTCTGGCTGATCAACGCGCTGGCGCTGCTCGCGGTCGCCTACGTGATGCCGTCGATTCAGGTGGACAGCTTCGGCACGGCGCTCGTGGCGGCAGTGGTCCTGGGACTCGTGAACGCGGTCATCCGGCCGATCCTGATCCTGCTCACGCTGCCAGCGACGATCGTGACCCTCGGCCTTTTCATCTTCGTGATCAACGGGCTGCTGTTCTGGTTCGTGGGCTCGACCTTGCGGGGCTTCGAGGTGGGGGGCTTCTGGGCGGGAGTCCTCGGCGCGATCGTCTACAGCATCGTGTCCTGGGCGCTTTCCGCGGCGCTGCTGCCCGGGCGCCGCATGCGCGTTCACGTTGGAAGGATCGACGAGTCATGAAGATCGCGGTCATGGGCGCAGGCGGGGTCGGCGGCTACTTCGGCGGGCGACTGGCGCAGGCCGGGCACGACGTTTCCTTCGTCGCTCGCGGCAAGCACCTCGAGGTCATGAGGACGAAGGGCCTGACGCTGAAGAGCCCGCTGGGCGACGCCACGATCAAGGTAAAGGCGTCGGACAGGCCCGCCGAACTCGGCGCGGCCGAGGTCGTCCTGTTTGCGGTGAAGCTCTGGGACACCGAGTCCGCCGCCGAGGCGATCCGTCCCCTGGTCGCAAAGGCTGGCGTCGTGATCCCGTTCCAGAATGGCGTCGAATCGATCGAGCGCATCGGCAAGGTGCTCGGGGCCGAGCGGGTATTGGGCGGCGCCGCCATTATCTCTGGGCGAATTGCGGAGCCCGGGGTCATCGTGCAGGTGGGAACGATGGCGCGGCTGCGCTTCGGCCCCACGCTCCCGGCACAGCAGAAGGTGGCGGAGAAATTCCGCGACGCCTGCCAGCAGTCGAAGATCGACGTCGAGCTCACGAACGATATCGAGCGCGTGCTGTGGGAGAAGTTCGTGGCTCTGGTCGCGCTCTCGGCGACTACCACGGTGGCGCGCCAGCCGATCGGCGTCGTGCGCGCCGATCCGGACCTGCGCTGGCTGCTCGAGACGGTGATGCGCGAGACCTGGGCGCTGGGCCGAAAGCGAGGCGTGAAGCTCGCCGACGACTTTGTCGCGCAAATGATGAAATTCGCCGACGGCCTGCCTGCGGAGATGCGCGCCTCGATGGCCGCCGACCTCGAAGCCGGCGGCAAGCTGGAGGTGCCCTGGCTCTCGGGCACCGTGGCGCGCATGGCGCGCGAGGCCGGGCTGGAGGCGCCGGCAAACCGTGTGATATACGCCGCGCTCAAGCCGTTCGTCGAAGGCAGGCGATGAGCGCGGCGCCCGCGCTCGACTTCAGCTTCGAATTTTTCCCTCCCAGGACGCCGCAGGGAAGGGACAAGCTGCGCGCGACATGGCGGCAGCTGGCGCAGCTCAAGCCGCGTTTTTTCTCCGTCACCTTCGGCGCCGGCGGCTCCACCCGCGAAGGCACGCTCGACACCGTGCTCGAGATCCGCAACGCCGGGCACGAAGCCGCGCCGCACATCTCCTGCGTCGCCTCGACCCGGGCCGACGTGGCGGGGCAGCTCGAGCTGTACCGCAAGCACGGCATCCGCCACATCGTCGCATTGCGCGGCGACCTGCCTTCGG
>JBAUTW010000348.1:0-3178 GCA_049582365.1 Burkholderiales bacterium | reverse complement strand
CAGCAGCGCGGCGAGGTCGGGCAGCGCGACGCCGACGAACACGCCAGCGGGCAGCGCCCAGCGCGCCTGGCGGCCGAGGAGTCCGAGCAGATTGCGCAACGTGGTTCCCGGTCAGGCCTTGTTGCGGCGGTCTTTGATGCGCTTCGCCTTGAACTCGGTCTTGGGCAAGGTATCGGGCGGCAGAACTTCGACGCCGACCCGTAATTCGATGCGCGAGCTGACCGCGTTGTGCAGGGCGGCGACCACTGCCCGGGGCTGTTGGTAGTCCGCGTGCTCGACCAGAACGGTCATGAAGTCGATCCCCTCCTGGTTGGTATCGAGCACCACCTCGTACTCGTCGCCGACTCCCGCCACGGAGCGCACCGCCTCCTCCAGCACCGACGGATAGAACTTGATCGCGCGCAGATTGATAAGATCGTCCGCGCGGCCCTGGAACCCGCCGATCGCGCGCACGTGGGTACGCCCGCAGGCGCAGCGCGCGCTGTCGAACACGGTGTAGTCGCCGACCACGAAGCGCAGCTGCGACGAGCTCTCGGAATTCATGTTGGTGCACAGCGTGATGCCGCGCTCGCCCTCGGGGACGCGCTTGCCGGTGTCGGGATCGATCAGCTCCCAGACCTGGAAGTCTTCCATCAGATGCGTCTGGACGCTCCCGTCCGGGCGGACCGCCTCGGGGCAGGAGTAGCCGCCGGAATGCGGCGCGGCCTCGGTGCAACCGTAGAACTCGACCAGCTTCGCGCCCCACAGGTCCTCGAGCCGCTCGCGCGTGGCCTTGATGCCCGCGGCCGGCTCGCCGCCGGTAAACAGCGTCTTGATCGACGTTTTGCGCGGGTCGTGCCCCATCTGCTGCATGGTGCGGCCCAGGCGTAGCAGTTGCGAGGGCAGGGTGGCGAGTATGGTCGGTTTGTAGCGCAGGATGATGTTGCAGCGAAGCTCGGCGGTGAGCCCGCCGCCGGGAATACACGGCACGCCCATGTGCGCGAGCGCGTGCAGCACACCCCAGGCCCATACGTGGGGGCCGAAGCCGACCACCAGGAACACTTTCTCTCCGCGGCGCGCCCCGAGCGACCACAAGGCGCGCGCGTTGGCCCATTGCCATTGCTTGAGGTCGAACTTCGAGTAGCGGAAGATGCGCGGCAATCCGGTCGTGCCCGAAGTCGGGAACAGGGTCCAGCCGCGCTGGTCCCAAATCTCGTCGTCGTGCGTGGTGTAGGTGCCCCAGGGCGGATTCGCCAAGAGATCCTCGGCCATCTCCTTCTTGTCGACCGGCGGCCACTTCACCAGGTCGTCGACCGTGCGGATGTCGGTGGGGGCGAGTCCGAGCTTGTCGAACCGGCGGCGATAGAACGCCGAGTTCTCGTACAGGAAAGGCGTCAGCATTGAGAGCTTCTCGTCTTGCAGCGCGCGCAATTCGTCGCGCGAAGCGCAGTCGAGCGACGGCGACCAGTACTCGGCCGATCCCGGTTGCTCGAAGTCGCGCCGGTGCCTTTCCAGCGTTTCGAGCCATTTCTGGCGGGTGGCTTGCTTGCGGTTGCTGCTGGCCATGGCGCTCCTCCTTCGAAGCCCCATAGAATACCGTGGCCATGACAACACTCATTCAAGCAGACGGCCGGCCGCCCTTTCGCGCCGACCACATCGGCAGCCTGCTGCGCCCGCAGACGCTGCGCCAGGCATTTCGCGAGCACGCTGAAGGCAAGCTGCCAGATGCTGAATTTCGCGCCATTCAGGACCAGGCGATCCGCGAGGTGCTGCAACTGCAGCAGGACTGCGGTCTGCAGATGGCGACCGACGGCGAATTCCGCCGCGCCTCGTACTGGGCGCGCTTCGTCGAGCTGACCGACGGTCTGGAAGTCAGGCAAGCGCGCTTCAAGTTCCACGACGACCATGGTCACGAGACGGACTTCACCGCGCCGCACGTGGTCGGGCGGGTCCGCCGCGGCAAGCCGATCGCGCTGGACGAGTATCGCTTCGTTGCGGGAATCACTCGCGCCACGCCGAAGATCACCATGCCTGCGCCCTCTACCATGCACTTCTGGCGCGGAGCCCGCTACGCCGAAGCGGGCGTATACGCCGGGCCCGAAGAGTTCTTTGCCGACCTGGGGCGCGTCTATCAGCAGGAAATCGCCGACCTGGCGGCGGCGGGTGCGCGCTACGTGCAGCTGGACGAGGTCGCACTAGCGATGCTCTGCGATCCCGCGGCGCGTGCAAAGGTCGAGGCCGAAGGCGAGAGCCCGGAGAGGCTGGTCGATCTGTACGTGGGGGCGATCAATGAGGCGGTCCGCGACCGGCCGGCCGGGACGGTGATCGGGGTGCACATGTGCCGCGGCAACTACAAGGGCAAGTACCTCGCCGAGGGCGGCTACGATTCGGTCGCGGAGAAGCTGTTCGGCGGCGCGCAGGTGAACCACTTCCTGCTCGAGTTCGATACGCCGCGCGCCGGGGATTTCGCGCCGCTGCGCTTCATACCCAAGGACAAGGGCGTGGTGCTCGGAATGGTGAGCTCGAAAACGCCGCAGCTGGAGAGCCTGGATCTGCTCAAGCGCAGGGTCGAAGAAGCGGCGAAGTACGTCGATACGGCCCGGCTCGCGCTCAGCCCTCAATGCGGCTTCGCCAGCACCATGGGCGGCAACCCGGTGACCGAGGCCGACGAGCGCGCGAAACTAAAACTGTGCGTCGACGCGGCGCGCGCGATCTGGGGCTAGGCGAGACTAGAATCGCGGCATGGACAAAGAAAAGCCGAAGGGCCTCGGGCGCGGCCTGACCAACTATGGCGACGCGGGGTTCTCGCTCTACCTGCGGCGCTCGTTCGCCAAGAGCATGGGCTACTCGAGCGAGATGCTCGCGCGGCCGACGATCGGCATCGCCGACTCGAGGAGCGGCTACAACAACTGCCACCGCCACTTCCCGGAGCTGATCGAGGCGGCCAAGCGCGGCGTGCTCGCCGCGGGCGGGCTGCCGCTCGAGTTCCCCACCGTGTCGCTGGGCGAGGTGTTCCTTTCGCCCACCTCGATGATGTTCCGGAATCTGATGGCGATGGACACCGAGGAAATGGTGCGCGCGCAGCCGATGGACGCGGTGGTGCTGGTGGGCGGCTGCGACAAGACCGTCCCGGCGCAGCTGATGGGCGCCGCGTCGGCCGACCGGCCCGCGGTGCAGCTGCTCGCCGGGCCGATGATGC
>JBAUTW010000347.1:0-1606 GCA_049582365.1 Burkholderiales bacterium | reverse complement strand
CCCATGTTGAGCGAGGCGACCTCCGGCTTGAGCTTCGCCGCCGGCTCGAGCCGCTCTTCGACCGACATGGTCGGCGCGCCGCCGGTGGTCAGGTTGATCACCACGTCGCAGCTGCCCTTGATCAGCGGCAGGAAGCGCCGGAACATCTCCGGGTCCTGCGTCGGGCGGCCGTCCTCGGGCATGCGCGCGTGCAGATGCACGATCGCCGCGCCCGCCTGCGCCGCGCCGACCGCCGCCTCGGCGATCTCGTCGGGCGAGATCGGCAGGTGCGGCGACATCGTGGGAGTGTGGATCGCGCCGGTGACGGCGCAGGTGATGATGACCTTGCCCTGGGCTGCAGCCATGGAAGCCTCCCTCCGTTGTCGCTTCTCGTTCCTATACCATGTAACGCACGCCGCCGCAGACGGATATTGCCTGCCCGCTGAGGTGCCGGCCGGCCTCGCTGGCCAGGAAAAGCGCGGTGTTCGCCACGTCCTGCGCGCTGACCGTGGTGCGCAGGCTGACGCTCTCGAGCAGGCGGCGCCGCATCTCGTCGTTGGAGATCCCGAGCCCCTTGGCCTTGGCCTCGATCACCCGCTCGACCCGCTCGCCCTCCACCACCCCGGGCTGAATGCAATTCACGCGCACGCCGTCGGGGCCGGCCTCGGCCGCGAGGCTCTCGCTGAAGCCGACCACGGCCCACTTCGCCGCGGCGTAGGGCGTGCGCAACGCGAAGCCGAGCCGCCCCGCGATGGACGACAGGTTGATGATGCTGCCGCCGCCGGCCGCCTTGAGCATCGGCATCGCGCGCCGGGTGCAGTAGAACATGCCGTTCAGGTCGACCGCGATGCAGCGCTCCCAGTCCTCGGGGCGGATGTCCTCGACCTTCGCGGTCGGCCCGGCGATGCCGGCGTTGTTGACCAGCACGTCGAGCCCGCCGAGCGAGCGCGCGAGGTCCTCGAACAGCCGGTCGACGTCGGCCGTGCTGGCGACGTCCGCGCGCGTCTGCGTCGCGCCGGGCATTTCCTTCTGCGCCGCGGCGAGCGCCTGCGGATCGACGTCGCAGATATGCACCCGCGCGCCGTGCTCGAGAAAAGTCTGCGCGATCGCGCGCCCGATTCCCGCCGCGCCGGCGGTGACGAGCGCGCGCTTTCCTTGCAAGGAGGTTTGCATGGATTTGGATAATACCCTGCATCGGACGCTCGGATAGAATCCGCCCACCATGACCAAGACGAGAACGCTCACCGGCCGCAGCGCCTTCCTCCAGCTCCTGCTCGACGAGGGCGTAAGCCACATGTTCGGCAACCCCGGCACCACCGAGCTGCCGATCATGGAGGTGATGCCCGACTACCCGCAGCTCAAGTACGTGCTCGGCCTGTACGAGTCGGTGGTGGTCGGCATGGCCGACGGCTACGCGCGCGCCTCGAACAAGCTCGCCGCCTGCAACGTGCACGTCGCCCCCGGCCTGGGCAACGCGATGGGCGCGCTCTACAACGCGAAGTTCTCCGGCTCGCCGCTGATCCTCACCGCCGGCCAGCAGGAGCAGGGCCACGGCCTGCTCGAGCCGCTGCTGTACGCGCCGCTGGTGCCGATCGCGCAGCCGCTCGTCAAATGGGCGGTCGAGGTG
>JBAUTW010000346.1:0-3880 GCA_049582365.1 Burkholderiales bacterium | reverse complement strand
GGAATACCGGTACCTCGTCCGCCAGCGTCGGGGCGCTCAACGCGGGACCGGCAAGGATCGCGACCGCGATCAGCAAGTCTTTCATTCAATTTTCTCAGAGTCTTGTTGGGCGGACGGCACGAAGCTTAACGATAATTGTTCGCGTTAGAGCCCGAATCCTAGTCAGCGGTCAGGAGAATGTCAATGATAACCATTATCATTAAGGAAGATCGGCAGCTGGCGGCAATGCGAGGCGGCGGACGCCGAGGGTAAGTCAGCTGCGCCAGGCGCTCGATTACGCCGAGCACCGCGGCGGCCGGCGTCGGCTAGTGCGCGTCGCGCTCCAGCCGCAGCCGGGCGTAGCTGCCCGGCGCGTCTTCCAGCGCCTTCAGCGCGCCCTCGCCGGGCACGCGCGCGGGCACCTTGTCGCCCGCGTTGTGCGCCTCCATCCAGCCCTGCCAGTCCCCCCACCACGAGCCCGGGTGCTGCTGCGCGCCGGCGAACCATTCATCGGCGGTGGCGGGCGTCGCGCCGTTGGTCCAGTAGTGGTACTTGTTCGCCGCCGGCGGGTTGACGATGCCGGCGATGTGGCCCGAGGCGCCGAGCACGAAGCGCACCGGGCCGCCGAGGTACCTGGCGCCCTTGTAGGTGGTTTTCCACGGCGCTATGTGATCCTCGACGGTCGAGATGAAGTACGCCGGCAGCTTCACCTTCGACAGGTCGATCGGCACGCCGGCGAGCTCGATTCCGCCGGGAACGCCGAGCAGGTTCTTCAAGTACATGCTGCGCAGGTAGAAGCTGTGCATCTTCGCCGGCATGCGGGTCGAATCCGAGTTCCAGTAGAGCAGGTCGAACGGGAACGGGTCCTTGCCGAGCAGGTAGTTGTTGATGACGAACGACCAGACCAGGTCGTTTGCGCGCAGCAGGTTGAAGGTGCTCGCCATTTCCGAGCCCTCGAGGTAGCCGCGCTCGTTCATCTTCTTCTCGAGATTGGCGACCTGCTCCTCGTCGATGAACACGCCCAGCTCGCCCGGCTGCGAGAAATCCAGCAGGCTGACGAAAAAGGTGGCGCAGCCGATCCGGTCGTCGCCCTTGGCCGCGAGATACGCCAGGGTGCAGCCGAGCAGGGTACCGCCCAGGCAATAGCCGATGACGTTGCACTGCGCTTCGCCGGTCGCCTTGCACACTGCGTCGATCGCCGCCAGCGAGCCTTCCAGCATGTAATCCTCGAAGCCCTTGTCGGCGAGGCGCTTGTCGGGATTCACCCACGACACCACGAAAACCGTGTGTCCCTGCCCGAGGGCCCAGCGGATGAAGCTGTTGCTCTCGCGCAGGTCGAGGATGTAGTACTTGTTGATCCAGGGCGGAATGATCAGCAGCGGGCGTCGGAACACTTCCTGCGTCGTCGGCTGGAACTGGATCAGCTGCATCAGGTCGGTCTGGAACACGACCTTGCCCGGCGTGCCGGCGACGTTCTTGCCGAGCTGGAACGCGCTCTCGTCGGTCATGCTGATGCGCAGCTGGCCGTCGCCCTTTTCCAGGTCGGCGAGCAGGTTGTTCAGGCCTCTGACCAGGTTCTGGCCGCCGCTCGCGAGCGTCTCGCGCAGCACCTGCGGGTTGGTCATGACGAAGTTCGAAGGCGCGAGCGCATCGACGTACTGGCGGGTGAAGAACGCCACCTTCTTCTGCGCCTCCTCGGGCAACCCCTCGACGTTCGAGACCGCGCCCTGGATATGGCGCGAAGCGATCAGGTAGGACTGCTTGACGAAATCGAACAGGAAGTTGCTCGACCAATCCTCGTCCTTGAAGCGCGCGTCGCCCTTGGCCGGTGCGGCGATCGGCGCGCCGTGTTGGCCGAGCAGTTTCATCCAGCTCGACTGCCACAGCTGCGCGTAGTCGAACCACATGCTCATCGAGGTCGCGGCAAGTGCCGCCGGATTGGCCAGCATGCGCGCGTACAGCTCCATGTACGCCTTGCCGATTCCCAGCTCGTCGCCCGCGCCGCCGAGCGACGGGTGCCGGTGCGCGTATTCGCCCAGCATTCTGGCCGCGCGCTCGGCCACCTCGCGGTAGACCTTCGCCAGATCCTCCGGCGCCGCGGGAACGCCTGCTTCCATGCGCAAACCTCCTACGCCAGAGTGTAGCGCATCACCCCGTCCGGCCCCGCCGCGCGCGACAGGCGCCCGGCATAGTACAGATAGTGCAGGTGCGCGATCGCCTCGCCCATGGCGAAGAACATCTGATGGTTGTCCAGGGCGCGCCGGAACAGGACCCCGATCAGGTCGTAGGCGCTGCGCCAGCCGTCGGCGCACGCGGCCGCAAGCTCCGCCAGCCGCTCGTCGTGATGGGCCTCGAGCTCGCCGACGCGTTCGTGGGCGCCGCGGAACGGCAGGCCGTGCGAAGGCAGCACCAGGATGTCCGGCGCAAGCTCGCGGTAGCGGCGGATCGACTCGAGAAACAGCCGCAGCGGATCCCCCTCGGGGTCGATCGACCAGACGCTGACGTTGGTCGAGATCGTCGACAGCAGCATGTCGCCCGCGATCAGCAGCTTCTGCTCCTCGCAATACAGCGAGGCGTGCTCCGGCGCGTGGCCGTAACCGACGATTACGCGCCAGTGCAGCCCGTCGATCAGCACCCGGTCGCCGTCGATTACACGCCGGTAGGTGAGCGGGAACTCCGGCACCAGCTCGCGGTAGGGATTGCCGCGCTGCGCCATCTTCACGGCCAGAGCGCGGTCCAGGCCGTTGCGGAGGAACACGCGCAGCACCGCCTCGGTGGTGTAGCCGGCGCCGCGCTCGCGCACGGCGTGGGCGGTGAGGTACTCGCCCTGGGTCATCCACAGCTCCGCGCCGAACCGGTCGCACAACCAGGCTGCGTTGCCCGCATGGTCCGGGTGGTAATGGGTGACGATCACGCGTCGCACCGGCTGCGCAGCGATCTTTTCCTCGATTACCTGCTGCCACAGCGCGCGCGTTGCGGCGTTGCCGATTCCGCTGTCGACGATGGTCCAGCCCGGCTCGCCGTTCGCGTCGTCGCGCAGCAGCCACAGGTTGATGTGGTTGAGCTGGAACGGCAGCGCCATGCGGAGCCAGTGCACGCCGGGAGCGACCTCGGTCACGGCGCCCGGCGCGGGCGGATCGGGGAACGGGAATTGAAGGGAGGAAGCGCGCGCCACGATGCGGGGGTAGAATTCCGCGCGACCGGTGCCGCGCCACCGGCATTGTAGTGCTTTCGCCGCGACATGACCGCCCAGCCCCCCTCGCCCGAGCCCAAGGAACGCTCCCAATACTCGATCGGCGACCTCGCGCGCGAGTTCGACGTCACGCCGCGCGCGATCCGCTTCTACGAGGACCAGGGCCTGCTCGCCCCGCGGCGCGAAGGCCAGCGCCGAATCTACCTGCCGCGCGACCGCGCGCGCCTGAAGCTGACGCTGCGCGGCAAGCGCCTCGGGCTGACGCTGTCGGAGATCCGCGAGCTGATCGACATGTACGAGCCGGGGCGCGACGAGCGCCCCCAGCTGACGCGTTTTCTCGCCGTGCTGGAGCAGCACAAGGCGCTGCTCGAGCAGCAGCGCGGCGACCTCGAGGCCCAGCTGTCGGAGATCACCGCGTTCGAGAAGCGCATCCGCAAGCGCCTGGGCGCGGAGCGCCGCCGGCGTAGTTGACGTTTACGTAAACGTCAAGTAGCCTCGCGCCATGAACGCCCCGCTTCGCCCCGCGCCCGCCGACCCGCGCTTCGCCGAGCGCTGCCGCGCGAGCTTCGCGCGCCAGCGGGCGATGGCGCTGATCGGCGCCCGCATGGCGGCAATCGCGCCCGGAAGCTGCGAGATCGAGCTGCCGTTCCGCGCCGAGCTGACGCAGCAAAAGGGCTTTGTCCACGGCGGAATCGTCGGCATGATCGC
>JBAUTW010000345.1:0-2193 GCA_049582365.1 Burkholderiales bacterium | reverse complement strand
GTCGACATTGCTGCCCGCGCCGGCCTCGACGTTCGCATCGTCGTGAAGAAGGCCGCGTAGAAAATAGGGACAGACCCTATTTAGGCGCGACCACTTCTCACCCTCGCAGTCCGACCACGGCCTCGATCTCGACCTTCATGCCCGGAATCGCCAGCGCCTGCACGCCGATCAGGGTGCTTGCCGGGCGCGCCTTGCCGAAGAACTCCTGCCGCACCGGGTTGATCTTCTTGCGGTCCTCGACGTCGGTGAGGTAGACGGTCACTTTGAGCACGTCGCCGAAGCCGGCGCCGGCGGCGTCGAGGATCGCCTTCATGTTGAGGAAGATCTGGCGCGTCTGCGCCGCCGCGTCGCCGCTCACGACCTGGCCCTTCGCATCGACCGGCGCGACGCCGGAGACGAACAGCAGGTCGCCCCAGCGCACGGCGTCGCAGTAGTGGCTGATGGGGGGCATCAGACCCTCGACCATGAATTCCTGGCGCTTTTGCATGTTGCGGCCTCCTTCCTGTCGGGGTTAGTAGTTGCCCTTGAGCGGGATGACGTGGCGCACGCCGCCCTTGGGGTTCGGCGTGTCGCCGCGGTAGCGCGGGATGACGTGGATGTGCGCGTGCCACACCGACTGGCCCGCGGCCTCGCCGCAGTTGGCGCCGACGTTGAAGCCGTCGGGCGCGAAGCGCGCCGCGAGGATCGGCTTGAGCTCGCGCACCAGGCGAAAGCACTGGTCGTATTCGGCCGGCTCGAGATCCCAGATGGTCACCACGTGGCGCCGCGGCAATACCAGCGCGTGGCCGGGGGAGACCGGGTAGCTGTCGAATACAGCTATAGCGGCTTCGTTCTGCGCCAGGATCTCGCGCTGGGGCGCGCAGAAGACGCAGGCTTTGATCGGCTCGGCCATGGCCGGCCGATTATGCACCGCCAGGATCACTCGACGTCGATCTCGCCGACCATGCCGTCCCAGTCGTGATCCGCACACGTCAAGCCATAATGGCCGGGTCTTCGCGCGACAAAATAGAGGTCCTTCTGCTGCCCCGGTTGCAGCACCATCCCGTTGCCCTCCGGCTCGAGCACCTCGCCGTTCATCACGTCGATTGCCTTGAAGAATTCGGGCGCCGTGAATTCGTGCATCGAGGTGCCGTTGTTCTCCAGATGCAAGTGATAGCGAAGGCCGTGCCGGAAGGCGAGCTTATCCGGGATGAACCGGTCGTCTATCAATTGAACTGTCACCGTCCGAGCATATGTATCCGCCGCGGGCAGGGGGTTTTGACAGGCGCCGAGGAAGATCGCGAGCAGCGCAATTCCCAAATGACCGACGGGACGGCGGGAATCCGGTTGGCCGGGCGCGAATCCGGATTCCCGTCCCTGGCGCTTGCGCGAGCATTGTTCGCGCCGATGACGCATTGGAAGAGTTTGCTACGGGTTCAGTTGTGCGCGAATCTCGCCACCCTTGTGCGCGGCGCTGTGCACGTTGACGTATAGATCTCCGGCCTTGAACGCCTTGTATTGTGCTTCGGTCAGCTTGGCGCCCGCCGGAACCGACCACATGTTCTCGCCACTCTTCTTCAACGGAATGATGACTGCGCCGTTCTTTCCCGTCGCCGCCATATGGATGTGCGCAGCGGTAGCCTCGATGCCGGTCGTGGCGATGCTTCCCTGGACGGTCCTGTCGTCGTTGATCGTGATCGTTCCGCTTCCCGAGGCCGACGTCATGACTGCAGGGACTTCCTGATCGCCGCCCAGGGTGACCTTGACTTCCCCTGCGGACGACATGCCCGAATATGTCGTCAACAGCAAAGCAGCAGCGGCGAGAGTGACGCAGATTGATGCACGACTGGAATTCCGCATGGTCTTCATGGATATTCTCCTCTTTGTGTAAGGCAGGTACTGCGAGCGGAACCACCCGATAGGTCCCGCCATGTGTAAACACCGCGCCGGCTCGAATCCTTCCCTCATCCTTGCGATTAATGTCGGAATCGGGGTCACGCCGAAAAATAGGGACAGACCCCATTATCGAAGCGCGGTAAGCTTTCCGGAGTCCGTCGCGGCGGGTGGCGGGCGGGAGGAATCGCCATGGCATTCGATTGGTCCGGCCTGCGCGAACCGCGGCCTGGGACTCTCGTTGCGGCGCGCGAGCTGGCGCACTGGGCGGTGCAGTGGCCGACCCGGGCGGCGCGCGCGAACCTCGCGCCGGCGCCGGAC
>JBAUTW010000344.1:0-2198 GCA_049582365.1 Burkholderiales bacterium | reverse complement strand
GGCGAGCACGGCGAGCAGATCCTGCGCGAGCTCGGGCTCGAGCAAGACGCGATCGAGCAACTCAGGCTCTCGGGCACGATTCGGGCATAGGATGGCGCGATAACGCCGTAGAATCGGATACCGTGGCGCCGCCGCCCGCCGGGAAGCGACGATCGCATGAGTCTTGCCGAGCTCGTCATTCCGCCCTCGCTCGACGCGAAGCAGGCCCTTCGCCTGCGCCGCTTCGGCCTCGCCGCGCTCACCTATTGCCTCGGCATGGCGCTGGTGGAGATGGTCTCGATCTTCGGCCTGCTTCCCGAGAGGGCCGCGCTGCAGGCCGTCGCGGCGTCGCTCCTGATCAACCTGGCGCTGTACGCGGCCTTTCGCTCCAGCTTCAATCTGCGCTTCGCGGATCCCAGCCTGACCGTGCCGCAGATCGTAATCGCGATCGCAGTGCTGATGTTCGTCATCTACCACATGGACGAAGGCCGCAGCATTGCCCTGTTCGGCTGCTTCCTGATCTTCCTGTTCGGCACCTTCCGCCTGCGCGCGCGCGAGTTCGTGCTGATAACGGTCTATACGCTGGCGGCATACGGCCTGGTCATCGTTCTGTTGTCGCAATGGCGGCCGCAGGCCATCCACAACCTGTGGCTCGACTGGGTGAGCCTGCTGGTGCTGGCGGGCGTGCTGCCCTGCTTCACCCTGGTCGGGGGGCAGATCAACGCGCTCCGGCGCGCGCTGCGCGAGAGCGAGATCCGGTTCCGCGCCCTGACCGAGATGTCGTCGGACTTCTACTGGGAGAGCGACGCCGAGCACCGCCTCACGGAGCGCGGCGGCGCGGCCCGAAAGTCCAGCAGCGTCTCGATCTTCCGCCAGGGCGCGCAGATCGGCAAGCGGCGCTGGGAGGTACCCTACCTTTCGCCCGACGAGGCGGGCTGGCGCGAACACCGGGCGACGCTCGACGCGCACCTGCCGTTCCGCGACTTCGAGCTCTCCCGCCTCGGCACCGACGGCACCGAGCGCTTCATCTCGATCAGCGGCGATCCGGTGTTCGATGCGACCGGCAGGTTCGCCGGCTACCGCGGCGTCGGTACCGACGTCACCGCGCGCCGCCGGGCGGAGCAGGCTCTGCGCGAAAGCGCGGAGCAGCTGCGCCAGTTCACCGACAACGTCCCGGCCATGACCGTCTCGTTCGACCAGAACCTGCGCTGCCGCTTCTTCAACACGGGCTTCGCCGAATATTTCGGCATCGCGATCGAGAACGACCTCGGCAAGCACCTGCGGGAGATCATCGGCGAAGAGGCTTTCCGCGAGATCGAGGGCTACGTCAATCAGGCGCTGCGCGGATACCCGGCGACCTACCAGCGCAGGCTGGTGCGCCCGAACGGCGAGATCCGCTACCTCGAAGCGAAGATCCTGCCGCATTCCGGCGAGCGCGGGGAGTCGCTCGGGTACTTCGCCGTGCTGACCGACATCACCGAGCACAAGCTCGCCGAGCAGCGCATCCAGCGCGTTGCGCACCACGACAGCCTCACCGGGCTGCCGAACCGGCTGCTGTTCAACGACCGCCTGGCCCAGTCGATTCGCTTCGCCAGGCGCGACAAGCGCGGATTCGCGCTGCTGTTCCTCGATCTGGACAAGTTCAAGCAGGTGAACGACACGCTCGGGCACGACGCCGGGGACGAACTGCTGCAGCAGGTCGCGCGCACAATACGGGGCGAGCTGCGCGACTCCGACACCGTGGCCCGCGTTGGCGGCGACGAGTTCACCGTGATCCTGCCCGACATCGCCCGGGCCGAGGACGCCGAGACCGTGGCCCGCAAGATCGTCGCCGCGCTGTCCGCCCCGATCCGCCTCGAGCGCCGGGGGCGCAGCGTCGAGATCGGCAGCAGCGTCGGCGTCGCGCTCTATCCCTCTGACGCCGCCGACGCTGACGCGCTGGTCAGCGCGGCGGACGGCGCGATGTACGAGGCCAAGCAGGCCGGCGACGGCTATCGCCTCTGCGCCGGGCGGTCGCCGCAGGCGGACGCCGCGGCCGCGAGCAAGCCTCCGTGACGCTCGGCTATCTGTCGCGCCGGCGATCGTCGCCCGGGCCGCGTCCGCGGCTGCGCTCTTCGTAGTGCTGGCGCGCTTCCGGCTCGCGCGGCTGGTAGCGGTAGTTGCGGGTCTCGAGCTCGCGCCGCTGCTCTTGGGCGCGCGGGTAGTGCTCGCCCGAGTAC
>JBAUTW010000343.1:0-4437 GCA_049582365.1 Burkholderiales bacterium | reverse complement strand
GGCCAAGGAGATGCCGGACGGGCAGCTCAAGCGCGCGCAGTCGCAGGCGCAGCGCTACGTCGAGCTTTACGTGCAGTCGTTCCGCTCCGGTTGAGCGCGCCGCGCGCCTGCGCGGGGTTGCGCGACGGCGTTCGCGGGCGCGTCAATGCACGTCGCCGCAATCGGACCCGAGCCACTTGCTCGCATACTTGGCGTGACTCGTCATGCTGTGGCTGCCGTCGCTGATCTTCACCAGCATCGTGCCCTCGACCCGCTCGCGCGAGAGCGCGGTGATCTTGCCGGAATATTCCTGCCTGCCGCGATTCCCGGTGCACACGCGCGAGCCCTGCCACATGGTCTTCGACTGCGACGTCATCTTGGTCGTGCACGTTTCGCCGTCTTGTGGCGGCTCCGAGAACGGTTCCTTCGCCAGCTTCTGCTTGGTCAGGCAAGTCTTGTAGGTTGTCGTGTGCGGGCCCCGGGCCGCAAACTTCTTGAACGCGGCCTCCATGCGCGCTCTCTGCTCCGGCGTGTAGCGGCTCATGTCGACCGGCGGCATGCCGCTCACTTCGCTCGTGATAGTGCTTTGCCAGAGCCCGAGCTTGACGTCTATCTGCGCCGCCGACGCGCTTGCGCTCGCGAGCACGAGCGCAGTGAATAAGAGCAATCGAGTCTGAGGTGCGGCACGCATATGCGATCTCCCTGATTGTGTGTACGCGCAGGAATTGTGTTCGCGCAAGTCGCGATCGTCCATAGCAGGCTTGCGCTCCGCCGTCTGGATACAAAGCTTGCGCTCGGCTTACGCCCAGACGCGATGCGCGGCTGAATCATTCATTGCCTTTTTTCGCGCGATGGTGCAATTTCGCAGCGAAGTTGTTTGAACCGCGTGTGCTGACGCAGCGACACAGCGATCGACCCGGCAGGCAGGTTCGTAAAAGCCGGGCGGTTCTGATCATGTCGAGGGAAGGATGGACCAGGCTCGTCTCGCGAGATGGGTTTCCGGAGGTGCCATCGCGGCACTGCACGCAGTCGCGTTCGCGCAGCAGGCGCAGTGGAAGCCGGAATTCGTCCAACCCTCCGCCGGTTCCAATGCGCAGACCGCGCCGCTGCGCATTCACGTCGCGGGAATTCCGCAGGACGTTCCGCAGCGCCTGGCGGTCGAGCTGGACGACATCGACGTCACCGCGCTCGCCGCGCTCGACGGATCCGACATCGTCGTCACGCCGGCGCAGCCGATCGCGTTCGGCAAGCACATGCTGCGCCTGATCGAGAACACGCCCGATGGCGGCATCGCCGAGCGCGGCGAGTGGGCGTTCGAGATCCGCCAGAGCGCCGCGTTCCTGCAGTCGCAGCTGCAGGCGAACGTCACCCTGACCGCGACGCAGCGCGTGGCGAACCACAACGTTGACACCAGCGCCGGGCCGCTGCAGGGCACCGGCTCGGCGCAGATCCAGGGCCGGGTGGCGAACGAAACCTGGCAGGCGAACGGCAGCATGAGCCTGGTGAGCAGCAGCCAGACCGCGCAGATGCCGCTGCAGGGCAGCCACCTCGACATCGCCCAGTACCTGCTGTCGGTGCAGAGCGGGCGCCTCGGCGCGAGCGTCGGCGATCACGCCGCGCTCGGGCCGGAGAGCCTGGTGATGCAGAATTTCGCGCGGCGCGGCGTAACGGTGGATCTCTCGGCCGGCGGCGCCGCGCACGTCACCGGCTTCTCGATGAGCGCGACCCCGCTCGTCGGCTCGCGCAACCTGAGCGGCACCAACGACGACCGCAACCGCATCGACGGCATGGTCGCGACCCTGTTCCCGCTCCCCGGACGCCCCGACGCGCTTGCGGTCACCGGCACCTACGTCGACGGCGAAAGCAGCGGCGTGACCGGCGCGAGCGTGGGGGGGCCTGCTCAAGCCTACGGCGGCCACGCCGGCAGCCTGGTCGCCGATGCGCAGCTGTTCGACCAGCTGCTGCGGCTGCGCGCCGAGGCCGCGCACAGCAGCTACGACTTCGACGGGGCCGGCGTCGGCCTCGAGCCGCAGCCGGGCCGCGCCTACTCGGGGCTGGCGAACTGGACGCCCTGGCACAGCCTCAGCGTGCTCGGCCAGCCGCTGGTGTGGAACGTCGGCGCGCAGAAGAAGGTCCTGAGCACCTTCTTCCAGAGCCCGGCCACCCCGGGCGCAGTCGCCGACCGCGACATGGGGCAGGTGTTCAGCGGGCTGAACTGGTACGGGCTGAGCGTGCAGGCCGCCGCCGCCAAGGAGCACGACAACGTCGACGACCTCGCGCTGGTTCCGCGCACGAGGACGACGCAGCACTCGTTCTCGCTCAATTACGTGCCGGTGCAGGGCGCGGCGCCCGCCGCGCCCTGGTACGGCACGCCGAGCTTGTCGGCCTCCTACGTAACGGTGAGCAGGGAGCTGACCGACAACGCCGGCTCGTTCCTGCTCGCGGTCGGGCCGCTGCACGAGACCTCCAACCTGATGCTCGGCGCGCAGTTCCAGCACGCGACCTGGAGCTGGGGCGCCACGCACACGCGGGTGGAGGACCAGGACTTCGCCGGCTACACGCCCGAAACGGTCACCACGGCCGACCGCCTGCAGGCGGCGTTGCTGGTGAAAAAGCTCAACCTCGGCGCAAGCGTCGAGCACGACAAGACCGACGACCTGACCAACGTCGCCCACGCCCAGGCGATGATCGGCGGCGCGACGCTGGCCTATCCGTTCACCGATCGCGTCTCGGGCAACCTGACCTACAACGTGCGCCACGCCTGGTCGGACGTTCCCGCCAGCGATCAGATCACCAGCGACACCACGCTGGGACTGAACTGGGTGGTGGTCGCGGCCAACGGCCAGCGCCCGGGCATGTCGCTCGGTCTGGACGGCAGCTACCACTCCTGCCGCGACAAGCTCGCCGCTTCGTCTTCTTTCGGCGCCGTGTGTGAGAACAGCTACCAGGCGTTCCTGCGCATGAGCGTTTCGTGGATGCCGTCGTTCTGAGGCACGGGAGCACAGCCGCTATGATGCGCACCTTCCTTCGTACCCTGGGCGTCGCGCTCGGCCTCGCCTTCGCGGCGCTGCCGGCGCGCGCCACGATCAACTCGGTCGAGCCGATCCCCGCCAACAGCCTGGTCGCGATCGGCCAGCCGCACGGGCTCGTGCTGACCTGGGCGGTATCGGTGATCGAGATCTCGGCCGGTCCGACGGCGGCCTACACGCTCACTTCGACCTCGGGCCAGTTCATGGTCGGCGCGACCGTAATCGGCACCGTCAACACCGTTCTGACGCTCAGCGGCAGCGTGCCGAGCGGTGTTCCCGCGACGGTTCGGATCCCCGAGACGGTGGTGGTGCCGCCGGATGTGACCGTCAGGGCGAATCGCATGGGCGCGCAGACGGTCAGCTACGTGCGCACGTTCAACGACGGCACGGGGCCGATGCAGGGCAGCGAGCTGATCTTGATCGGCGGTTCTGGCTCGGCCCTGTTCGGCATCACGCGCGAGGCGCTGGCGTTCGACGACAGCGCGGCGGTGCGCGTGGTGCAGGCGGGCGACAGGCTGTCGGCGCGCGCCGAGGTCGACTTCACCGGCAGCGGAAGCATGAGCGCAGTGTGGGAGATCGCCGGGCCGAGTTCCACCGTCGGCCAGCCCCAGTACCGCGAGCTTCAGCCGGTCACGCGCGGGCTGATCGGGCACGGGCCGGAGATCGTCAAGAGCCCGGACCTGCCGACCGATACGCCGGGCTATTACCTGTTGCGCCTGCGCATCACCCAGCCGCTGCCGGGGTTCGATCCGCCGATGCTGGCGTATTACGTGGGCGAGGCCAGCTCCGGGGCGCGCGGCGCGTTCACCGAGATGGTCGTGACCTCGCCGGGCGACGGCGCGCTGTTCGACCCCGGGACCCGGTTCGCCTGGCAGCCGGTCGCGGGCGCGAAGGTGTACAAGATCGAGCTGTTCGGCAGCCCCGAAAGCGACAAGTTCGGGCTGCCCGACATCGCCGATCAGGCGGCCGCGGCGGATCCCGCGCGCGTGCGCGCGGCGCTCGCCTCTCCGCCGGCGGCGGGAATGATCGTGACCGCGGGCCAGACGCAGGTGGCGCTGACCTCCGCGACGCGCGCCAGGCTGCAGCCGCGCCACAGCTATTTCTGGCGCGTACAGGCGATCGGCGCCGACGGCGGCGTGATCGGCGCGGCGCAGCTGCGGCAGCTCCGCGTTCCCTAGGGACCTCGGCGGCGCCGCCATGTCCGCGAATGCCGCCAGCGACGAAGCGATGCTGATCGCGGGAATCGCGCGCGGCCGCGAGCAGGACCTGGCCGAGTTCCATCGCCGCTACCACGGCAGGATCTACGCCTTCCTGCTGCGCCGGCTGGGCGACGCCGCCGACGCGGCCGAGGCCGCGAACGAAACGATGCTCGAGGTCTGGCGCGGCGCGGCGCGCTTCGAGGGCCGCTCGCGTCCGCTCACCTGGGTGC
>JBAUTW010000342.1:0-7020 GCA_049582365.1 Burkholderiales bacterium | reverse complement strand
CCCCCGGTGGCGCTGTCTCGCGCACGCGGCCAGTGGGGGGTATGCACCGAGCGTGGGGCGATCCGGCTCAACTGGCGGCTGGTCCACCTGCTGCCCGACCTGGCCGATTACGTCGTGGCGCACGAGGTGGCGCACCTGGTCGAACTCAACCATTCGAAACGCTTCTGGAATCTGCTCGGGACGCTGTATCCTGATTGGCGCGGCGCGAGAGAGAGAATCGAGCTCGCGGGCGCCTCATTGCCACAATTCCGGGAGCCAGAATGAGACTACTGCACACCATGCTGCGGGTCGGCGACATGGACCGTTCGGTCCGCTTCTACACCGAAGTGCTCGGCATGAAGCGGCTGCGCGGCACCGACCGGCCCGAGCAGAAATATTCGCTCGCCTTCGTCGGCTACGACACCGAGGACAAGACCGCGGTGCTCGAGCTGACCTACAACTACGGCGTCGGCAGCTACGACCTGGGCAGCGCCTACGGCCATGTCGCGATCGAAGTGGACGATATTCGCGCAACCTGCGACGCGGTGCGCTCCAAGGGCGGCAAGGTGACGCGCGAGCCGGGCCCGGTGAAGGGCGGCACGAGCGTGATCGCCTTCGTCGAGGATCCCGACGGCTACAAGATAGAGTTCATCGAGAAGCGCAAGTAAGGCGCTGCGCGATGCGCACGTAGTCCTGCGGCGACAGGTTCTCGGGCCGCAGGCCGGGATCGATGCCAAGCGCCTGGAAGTCTGCCGCGGCGAGCGGCAGCGCGTTGGAGAGCTTCTTCCGGCGCGCGGAAAAAGCGCCCGCGATGATCCTGCCGAAGACCTCCCAGTCCATCTGCGGCCGTTCCGCGGGCGCCAGCGGCACCAGGCGCACCAGCGCAGATTCCACTTTCGGCGGCGGGCGGAACGCGCCCGCCGGAACGCGAAACAGCTTTTCCATCCGGAAGCGCGTCTGCAGCGCGACCGAAAGCCGGCCGTACGCGGACGTCGAGTGCGGCGCCACCATTCGCTCCACCACCTCGCGCTGCAGCATGAAGTGCATGTCGCGCACCCGCTCGGCGAAGCCGGCGAGATGGAACAGGAGCGGTGTGGACACGTTGTAGGGCAGGTTGCCCACCAGGCGCATTCCGGGAGCGAGCGCGGCGAAGTCGAACTGCAGCGCGTCGGCGCAGTGCACCGTCAGTCGCTGCGCCGGGAATTCCGCCTGCAGGCGCAGGGCGAGATCGCGGTCGATCTCGATCGCCTCCAGCCGGCGCACGCGCTCGAGCAGTGGACGCGTGAGCGCGCCCTCGCCCGGGCCGATCTCGACCACCAGGTCGTCCGCATGCGGCGCGATCGCGTCGACGATTCGCGCCAGCACCCGCTGATCGTGCAGGAAATGCTGTCCGAAGCGCTTACGCGGCCGGTGCGAGCTTGATCGCAAGCTGAACGGCTTCAAGCAGGCTGCCGGGATCGGCGCGGCCGCTGCCCGCGAGATCGAGCGCAGTGCCGTGGTCGACCGAGGTGCGCACGAACGGCAATCCCAGCGTTACGTTCACGCCCTTGCCGAAACTTGCGTACTTCAGCACCGGCAGCCCCTGGTCGTGGTACATCGCGAGCACGCAGTCGGCGCGCCTCAGCCGCTCGGGTACGAACAGCGTATCGGCCGGAATCGGGCCTTCCACCGCGATGCCCTCCGCCTGGGCCGCGCGCAGCGCAGGCTCGATCACGTCGATCTCCTCGCGACCCAGATGGCCGCCCTCGCCGCTGTGCGGGTTGAGTCCCGCGACCAGGATGCGCGGGCGCGCGATCCCGAAGCGCTGCCGCAGGTCGCGCTCGATCACGCGCAGGGAGTCGATCAGCCCGGCACGCGTGATCGCGCGCGCAACGTCCGCCAGCGCCAGGTGCGTGGTGGCGAGCGCGACGCGCAGCCCGCCGCCGACCAGCATCATCACCACGTGCGCCGCTCCGGCGCGCGCGGCGAGGTACTCGGTGTGGCCGGTAAAGGCAAAGCCGGCGTCGTTTATCACCGCCTTGTGCACCGGCGCCGTCACCATCGCGTCAAACTCGCCCGCCAGGCAGCCGTCCGCCGCGCGGTCGAGCAGCGCCAGGACGTAGCGGGCGTTGGCCGGATCGAGCTTGCCTGCGATCGACGGCGCCGCGAGCGGAACGTGCTCGATCGCAGTCGCGGGCGATGCGCCGCGCTGCGCGAGCAGGTCGGCGTCGCCCAAAACCACCACGCGCGCCGGCAGCGACTGCCGCGCAAGCATGGCGCACAGCTCCGGCCCGACGCCCGCCGGCTCGCCCGAGGTCAGCGCGATCACGGGCCGTCGCACGCCCACCGTCAGCGGTCCTCCAGATGGATCTCGACGTAGGTCTCGTCGCGCAGCTGCCGCAGCCACTCCTGGTAGGCCTCGTCGGACTTGCGCTCGCGCAGAATTTCGCGCGCCTGCAAACGCCGGCGCTCGGGGCTCATCGCTGCGGTGCGGCGCTCGAGCACCTGGATCAGGTGCCAGCCGAACGGCGTCTTCACCGGCTGGCTGACCTCGCCCGGCTTGAGCGCGTTCATTGCCCGCTCGAAGTCCGGCACCGTGTCGCCCGGATAGAGCCAGCCCAGGTCACCGCCGCGCGCCGCGCTGGCATCCTCCGAGTGCACTCGTGCGAGTTCGGCGAAATCCGCTCCGCCGCGCACGATGCGCTCGCGCAGGTCCTCAAGCTTGCGCTTGGCGTCGGCCTCGGAAACCGCCTCGTTGGTCCGGATCAGGATCTGCCGCGCGTGGGTCTGCTCGACCGGAGGGCCTGCGGCGCCCGTCGCGTCGCGCCGCCCGAGCAGCTTAAGGACGTGGAAGCCGGCCGGACTGCGCAGCACCTGGCTGATGCCGTTCGGCTGCATGTCCTTGAGCGCCGTCGTGAACAGATCCGGCAGGCGGTCCTCCGCGCGCCAGCCCAGCGCGCCGCCCTTTAGCGCGTCCGGCCCGTCCGAGTAGGTCGCGGCGAGCTTGGCGAAATCGGCGCCGGCGAGCGCTTCGCTGCGCGCCTTCTCCGCCTTGGCGCGCGCCGCCTCGATGCGTTCGGGGCTGGCCTGGTCGGGCAGCCGCACCAGAATCTGCGCCACGTCGTATTCCGCGCGCTGCTTCGAGGCATCCTTGTTCTGCTCCAGGTAGAGGTCGATCTCGCTGTCGCTCACCTGAATCTTGCTGTCCACCTCGCGCTCGCGCAGCCTCGTCAGGATGATCTGGTCGCGCACCTCGTCGCGGAATTTATCGAACGAGACGCCGTCGTGCTCGAGCGCGCTGCGGAACGCAGCGAGCGTCAGGTTGTTGTTTTGCGCGATGCGTTCGACCGCGCGATCCAGCTGCACGTCGTCGACGCGAATGCCGGTCTCTTTCGCCAGCTGTAACTGGGCCTTCACCAGGATCAAGCGGTCGAGCACCTGCCGCTCGAGCGCGGCGTGGTCGGGCAGCGGCGTGCCCTGGCGCTCGAGCTGGCGCTCGGCCATGGCAACCTGGTCGTCGAGCTCGGACTGTGTGATCGCCTCCTTGTTCACCACCGCGACGATGCGGTCCACCAGCGCCGGGCGGTCCGCCTGCGCGCCGAGCGGGAACGCGAAGCACAAGGCGAGGGCGGCGATCAGGCTGCGCATCTGAAACTCCTAGTAGATCTGCTTGAACGGCAGCTGCGGCTGCAGGCTGGGCGGCACCAGGCTCTGGTCACGCGGATTGGTGATCGCGTAGCCGGGCACGCTGCGCCTGAGAATGTTGGTGGTTTCATCCGTTCCGATGCCCCCGAGGCCGTTGAGTTCCAGTTGAAAGAAGAAGCCGGTCGAGGCCACTTGGGTGGCGGCCTGCAGGCGCTGGAATACCGCCCGGAATACCCAGCATCCCGCGTTGTACTCGATTCCGCCCGTCCCTTCCAGCAGCCGCCCGTCGAGGAAGGAATAGTTGTACCGCCCGACCGCATACCAACCGGGTTTGACAGGCCACTGGCCGGAAAGATCCATTTGCCTGAGCGGGTTGGCCGGGTCGCGATTGAAGCTGAAGCCGAGATTGATGACTTTCGCGATTTCGGGCGAGTAGCGGGCGGAGGCGCTGTAGCGCTCGGTCAGCATGTCGCGCTGGTTGTACTGCACCGTCGTGTCGAAGCTCCAGGCGCGGGCGAAGCGCCCGCCCACCGACGCGAGGGTATCCGAATGCGTATAGTTGATCGGCGTGGAAGCGGGGGTCAGCACCACCTGTTCGGTGTTGAAGTAAATGCGCTGGCCGAGCGTCGCGCGCAGTATCTCCTCTCCGGTGGCGCTCAGGAAGCGCGTGGTCGCCGCCAGGGTAAGCTCGTTGGCGTCGCCGAAGCGATCGCCGCCGGTAAAGCGGTTCTCGCTGAAGATCTGCGCGTAGTTGAAGTCGGCCAGGGCGGTGTCGAACAGCGGGATCTGGCTCTGATCGCGGTATGGGACGCGCACGTAGTAGGCGCGCGGCTCGAAAGTCTGCGTGTAGTCGCCGCCGAACCAGTGTACCGGGCGGTCAAACACCAGGCCGCTGTCCAGGCTCATCCAGGGGATGGACACGGTTTGACTGTCGGGCTGCGGCGCGGTGGTGCGGGTCAGGCTGTAGGTAGCGTAGTGCAGCCCCAGCTTCGGGGTCAGGAACCAGCCCGGCGCGAGCAGCGGTGCGGCGATGGACGGATCGAGCGAGGTGCGCCCGCCTTGGACCAGGGTCGGGTGGCTGAACCGGACGTACTCGGCCGGAAGGCTGAGGTCGGCGAAGCCGCCAATGTCGTTGCGGCTGGCCGCGAACGTAAGTTGCGGCACCCGGTCGTACGGCGGCACGATCGGCGCCAGCGGATCCTGCAGCGTCTGGAAGCGCTGCACCCTGGCCGTCGCGCCGTAGCCGAAGCCCGCCAGCGAGCCGTTGTAAGTGAGGCTGCCGTCGCCCTGCAGGTTGGTAACGGAAACCTGCCGCACCTGGGACGAAAGGTCGACGAAATAGGCGTCGTCGGAAACGCGATTCAGGTCGAGCACGCCGCGCAGCTGCGGCGTGAACTGCTGCTCGTGCTGCAGCGAAATGCCCGTGCGCGAGGCGCCGAACGCGATGTCGTGAGGCAGGTACTCGACCTTCAGCTCCCCCGTGTAGCGCGGATCGATGTAGCGGACGTCCGTCTTGAGCTGCTCGCCGCGCTTGGACATGTAGACGCCGGTGAAGGTCGCGTCCCGTTCCGGCGCGATGTTCCAATAGACAGGCACCCCGATTTCGAGGCCGCGCCTCGTGTTCTGGGCATAGTAAGGAGTCAGGAATCCCGACTTGCGCTGATCCTCGAGCGGGAACGACGCATACGGCAGGTACGCGATCGTAGTGTCGAGAAAGCGCAGCTTCGCATCGCGGGCGCGCCCTTCCTCGTCGTTGAAATCGAGGTCCAGTTTTCCCACGATCAGCTTCCAGTCCTCCTTGTCTGCGCGGCAGGTCGTATAGGTCGCGTTGTCCATCCGCAGGTGGTCCTTGCCGAGGAACTCGAGCCGGTCGGCGGTCCCGCGCGAAGTCTGCTGGCGCTCGATGACGAAGGTCGGTTTGTCGAGCACGCCGGTGTCGACCCGGGTGTCGTAGCTCAGGCGGGGGCCGAAGAAGCGGTCGCCGCCGCGCTGCAGCCGCACGCCGCCGGAAGCCTCGATCCGGCCGAATTCCTGGTTGAACTTGAGGTAGTCGCTGAAGACGGTGAGGTCGTCGCGGTGCAGCTCGACGTTGCCGCGCGCGACCACCTCGAGGTCCGACACGCCTTCAATACTCTGCGCGTCGATGGTGGTCGCCCCAGCTTCCTCTGCTTGCGGCGCCGGCGCATCCGCCTGCGCCCTCGCGCCTGGCGCGGCGCAAAGGATGACAAGCAGCGTCGCGAAGCGGGCGGCGGGAACAGCCAGCTTCCGCGCGAAGCGGTGCTGCATAGGCGGAAGGGAAAGGGGTGATTCTTGAGTGCTAAAATGTCACAATTCGGCGGAATTCGCAACGAAACTCGTGGACGTACGCCTCGACGCGCTCGAGCGCTGGCTCGCGGCGCAGCTCCCGGGCAGCGCGTTCACCCTCGCTCCCGCCTCCGAGGACGCGAGCTTCCGGCGCTACTTCCGCGCCTCGCTCGCCGACGGCCGCAGCTTGATCGCAATGGACGCGCCGCCCGACAAGGAAGACTGCCGGCCGTTCGTTCACGTCGCGCGCCTGCTGCGCGAGGCGCAGGTGAACGCACCCGAAATCCACGCTCAGGACCTGGCACAAGGCTTTCTGCTGCTTTCCGACCTGGGCCAGACGACCTACCTTGCGGCGCTCGACGAGCACAACGCCGACGCGCTGTTCCGGGACGCGATCGACGCGCTGGTGCGCTGGCAGCTCGCCACCCGCGCCGGCGAATTGCCGGCGTACGACGAGGCGCTGCTGCGCCGGGAGATGGCGCTGTTTCCCGAGTGGTACCTGGGCCGCCATCTCGGCCTTACCCCCTCGGCGGCGCAGCAGGCCGCGCTCGAAGACGCGTTCAGTCGGCTCGCCGCGAGCGCGCTCGCGCAGCCCGCGGTCTACGTCCATCGCGATTACATGCCGCGCAACCTCATGCTGTGCGAGCCCAACCCGGGCGTGCTCGACTTCCAGGACGCCGTCGTCGGCCCGATCAGCTACGACATTGCCTCATTGCTGCGCGACGCTTTCATCAGCTGGGAAGAAGCGCGCGTGATCGACTGGTGCGCGCGCTACTGGGGCGCGGCCAAGCGGGCGCGGCTGCCGGTCGACGCCGACTTCGCGGAGTTCTACCGCGGTTTCGAATGGATGGGACTGCAGCGCCACCTGAAGGTGCTCGGCATCTTCGCCCGCCTGACCTATCGCGACGGCAAGGCGAAGTACCTGGCGGACACGCCGCGCTTCCTCGCTTACGCGCGGGCGGTGGCGGGACGTTATCCGGCGCTCGCGCCGCTCGCGCGGCTGCTCGACCAGCTCGCCGGGAAGCCGCAATGAAGGCGATGATCCTCGCTGCCGGGCGCGGCGAGCGCCTGCGCCCGGTCACCGACCGGCTGCCCAAGCCGCTGCTCGAGGTC
>JBAUTW010000341.1:0-4291 GCA_049582365.1 Burkholderiales bacterium | reverse complement strand
GATGTACGCCGGCACCAGGTCGGGATGCAGCACCCGGCCGCTGATGTTCAGCTCGTCGCCGCCGTCACCGACGCTGAAACCCGTGAGCCAAACGCCCGGCAGCGTCTGGCGCGCGAACGCGGCGAAGTACTGCGAATAGCCCCGCGCCCTGTCTGCAGCGGCCGCCCGCAGCGAATCGAGCAGCGCCTGCTTGCCGCGCAGGTCGCTCTGCGCGCGCGCCAACTGCGCCTCGAGCAGCTTGCTGCGCCGCTGCGGCGAGAGCGAGCCGCCCAGGCTGATGAAGCGATTGCGCGTATCGGCCAGCTGGTGCGCGGCGTCCGCCGCCACGTCCTCGAACGATTTCACCTCGTTGTGGGCATAGACGTAGAAGGCGCACAGCGCGACCAGGATCAGAACCAGCGACTCGATCATCGTCGTGGCGGAGAAATACTTCTCCTGCCTGAGAAAGATCGGATTGAAGAGGTTGATCTGCTGGCTCACCGCGGCCTCTCAGGGAGCCTTGGTCTCGTAGCGCAGCGACGCACCGATCAGGTGGAAGCGCTGCCACTCGGTGCGGGGGTCGGGGCGCGCGTCCGAATCGAACGCGAGCGTTGCGCCCAGATCGACGCGGGAAATCGGAATGTCGAGGTTCGACTTCAGATACTCCAGCAGGCCGCTTTCTTCGGGCTCAGGTCCGAGCAGCAGCTTGTTGACCGCGACGAAACCGAACTGGCGGTCGAAGTGGTCGAGCGTGCGCGTCAGTTCGAGCGCGATGCGGCTCAACGCTTCGGCGCGCTCGGAGCCGGCCGAGATCTGTTCGTAACCGATGTCGATGCGGCGCGCCAGGTAGAGCTCGCCGCGGTAGTTGATGGTGAACAGGCCGTCGGCCTCGCCCAGGTACAGCAGCCCGACGCCTCTCCCCTCTTCCTCGTACAGCGCGGCGATGTTGCGCTGCGCGGTTTCCTCGATGTCGATGACCGAGAGCGGAATCTGCGCCGCGTCGAAGCGCTCGATGCAGGCCTGCACCGCCTCGTTGCGCGCCGCCACCGCGTACATCGAGTGGCTGCGCGCCGCACCGGAGGGATCGGGAGGGATGTCGAGCACGTCGACCGTGGCGTCGTCGACGTGATAGTCAAGCAGGTCCTTGATGCGCCAGCGGATCGCCGCCTTCAATTCGGCGGGCGGGACATTCGGCGCCTCGACCAGCAGCAGCTGGTAATCGCGCGGCGCGAGCAGCGTCGCGCAACGGTAGCGCTCGAGATGCCATTCCTTGCCCAGCTTCTCGGCCCCGGCGTAATCGCCCTCCAGCGCGCGCGACGCGAGTCGGTCGACGCGCGCCCTGCCGTTCAGCGCGATGCGGCCGTGAACGATGGCGAGTTCCTGCGGCCTCAGCGACGCCACCAGCCAACCGGGCTCGCGCTTGTTCTTTTTGGCCGAACCCCACCTCATCTATGCGCCATCCGCCAATTTCCCAAATCAATTCAAGATAAAGAAATAACTATTTGTTGTCAATGATCTTTTTGTCAGTTTGTCATAGTCGCCTGAAGTTGGCGCTCGACGTATGCCGGGCCCTGGGTGCCGGGACAGCTCGCCTGGTTGCAGGCGGTGGCCTTCAGCACGTACGCACGCAAGCCGCTGGTCGCGCCTTCGGTCGTCGGCGCGGTCGAAGTGCATTCGACCTTGACGCTGAACGCGGCCAGCCCGGCGCTCAAGGCGAAGGTCTGCGCTGTCGGCGCGGCCGGCGCGACGGCTGCGTTGCACGCGCTCGCGTAGGCGCCGCCCGGGTCGCGCAGCAACTGGTACAGGCCCCAGTCGATGCCGGAATGGGCTGCCTGGTAGGCCCTGGCGCCGAGCTCGTCGGCGGCGGATGACTCCTGCTGCAGCGTCGATATCGTCAGCAGGTAGGCACCCATCGCGGCGAGCGAAACGAGCAGAAAGAGCGCGAGGATGAGCGAGAACCCGCGCTCGCGCGCGCGCCGCAGGAACCCTCGCTCAAGGCACATTGTTGACGTGGATCGCATGATAGAGCGATACGGTCTCGGCCGCGCCGGACGACGTCGGGGCGGAAAGCGTCAGGCGCAGCGTCAGCAGGCCGATCTGCGGCGAGATGTTCGGCGCGTAGTCGAAGTCGCACGCGCTCACCTTGGTCGCGATGACGGCCGAGCTGCCCGAGCCGAACGCGGTCGGTTGAGCGGCGGCGATCGGATAACCCCAGTAGCGGGTAATGGTGCCCAAAACGGGGTCGCAAACGTAGCTCACCGGCCCGGAAATGATGAAGAAACGCCTGCCCGGCGAATCGTGCAGCGTGCGCTGGAACGTCGTCGCCGCGAACGCGACCCGGTCGCGCCCCGCCTCGGAGCTGTCGATCGAAGTTATCAGCGCGCGATTGGCCGGCGGCCCGGCGCTGTAGGCATCCTGGCCCGTGAAACCCGGGCCGTAGTTGTTCAGCACCAGGTAATCGCTCGGCGTGACGCTCGCCGCGTCGGGCAGCTTGCCGATCGTCTTGAAGCAGCTGTCGGCGACCGAGTCGAAGCTGAGCTGGTCGTTGTCGGGCGGCGTGAGCGAAGGATCGTCGTTCGGGCAATTGGTGCCGCCGGCCGCCCCGCCGCCTTCGCCGCGGTATCGACCCGCGGTGCGAACGGCGAGGAATTCGACGAATACCGCGCCGCCGCTGGTGGTCGTGCGCACGCTGTTGGGCAGCGCAAGGCGCACGTCGCGGCCGATGCGCTGCATGGCGGTGTCGGCGATGTCGGTCAGGTCGGCGCGGGCCGCGATGTCGGCGGCCTGGCGCACCGGGAAAACGAAATAGGCCAGGCCGGCGACGACGATGCCCGTGACCACGATCGAGATCACCAGCTCGATCAGGTTGAAGCCGCGCGCGCGGCGCGGCCCGCGCTCAGGGAGAATTGGGCGCATAGCGCAGGCGGTACCCCTGAAGGACCACGTTGGCGTTGGCCGGACCGGTCACGCTGACCGTGATGCGCAGTCCCTCGCTGGCGGGAATGCCGGGCAGCTCCCCGGCCGAGATCGGCTGCACCGAAACGCTGGCGGTATAGCCGCTCAGCCCGGGCACAAGCGTGTTGGTGACGTCGCGGATCCCGCTCATCGAAAAACCGTCGTAGTCGTTCACGTTGTCGAAGCGCGGGTCGGCGTAGCGCGTCTCGCCCGCTTCCGGGCCGCTGGCTTCCGGTATCGCGCAGCCCGCAGCGCTGGTTGCGGTCGTGACTGCCGGATCGTCGGGGTCGCAGTAGGTGTAAGCGTGCAGCTCGATCTCTTCCATCAGCGAGGTGGCGATCGCGAGCGCCTGCTTGCGCACCACCGGATCGACGCTCGAGCGCGTCATCTGGTTGAACAGGATCGCCACGCCGGTCACCCCGATCGCCAGCACGACGATGAACACGACCAGCTCGATCAGCGAAAGGCCGGCCTCGCGACGCGCAGCTCTACTGGACATAGCCGGTTTCCGCGCTCACGCTGACGGGACGGCCGTTGACCGCGAGCGTAACGGCGGCGCTCGGCTGCCCGAGGCCGTTGAAATTGAACGGCGAAACCGAAGCGGTGAGGATCACCCCGCTCGGAGGCGTGAGCACGAACGCGGCGCTGGAAGCGAGCGAGCTGACCGGGCTCGCGCA
Organism: Burkholderiales bacterium; assembly: GCA_049582365.1. Lineage (GTDB taxonomy): Bacteria > Pseudomonadota > Gammaproteobacteria > Burkholderiales > SG8-39 > DAHVFK01. Next base: position 680 of record JBAUTW010000341.1, on the reverse strand, counting down.
GGCCGCGTCGTAGCACAGCGAGAGCTGGTAGGGCGCCGACGGGTTCACCGTCACATAGATCACCCGCCGCTGCGCGATCGCGGTCTTCTGCGCGTAGCGCACCGCCGACTTGACCTGCTCGAGGAACCAGGTCTGATCGATCGATTTCTGGTTGAAGCTCGCCGCGGTCACCGCCGCGAGGATGCCCAGAATCAGGATCACCGTCACCAGTTCCAGCAGCGTAAAGCCGCGCGCGGCGCGCGCGAAGCGACACCGCTTCACCTGCCGTCTCCCGTGGCCGGGCTCTTGCCGACGTACGCCAGCACGCGCTCGCGCTCGCGCCGCACCTGCGGCATCAGCGGCGCCATTGCCAGCGCCTCGCCCGACCAGGCCTCGAGCTCGGACGCGCTGGCGGAGCGCGGCAGCTCCTGCCCCAGCAGGCGGTAGGTGGTTATTCGCCCCAGCAGATTTCGCACCTCGAGCGGATTGGCGCGCAAGCCGGCATCGAACTCGCGCAGCGCGAAGCGCACCGCGTCAGTGCCGCCGCCGGCGAACGCCTGGCCCTGCCAGAACTGTCCCAGGTACCAGTGGTAGCGCCAGTCGCGCGGCTGCAGGCGGCTCGCGACCTGCAGCCAGTACGCGGCCGCCAGCGTGCGGCCCTCGCCCAGCTGGCGCCGGCCCCAGTATGCGGCGCCCTCGGC
>JBAUTW010000340.1:0-1713 GCA_049582365.1 Burkholderiales bacterium | reverse complement strand
GCAACTACTGACCCTCGCGCGCGAGGAGGACCTGCCCGCGCAGATCGTGCCGGCCGCCGTGCGCCTGGACGAGCTCGCGCGCGACGTGGTGGCCGAATACACGCCGCTGGCGCAGACCCGCGGCGTCGACCTTGGGCTGGCGCGGATCGAGGCGCTGACCGTGGCGGGCGCCGCTGCGGGATTACGGACCCTGCTCTCCAATCTGGTCGACAATGCGGTCCGCTACACGCCGGCGCCGGGGCGCGTGGACATCGCCGCGTTCCGCGACGGCGCGCAAGCCGTGCTCGAGGTGAGCGACAGCGGGCCGGGGATTCCGCCAGAGGAGCGAACGCGGGTGTTCGACCGCTTCTACCGCCGCGCGGGCGAAATCAGCGACGGCAGCGGGCTCGGGCTGGCGATCGTCAAGCAGATCGTAGAGCACCACGGCGGATCGATCGCGCTCCAGGACGCGGGCAGTGCCGGCGGCCTCAAGGTCGCGGTGCGCCTTCCACTCGCACCGCCGCCCGCGCCCTAGTCGCCGAGCGCGACGCCTTCGCGCCGCGGGTCTGCGCCGCCGCGCCAGCCGCCAGGTACGCGTTCGATTCCCTGCACCCCGCTGGTCAGACGGGCGAAATTGAGCACGTGACCCCGTTCGGCAAGCGCGCCGTCCAGGTCCTGGACCGCGCTGTCGCGCTCGAGCAGCGTCGGGCCGTTGGTGCTGCCGAAATTTGGCGCCGCGATTGCCGCCTGGATGTCGAAGCCCCAGTCGAGCGCGGCGACCAGGGTCTTGGCGACGTAATCGACGATCGCCGCCCCGCCCGGAGAGCCGAGCAGCATGCGCAGCCTGCCGTCGCGATCGAACACCATTGTCGGCGCCATCGTGCTGCGCGGCCGCTTGCCCGGCTCGACGCGGTTGGCTGCCGGCAGGCCGCGCGCCTGCGGCTCGAATGCGAAGTCCGTCAACTCGTTGTTGAGCAGGAAGCCGCGCACCATGATGCGGGCGCCGAACGCGTTCTCGATCGTGGTGGTCATCGCCACCGCGTCGCCGTAGCGGTCGACGATCGAGAGGTGGCTGGTGCCGTGGTGCTCGGTATCCGGCACGTCGGCGGCGAGCGGCGCGAGCACCGGCTGTCCGGGCTGCGCCGCCCCCATCGAGCGCGTACCGATCAGCCGCGCGCGCTGCTCGAGGTAGGCGGGATCGAGCAGCCCTTTCACCGGTACGCGCACGAAGGCGGGATCGGCGATGTAGCGCGCGCGGTCGGCGTAGGCCAGGCGCGAAGCCTCGCTGAAATAGTGCACCGCCGGCGCCGACAGCGGCGGCGCGCGGTTGAACGCCGTGCGCTCGAGCACGCCGAGCAGCTCGAGCAGCGTGACCGCGCCCGCGCTCGGCGGTCCCATGCCGCAGACGCGCACCCGGTGGTACGCGCCGCACACTGGGTCGCGCTCCAGGGCCGCGTATCGTTCGAGGTCGGTCGCTGCGAGGTCCCCGCCGCGGGCGCGCACGGCGTGCACGATGTCCGCGGCGATCGGTCCCGTATAGAGCGTATCCGCCCCGCGCGCCGCGATGCTGCGCAACGTCGCGGCGTAGGCCCGATTGACGAGCACGGTGCCAGCTCCCAGCGCGTGACCGTCGGCGTCGTAGTACAGGGCGCGCGCGTTCGGGTCGGCGCGCAGGAAGCGGTCGCGCTCGAGCAGGCGGTGCAGCCGCGGCGAAACGGCGAATCCGTGCTCGGC
>JBAUTW010000339.1:0-2281 GCA_049582365.1 Burkholderiales bacterium | reverse complement strand
GGCAGCTGTTCATTCGCTTTCTCGGATATTTCGTTTCGATTGTCCCGCTCGGCCTTGGCTTTCTCTGGATCGCGTTCGATCGCAAGAAGCGCGGTTGGCACGACTTGATTGCGGGTACCGTTGTCGTCTATGAAGACTGACCTGAGGAACCTCGATGATTGAGCTCTATACATGGCCCACCCCGAACGGGCACAAGGTGCACATCATGCTGGAGGAGACCGGGCTGCCCTACCGCGTGCACCCGATCGACATCGGCGCGGGCGACCAGTTCAAGCCCGAGTTCCTCAAGATCTCGCCCAACAACAAGATGCCGGCGATCGTCGACACCGACGGCCCCGGCGGCGGGCCGTTCGCGCTCGCCGAGTCGGGGGCGATCCTGTTCTACCTCGCCTCGAAGACCGGGCGTTTCCTGCCCGAGGACCTGCGCCAGCGCTGGCAGGTGATGCAGTGGGTGATGTTCCAGATGGGGCACATCGGGCCGATGCTGGGGCAGGCGCACCACTTCCTCGGCTACGCGCCGGAGAAGATCGAATACGCGATGAACCGCTACAAGAACGAGGCCAACCGGCTCTACGGCGTGCTCGAGCGGCGCCTGGGCGAGTCGAAGTACCTGGCTTGCGGCGAGTACACCATCGCCGACATGGCGACCATGCCGTGGCTGCGCTTTCCCGAGCGCCAGGGCGTAGCCATCGAGGAGTATCCGAACGTCGAACGCTGGCGCGATGGCATAGCCGCGCGCCCGGCGGTGCAGCGCGCGCTGCAGGTGCTGGCCGACCGGCGCCGCACCGAGATGACGCCAGAGCAGCGGGAAAACATGTTCGGCGCGAAGCAATATGCCAAGCGCTGAGCTGAAGGGAAAGGTGGCCTGGATCACCGGCGGCGGCTCGGGCATCGGGCTCGCCGGCGCGCTCGAGCTGGCCAGGGCCGGCGCGCACGTGGTGATTTCCGGCCGCACCGCGCGCACCAACGAGAGCGGCCTGGCGGAGCTGAAGAAGGCCGGCAGCGCGGAAGCGAACCTGCTCGATGTCGGCGACCGCGCCGCGGTGGAGCGGACCGCGGCCGAGATCGAGAAGCGCCACGGCCGCATCGACATCCTGGTGACGAGCGCGGGCACCAACATCGGCGGCGGCAAGCGCAACCTGAAGACCATGTCGCCCGAGGGCTGGGACGACGTGGTGCGGATCAACCTGAACGGCTTGTTCTATTGCTGCTACGCCGTGATCCCCGGCATGCGCGCGCGCAAGGACGGCCTCATCATCAACATTTCCTCCTGGGCCGGGCGCTACGCCTCGACGCTGACCGGGCCGGCCTACAACGCCACCAAGCGCGCGGTGATCGCGCTCAGCGAGTCGATCAACATGGAGGAATGCGCCCACGGCATCCGCGCCACTTCGATCCTGCCGGGCGAAGTGGCCACCCCGATCCTGGAGAAGCGGCCGGTGCCGCCGTCGCAGGCGGAACGCGCGCGCATGACGCAGCCGGAGGACCTCGGCAAGGCGATCCTGTTCGTCGCCACCATGCCGGCGCGCACCTGCGTCAACGAGCTGGTCGTCAGCCCCACCGCCAACCGCTTCTACCTGGGCGGCCTCGAAGTACCCAAGCCTTGATCTTCTTCCGCGTCGCGCTGCCGTTCATCGCGGGATTCTTCGTCTCGTACATGTACCGCGCGGTGAACGCGGTGCTAGGGCCCACGCTGGCGGCCGAGTTCGGGCTGACCGCGGGCGGGCTGGGGCTGCTCACCAGCGTCTATTTCCTCGCCTTCGCGCTGTTCCAGCTGCCACTCGGCCTGCTGCTCGACCGCTTCGGCCCGCGGCGGGTGAATGCGACGCTGCTGCTGGTGGCCGCGGCGGGCGGCACCTGGTTCGCCGGCGCGCATACGGCGACCGAGGCGATCGCCGCGCGTGCGCTGATCGGGCTGGGGGTTTCCGGATGTCTCATGTCCTCGGTGCTCGCGTTCGTGCTCTGGTACCCGCCGGCGCGCTACGCGACCATGAACGGCATCGCGTTCTCGGCCGGCGCGCTCGGGTCGATGACGGTCAGCGTGCCGCTCGAGATGCTGCTGCGCGTCTGGCCGTGGCGCTCGGCGTTCATGCTGCTGGTCGGCGCGACGCTCGCGGTGAGCCTCACGCTCTGGTTCTGGGTGCCCGAGAAGAGCGCGCGCCCGAGCGGAGCGAGCCTCGCCGACCAGCTGCGCGGCCTGGGAAGGCTGGTCGCCGACGCCGGCTTCCGGCGCATCGCGCTCGCGATGGCGGCGAGCCAGATCGCCGCGATGGCGCTGCAG
>JBAUTW010000338.1:0-2748 GCA_049582365.1 Burkholderiales bacterium | reverse complement strand
ACTTACGCCGCCATGAATGATCTGTTCCGGCTCGACGGCAAGACGGCAATCGTCACGGGAGGTGGTCGCGGCATCGGGGCCGCGAGCGCGCGACGGCTGGCCGAGGCGGGAGCCAGGGTTGCCGTGCTCGACCTCGAGCCGGGCGCGGGCGAGGGGCTGCGCATCGCCTGCGACGTGACCGACCAGGCGGCGCTGGAAGGCGCCATGGCGCGCGCGGCCGGCGAGCTGGGCGGGATCGACATCCTGGTCAACAGCGCCGGGCGCGCGATCCGCAAGCCCGCGGCCGAGATCTCGCGCGCGGAGTGGGACGACGTCATCGACCTCAACCTGAGCGCGCTTTTCTTCGCTTCGCGCATCGCCGCGCGGCATATGAAAAAGCGCGGCGGGGGATCGATCGTGAATCTGGCTTCGATCATGGGCCTGTCGGGCGGGATTTTTCCCAACGCCTCGTACCAGGCCTCCAAGGGCGGGGTGGTCAATCTCACGCGCGCGCTGGCGCTCGAGTGGGCCGCCGACGGCATCCGGGTCAACGCGGTGGCGCCGACTTTCGTGCGGACCGAGCTCACGCTGCCGGTGTTCTCCAGTCCCGAGCTGCTGGCGAGGGTCATGGCGCACACCCCGCTCGGCGTGCTGCCCGAGGCGGACGACATCGCCGCGGCGGTGTTGTACCTCGCCAGCCCCGCGGCGCGCTGCGTCACCGGCGTGGTGCTGCCGGTCGACAGCGGCTACCTCGCGCGATGAGCGGTTTCGGCGCGGCGCTGGTGCGCAACCTGAAGCGCGAGCGCGCGGTTGTGCGCAATACGTTCGTGTTCCTCTGCCTTTGCATCGTCGCGCAGCTGATCGGCGCGGCACTGCTTGCCGCGGGCGTGGGCCGCGCCGGCGAGATCGTGCGCCACGGCGCGGTCCTCGCCACCGGCGTCGCGATCATCCGCCTCGCCGGGCTGGCGCTGTTCCGCATTGCGCTGCCGGCGGTGCGTGTCACGACGCCGCGCATCTTCGAGGACATCATCGTGGTCGCGGCCTACGTCGCCTGGGGCCTGCTGCGGCTGCGCCTGGCGGGCATGGACCTCGCCGGCCTCGTCACCACCTCCGCCGTCATTACCGCGGTGGTCGCGTTCGCGATGCAGGACACGCTCGGCAACGTGCTCGGCGGGCTGCTGCTCGAGATCGACGACTCGATCGCGATCGGCGACTGGGTCAAGTTCGAGGACGTGTCGGGGCGCGTGACGGAGATCCACTGGCGCCACACCGTCGTCATGACGCGCAACAACGAGCGCGTCGTGGTGCCCAACGGGGCGCTGATGAAGACGCGCTTCATGGTGATCGGCAATCCTGACCAGGGGCCGGTGCGCTGGCGGCGCTGGATCTGGTTCGACGTCGAATACGGCGTCGCGCCGAGCCGCGTGCTGGCGGTGGTCGACAAGGCGATGGCGGAGGCCGAAATTCCGAACGTCGCGGCCGAGCCGAAGCCCAACTGCGTGCTGATCGAATTCGCCCAGAGCTACTGCCACTACGCGCTGCGCTACTACCTCACCGACCCGCGGCCGGACGACGCGACCGATACCCGGGTGCGAATACTTCTGTTTGCCGCGCTGCGCCGCGCCGGCATCGAGCTCGCGTTCCCGGAATTCATCGTCCACACGGTGAAGGAAAACGAGCAGCGCGACGCGGCGCGTCGCACGCACGAAATCGAACGACGGCTGGCCGCGCTGCGCGGCGTGGAGCTGTTCAGCGCGCTCGAGGAGGGCGAGCTGCGCGCGCTCGCCGACCGGCTGGTGTACGCCCCGTTCGCCGCCGGCGACGTGGTGACGCGCCAGGGCGCGGTGGCGCACTGGCTCTACATCCTGACCGAGGGCGAGGCCGAGGTCTGGTTCGACGCGCCCGGCGGGCGGCGCGCCATCGCCGGGCTGCGGGCCGGCGACGTGTTCGGCGAGATGGGCATGATGACCGGCGCACCGCGGCGCGCGACCGTCAGCGCCAGGACCGACCTCGAGTGCTACCGGCTGGACAAGGCGGGCTTCGCCGACATCATCCGCGCGCGCCCCTCGATCGCCGAGGACCTGTCGCGCGTGCTGGCCGAGCGCGAGGGCGGGCTGGCGCAGGCGAGCGACGCGGCGCGCGCCGATGCCGCCAACGTCAAGGCGCGCAGCGCGACGCTGCTGGAGCGCGTACGCGGCTTCTTCGGCCTCGACGAGCCCGGCCCGCGCGGCTAATAGCCGGCGGCGCGATCGACCTGCGCTTCGGGCGGCTCGCCGCGCTGCGCGCGCTCGAGATTGCGGATCACGAGCGGCAGCGCGGTGCGCGGGTCGGTGAGGGCGGCGACGTGCGGCGTGAGGCTCACCCCCGGATGCGACCAGAACGGATGCGACGCCGGCAGCGGCTCGGTCTCGAACACGTCGAGGTAGGCGTGCGCCAGGTGGCCTGCGTCGAGCGCGGCGATCAGGTCCGCTTCGACCAGGTGCGCGCCGCGCGCCACGTTGATCACGCACGCACCGCGCGGCAGCAGCGCGAGGCTGCGCGCGTCGAGGATGCCGCGCGTTTCGGGCGTGAGCGGCAGCAGGCAGACGAGCGCGCCGCATTTCGCCAGCATGGCGTCCAGCCCGTCCGGACCGGCGAAGCATTCGATGCGCTCGATTTCCTTCTGCCGCCGGCTCCAGCCGCAGAGCCTGAAGTCGAGCGCGAGCAGGCGCTGCGCGACGCTTCGTCCCAGCTCGCCGAGCCCGAGCAGGCCGACGCTGCGCTCGGCGG
>JBAUTW010000337.1:0-2428 GCA_049582365.1 Burkholderiales bacterium | reverse complement strand
GGAGAAGCTGGTGCCGCACCTCGCGCGCGCAGGCTGCGACAGCGCGGCGCAGGAGGCCGCGCGCGCGGTGATGCGCTATTTCGACAGTGCCGGCGTGCAGCACCACGAGGATGAGGAGCAGGACCTGTTCCCGCTGCTGCGCCGCTACGCCGGCGAGCGCGGCCGGGCCGACGTGCTCGGCGCGCTGGACGCGCTGGCGCGCGAGCACCGCACGATGGGCGAGGTGTACGCGCTCATCCGCAGGCGGCTGGTCGAGGTCGGCGAAGCGCGCTCGCCGCGGCTGGACATCGAGCAGGTGGCGCACTTCGCCTGGCTCTACCGGCGCCATATCATGCGCGAGGAGGCGCTCGCGTTCGGCTTCGCGGCCGAGGTGCTGACGCCGGCCGAGCGCGCCGGGCTCGGCGCGCGCATGGCGCACAGACGGGGAGCGGAGGCGAAATGAAGATACTGCTGGCGGTGGACGGCTCGAAGCACTCGCTCGCGGCGGTGCAGAGCCTGGTCGCGCACGCCGACTGGTACCGCGACAAGCCGGACGTCGAGCTGGTGACGGTGCACCTGCCGGTGCCGCGGTTGGCGGGGATCTCGAAGTTCGTCAGCAAGGCGCAGATCCGCGACTACTACCAGGAGGAGGGCGAGGCGCGCCTGGGCGCGGCGCGGAAGCTGCTAGAGCGCGCCGGGATCGCCTGCCAGGCGCGCGTGCTGGTCGGCCCGGTGGCCGAGACGATCGTGGCGCACGCCAGGGAGCGGCGCTGCGACATGATCTTCATCGGCACGCGCGGCATGGGCGCGGCCGGCAACATGCTGCTCGGCGCGACCGCGACCAAGGTGCTGCACCTCGCGCGCGTGCCGGTGCTGGTGGCGAAGTGATCTAGAATCCGGCCAGGAACGTTTTCGGAGCGACACCCGATGGATACCCTCGAATTCAAGGTTGAAGGGATGGACTGCGAAGGCTGCGTCAAGAGCGTGACGCGCATGCTGACCGGCATCGCCGGGGTCGAGAAGGTCGAGGTCTCGCTCGCCGAAGGCAAGGCGAGCGTGGGCTACGACCCGGCGCGCGCGGGCCTGGCGGACTTCAAGCGCGCGGTCGAGCGCGCGGGGTTCAAGGCGCCCTGAGACTCGCGCGTCAAGACTCATTTTGAGCCCGCGCGACGTAGAGCGCTGGCGCGAGGACTGGACGCTCGTCGACGGCGCGCGCGTTCTCTGCCGTCCGATCCGTCCCGACGACGCCGCAATCGAGCAGGCGTTCGTGCGCGAGCTGTCGCCCGAGTCGCGCCACAACCGCTTCATGGCGGAGATCCGCGAGCTCTCGCCCGAGATGCTGGCGCGCTTCACGCGCATCAACTATCCGCACGACCTGGCGCTGATCGTCACCCGCGGTCAAGGCGGGCGCGAGCAGGAGATCGCGGTGGCGCGCTACATCGCGCTGGTGCCGCCGCGGCGCTGCGAGTTCGCGCTCGCGGTGGCCGACGGCTGGCAGGGGCGCGGCGTCGGCTACCGCCTGATGCAGACCCTGATGGGCTTCGCGCGCGAGTCCGGCTTCACCCACATGGACGGCTACGTGCTCGCCGCCAACCACAAGATGCTCGAGCTGATGCGCGCGCTCGGCTTCGAGCTCGGGCCGAGCGAGGAGGGGCCGCAGGTGCGGCTGGCGACGCGCCCCCTTCAAGTAGAATCCGGCGCATGACGAGGAGCTACCGGGTAAGGCAAGGCGACGTCGCGCCGTACTCGCCGGCGAACCACACCGGCACCAGGAACTACCGCCTGATCGGGCCCGAGACCGTGGGCGCGAAGCAGCTCGAGGTGCTGGTGGGCGAGATCGAGCGCGGCAAGGGCGCGTTGCCGCATGCGCACCCGGGGATCGAGCAGGTCTGCTACCTGCTCGAGGGCGCGGCGCACGTCGAGGTCGCGGGCGAGAAGTTCGAGCTCGCGCCGGGCGAGGCCTGCTTCTTTCCCGCCGGCGCGCAGCACCTGTTCATCGTCACCAGCGAGCGCGCGAAAGTCATGGTGATCTACGCCCCGCCCTACGGCGAGGACCCGGCCAGGGTCGTGCGCAATGGCTGAGCCCTGGCAGCCGCTCGCCGGCGTCAGGGTGGTCGACTTCTCGATGTTCGTGCCGGGCCCGTTCGCGGCGTCGATTCTGGCCGACCTGGGGGCCGAGGTGCTGAAGGTCGAGCCGCCCGCGGGCGACCCCTGCCGCGGCAACCTGCCGCCGCAGTTCCGCAGCGGCAACCGCAACAAGCGCAGCCTCGCGCTCGACCTGAAGCAGGAAGCTTCGAAAGAAGTGGTCGGCAGGCTCGCGGCGCAGGCCGACATCGTGATCGAGGGCTTCCGCCCCGGCGTGGCCGAGCGGCTGGGGATCGACTACGCGACGCTGTCGCGATGCAACGCCCGCCTGATCCACTGCGCCGTGCGGGGCTGCGGCGCGGGC
>JBAUTW010000336.1:0-2781 GCA_049582365.1 Burkholderiales bacterium | reverse complement strand
CCAGCGGGTGAGCGCGCTCGAGCGCGTCGGCCTGTACGTGCCCGGCGGCAAGGCGGCGTATCCGTCCTCGGTGCTGATGAACGCGATTCCGGCCAAGGTGGCTGGGGTGGGCGAGCTGGTCATGGTGAGCCCCGCTCCGGGCGGCGAGCGCAACTCGCTGGTGCTCGCCGCGGCGGCCCTGGCCGGCGTCGACCGCGTGTTCGCGCTCGGCGGCGCGCAAGCGGTGGCCGCGCTTGCCTACGGAACCGAAAGCGTGCCGCGGGTGGACAAGATCGTCGGTCCGGGCAACGCCTATGTCGCGGCGGCCAAGCGCCAGGTGTTCGGCCAGGTAGGGATCGACATGATCGCCGGGCCTTCGGAGATCCTGGTGATCGGCGACGGCTCCACGCCAGCGGACTGGATCGCGCTCGACCTGTTTGCGCAGGCCGAGCACGACGAGGTGGCGCAGGCGCTGCTGCTGTCGCCCAGCTTCGAGTACCTGGAGGCGGTGCAGAAATCGATCGAGGCGCTGCTGCCGGCGATGCCCCGGCGCGCCGTGATCGAGGCCTCGCTCGCCGCGCGCGGCGCGCTGGTGCAGGTGCGCGACCTGGACGAGGCCTGCGCGCTCGCAAATCGGATTGCGCCCGAGCACCTCGAGCTCTCCGTCGCCGAACCCGATGCATGGCTGCCGAAGCTGCGCAATGCCGGCGCCATCTTCCTCGGGCGCTGGAGCTCGGAGGCGGTGGGCGACTACTGCGCCGGGCCGAACCACGTCCTGCCGACCGCCGGTACGGCGCGCTTTTCCTCGCCGCTCGGGGTATACGACTTCCAGAAGCGCTCGAGCCTGATCTCGGTCTCGCGTGCGGGCGCCGCCAGCCTGGGGCGCGTCGCCGCGACGCTCGCCGAGGGCGAGGGGCTGGTTGCGCATGCGCGCTCCGCGGAGGCGCGGTTCAAGTGACCCCCGAACAACTGATCCGGCCGGAGATCCTCGCGCTCAAGGCCTACCACGTGCCCGACGCCGGGAACATGGTCAAGCTCGACGCGATGGAGAATCCCTACCCGCTGCCGGCCGAGATGCGCCGCGAGCTGGCGCAGGTGCTCGCAGGGGTCGATCTCAACCGCTACCCGGAGCCCTCGGGCCGCAAGCTGCGCGAGCTGCTGGCGCGCACCATGCGCGTGCCCGCCGGCATGGAGCTGCTGCTCGGCAACGGCTCGGACGACCTGATCCAGATGGTGACCTTCGCGCTCGCGCGCCCCGGCGCGGTGATGATGTACCCGGCGCCGACCTTCGTCATGTACGGCATGGACGCCGTGCTGGCCGGAATGAGGGCGCTCGAGGTGCCGCTGCGCGCCGACTACACGCTCGATCTCGACGCCTTCCTCGCGCAGATGAAGGCGCACGAACCGGCGCTGGTGTTCATCGCCTACCCGAACAACCCGACCGGCGTGCTCTACCGCGAGCAAGACGTGATCGCGATCCTGCGCGCGGCCAGCGGGCTGGTGGTGATCGACGAGGCCTACCACGTGTTCGCGCAGAAGAGCTTCATGCCGCGGCTCGCGGAGTTTCCCAATCTCGTGCTGATGCGCACCGTGTCCAAGCTCGGGCTGGCCGGGATCCGGCTCGGCTACCTGGCCGCGAGCCCGCGCTGGGTCGAGCAGTTCAACAAGGTGCGCCAGGCCTACAACGTCAACGTGCTGACCCAGGCCGCCGCGCTCTATGTGCTCGAGCGCATCGATGTGCTCGAGGCGCAGGCCGCGCGCATCCGCGCCGACCGCGCCGAGCTGGGCACCGCGCTGGCGGCGCTGAAGGGCATCACCGTGTACCCGTCGCAGGCGAACTTCTTCATGATCCGGGTCGCCGACGCCCGCCGCACCTGGGAGGCGCTGCGCAGCCAGGGGGTCCTGGTGAAGAACCTGGACGGACCGGCGCTGCCGAATTGCCTGCGCGTGACCGTCGGCACGCCCGACGAAAACCGTATACTGTTGACCGCGCTGCGCGAAGCGCTCTGAGAATCCCTGCTTCGAAAAGCCCATGCGTACCGCCGAAGTCGTCCGCAACACCAAGGAAACGCAGATCCGCGTCAGGCTCGACCTGGACGGCAGCGGCGCGGCCAAGCTCGCCACCGGAATCCCGTTTCTCGAGCACATGCTCGACCAGGTGGCGCGCCACGGCATGATCGACCTGGAGATCGACGCCAAGGGCGACCTCCACATCGACGCCCACCACACCGTCGAGGACATCGGCATCACGCTCGGCCAGGCCTTCGCCAAGGCGATCGGCGACAAGGCCGGGATCAGGCGCTACGGACATGCCTACGTGCCGCTCGACGAGGCGCTGTCGCGCGTGGTGGTCGATCTTTCCGGACGACCGGGGCTCGAGTTCCACGTCGCCTGGACGCGCGCGCTGATCGGCGAGTTCGACGTCGACCTGGTGCACGAGTTCTTCCAGGGCTTCGTCAACCACGCCCAGGTCACGCTGCACGCCGATAACCTGCGCGGCGACAACGCGCACCATCAGTGCGAGACGGTATTCAAGGCCTTCGCCCGCGCGCTGCGCATGGCGGCGGAAGCCGATCCGCGCGCGGCCGGGAGCATTCCTTCGACCAAGGGTTCACTGTAAGTTGACCATCGCAGTCGTCGATTACGGCATGGGGAACCTGCGCTCCGTGTCCAAGGCGCTCGAGCACGTCGCGCCGAAGGCAGGGGTGCGGGTGACCGCGGACGCGGCGCAGATACGCGCCGCCGAGCGCGTCGTCGTGCCCGGGCAGGGCGCGATGCCCGACTGCATGCGCGAGCTCGCCG
>JBAUTW010000335.1:0-1519 GCA_049582365.1 Burkholderiales bacterium | reverse complement strand
AGGCCGCGCTCCGGGTGCTGCCAGCGCACCAGCACCTCGCAGCCGACGATCGATCCGCCGTGCAGGCCGCGCACCACCGGCTGGTAGTGCAGCCGCAGCTCGCCGCGCGCGAGCGCGCGGCGCAGGTCGTTCTCGAGCGTCAGGCGCTCCACCGCGCGCGTGTGCAGCTCGGGGGCGAAGAAGCGGAACGCGTTGCGCCCGGCGTCCTTGGCGGCGTACATCGCCGCGTCGGCGCTCTTGAGCAGCGCCGCCGAGTCGTGCCCGTCGGCCGGGTAGATGCTGATGCCGATCGAGGCGCCGATGCTCAGGCTGTGGCCTTCGACCGTGAACGGCCGCGCCAGGATGCCGAGCACGCGCTGCGCCACCACCGCCGCGTCCGGCCCGCTCTTGAGCCCGTTCCACAGCAGCACGAACTCGTCGCCGCCGAGCCGCGCCAGCGTGTCGTCGCGCCGCAGGGTGTTGCCCAGCCGCTCGCCCACCGCGCGCAGCAGCGCGTCGCCGACCTGGTGGCCGAGCGAGTCGTTCACCAGCTGGAAACGGTCCAGGTCGATGAACAGCAGCGCAAGCTGGCCGTGGCTGCGCGCCGCGGCGAGGATCGCCTGGTTGGCGCGATCGTTGAGCAGCACGCGGTTGGGCAGCCCGGTCAGCGCGTCGCGCGTGGCGAGGTACTCGATCCTTTCCTCGGCCTGCTTGCGCGCGGTAATGTCGGCGCCGGTGCCGCGGTAGCCCGCCAGCCGCCCCGCGGCGTCGTACACCGGCACCCCGCTCACCGACTGCCAGATGACGCGCCCGGACTTGGTGATGGTGCGGAACACGAGGTCGCGGAACGGCGATGCATCGGCCGACTTGCGGGCGAACCAGTCGTCGTTGCCGCGCGCCTCGCCGAGCGGCATGAAATCCTGCGGCGGCCGCCCGAGCATCTCCGAGCGCATATAGCCGAGCACCGCCTCGACCCGCGCCGACAAATACGTATAGTGCCAGGCCGGGTCGGTTTCCCAGACGTATTCGCCGGCCGCCTCGACCACGTCGCGGAAGCGCTGCTCGCGCTCGGCCAGTTCTTCGCGCACGCGGCGCTGCTCGCTCACGTCGCGCAGCACCGACTGCACCACGAGGCGGCCGCGCTCGAGGTACGAAACGCCGGCGGCCTCGATGATCGCTTCGCTGCCGTCGAAACAGCGCAGCCGCCGCTCCTCGAACGCCGTGCTGCCGGGCCCCGCGGCGAGGTACTGCATGCGCTCGCGCAGGCGCGCGGCGTCGTCCGCGTGCACCAGCTCGTCGAGCCGCATGCCGATCAGGCGCGCCGGGCCCGCGGCCCTGAGCAGGCGCGCCGCGGCCGGGTTGGCGTACTCGATGATGCCGCCGCTATGCACGATCAGGCCGTCGGGAGCGAGCTCGATCAGCGCGCGGTAGCGCTCCTCGGCCTCGCGCAGCGCCTGCTCGGCGCGCTTGCGTACGTCGATGTCGGCCGCGATGCCCGACATGCGCCGCGCCTGGCCGTCCGCGCCGCGCAGCGTGACGC
>JBAUTW010000334.1:0-10823 GCA_049582365.1 Burkholderiales bacterium | reverse complement strand
GTGTGCCCAGGCCCTGTACCAGGGCCAGGCGCTTACCGCGCGCGATGCCGCCAACCGGCAGGCTCTCGAGCATGCGGCGACCGAGGAGCAGGATCACCTTGCCTGGAGCGCGGAGCGAATCGAGGAGCTGGGCGGGCGGCTGAGCTATGCCAACCCGCTCTGGTACGCGGGCGCGTTAGCGATCGGCGCCACGGCCGGAGTGCTGGGCGACCGCTGGAGCCTCGCCTTCCTGGCCGAGACGGAGCGGCAGGTGGAGGAGCATCTATCCGGGCACCTCGCTCAGCTCTCTCCGGAGGACGCGCGCACCAGGGCGGTCATGGAGCAGATGCGGACGGACGAAGCGCGCCATCGGTATACCGCGATCTCGCTCGGCGCGGCCGAGCTGCCGGCGCCTGTGAAGGGCGCGATGCGGCTGATGTCGAAGGTGATGACCACGATTGCGTACCGGATCTGACCGGCACGCCATCCCGGCTACTCCTCGACGATCTCGAAGTCCTTGCTCAGCTCGGCGGTCTTGCCGAGCATGATCGAGGCCGAGCAGTATTTCTCGTGCGACAGGCGTATCGCGTGCTCGACCAGATTTCGCTTCAGGGCCTTGCCGCGTACGACGAAGTGCATGTGGATGCGCGTGAATACTTTCGGGTCGGTCGCGGCACGATCCGCGCTTAGCTTTACTTCGCAGCCGGTGACCTCTTGGCCGCTCTTGCGCAGAATCAGGACCACGTCGTATGCGGTGCATCCGCCCGTTCCCGCCAATACCAGCTCCATCGGACGCGGCGCCAAATTCTTGCCGCCACCCTCCGGTGCGCCGTCCATGGCTAGCAGGTGATTGCTCTCGGTCTCGGCGATGAAGGTCATGCCTTGCGTCCAG
Source organism: Burkholderiales bacterium (assembly GCA_049582365.1). Lineage (GTDB taxonomy): Bacteria > Pseudomonadota > Gammaproteobacteria > Burkholderiales > SG8-39 > DAHVFK01. Next base: position 9,952 of record JBAUTW010000334.1, on the reverse strand, counting down.
CGGACCGTACATTCCATTTCATTATCCTCACGGAATCAGGTATTGGTGCGTCGCAATACAAATAGCCTCAGTGTACGTATGGTCTAATTTCTCATTTGCGATCAGTGGGTCGACAATTAGCTTTAATCTCTTTGTACAATCAATGCGGTATGTTAAATGTGTCACACATTCAATAAACTAATTTAGACATCATATTTTTAATTTTGCAACGCAGCAATACGGCCGCTATGATTCATTCCGTCGCGGGGTTCCACCCTCCTCCGGAGCCTCGCGAGTTTGTCTCCTCCACCCTCCTCCTTTGGTGGATTGAACGCGACTCGTAAGAGTCGCGTTTTTTTTCGTGGATCCGGAGCGAAGCTTTGACGGCAAGGGACTAATCCCATTAAAATCGCGCTCTTTTCGAAATCCGCGGCACAATGAAAACCTATTCGGCGAAGCCAGGCGCAGTCATCAACGACTGGTATGTGGTAGATGCCCAGGGCAAGGTGCTCGGCCGCCTCGCGGCGCGAATCGCTATGCGGCTGCGCGGCAAACATAAGCCGGAGTACACACCGCACGTCGACACCGGGGACTACATCGTCGTCGTAAATGCCGCCAAGATCCGCGTCACCGGCAACAAGGCCGAAGACAAGAAATACTACCGCCATACGGGCTTTCCCGGCGGCATTCGCGAAACGAACTTCGCGAAGTTGCACGCCAAGTACCCGGGTCGCGTATTGCAGAAGGCAGTCAAAGGCATGCTACCCAAGGGGCCTCTCGGCAATGCCATGCTCAAGAAACTGAAGGTATACGCGGAGGGCGCGCATCCTCATTCCGCACAACAGCCCAAAGCTCTGGAAATCTGAGGTCGAGACTATGGTCGGTGATTATTACTACGGCACGGGACGGCGCAAGAGCGCGGTTGCGCGCGTGTTCATCAAGCCCGGCAAGGGCGGCTTCGTCGTAAACGATAAGCCCGTGGACGATTTCTTCGCGCGCGAGACTGGTCGCATGATTGTCCGCCAGCCGCTTGAGCTGACGAAGAACCTCGCCAGCTTCGACATCAAGGTCAACGTTTACGGCGGCGGAGAGAACGGCCAGGCGGGTGCAGTGCGTCATGGTATTGCGCGCGCGTTGATCGAGTATGATGCTGCGCTTAAGCCAGTGCTGAGCGCGTCGGGTTTGGTTACGCGCGATGCGCGCGAAGTGGAGCGAAAGAAGGTGGGCTTGCATAAGGCGCGGCGGCGCAAGCAGTTCTCGAAACGCTGAGCGAAGGGGCCTTCGGTCCCAGAGCCAAACAAAAAAGCCGCCTACGGGCGGCTTTTTCGTCTGTGGCTGTTTCTTGTGCGGGGTGGCGAATGATCAAGGTGGGAATCGTCGGCGGTACCGGATACACGGGTGTGGAGCTGATGCGCCTGCTTGCACAGCACTCGGGCGTCGAGCTTGTCGCAGTGACGTCGCGCAAAGATGCAGGTACGCCGGTGGCAGAGATGTTTCCCAGTCTGCGCGGACATGTGTCGCTCGATTTCACCGAACCGGGCCAGGCTCCGCTGGACAAGTGCGACGTTGTGTTTTTCGCGACACCGAACGGTGTGGCGATGACCGAAGCGCGCGCACTGCTCGATTCGGGCGCGCGCATAGTCGATCTCTCTGCTGATTTTCGCATTCGCGACGTCGCTGAGTGGGAGCGCTGGTATGGCATGAAGCACGCCTCGCCCGAGTTGATCGGCGAAGCGGTATACGGCCTGTGCGAGGTCAACCGTGCCCGCATCCGCGAGGCTCGCCTGGTTGCCAATCCGGGATGCTATCCAACGGCCATCCAGTTGGGCTTCCTGCCGCTTCTCGCGGCCGGCGTGGTCGACCTGGATCACCTGATCGCCGACGCCAAGTCCGGCGTCAGCGGCGCGGGGCGCAAGGCCGAGCTTCATCTCGCCTTTTCTGAGGCGTCCGACAATTTTATGGCTTACGGGGTGCCGGGACACCGCCACTGGCCCGAAATCCGGCAGGGTTTGTCGCAGGTCGCGGGGCGCGAGATCGGACTGGTGTTTACCCCCCATCTGACCCCGATGATTCGCGGCATACATGCCACACTTTATGCTCGTGTGACGGGCGAAATGGATTTCCAGGCACTGTATCGGGAGCGCTACGCGCGCGAGCCGTTCGTCGATGTCATGCCTGCCGGCAGCCATCCGGACACGCGTTCGGTGCGAGCGGCAAATCTGTGTCGAATCGCGGTGCATCGGCCGCGTGAAACAGAGACCAAATCGGATACCCTCGTGGTGCTATCAGTAATCGACAATCTGGTAAAAGGCGCGTCAGGGCAGGCCGTGCAAAACATGAACATCATGTTCGGGTTGGCGGAGTCGACGGGACTCGGGCAGGTTCCGGTCGTTCCATAGCGCGCGCGACACGATGGTTGGCCTGCGCAAGCTGCGTAAGCGCTTCGGCATCACAGCCCCCCGGGTTGCGGTGAGAACCGAAGTGCCTTGGTATTTGCGCTGGCTTGGCATCGCGGTCACGCTTGCGTTTGCCGCCGCGCTGGCTATCTGGACGTATGATGCCGGCAGGCGTTTCGCGGGCTTTGACCGCGACCAGGTGGAGCAGAAGCTTACCGACACGCGGGCGGAACTGGAATCTGCGCGCAGCGAGCTGAAGCGGTTGCGCGCTATCGCCAACGCGGCAGGAAGCCAACTGGCGATCGAACGGACCGCGCAAGAGCGACTGGCACAGCAGATCCGCACGTTGGAGCAGCAGGACGGAAAGCTGCGCGAGGATTTGGCCATCTTCGAGCGCATGCTTACGTCCGATCCGCGCAGCGTGCCTGCGCTCGCCATCTATCGATTCGAAGTCACGCCCGACGTGTTGCCGGGCGAGTTTCGCTATCGGATGCTGTTACTCACCTCCGGCCTACGACGCGATCGGGAGTTTGACGGACGACTCGAGTTGGTGGTGAGCATGACTGAAGATGGCAAGAGTGCTATCATGAAATTCCCTGAGCGGACCGATGCCAGTGCATCGGCTTTCCGTTTCACATTCAAGTACTTCCGGCGCGTGGAAGGGACGTTCCGGGTGGGGCCGAAGGCCAAGGTCGAGAGCGTTCAGGTCCGGGTTTTCGAAGGCAATTCGGACCAAGCGCGCGCGACCCAGACGGTGAACTTGGGCTGATGGAGGACGGCGGATATGTTTCGCAAGGCAAGCAAGCCGCAGAACCGGATCGACAGCCTGATCGGCGCGACCACCCGGATCGAGGGCAATGTGTTCTTCAGTGGCGGTCTGCGGGTCGACGGCACCGTGCGTGGAAACGTGGCCGCCCTACCCGACCAGCCAGGCACGCTGGTCGTGTCTGAGCAGGCACGAATCGAAGGTGAGGTGCAGGCGGCGCACGTGGTCGTGAACGGAACCATCAACGGCCCTGTGAATGCGACAGAGTCGCTCGAACTTCAGACGGGTTCCCACGTCAAAGGCGATGTTCATTACAAGAGCGTCGAGATGCACCAAGGAGCGGTGGTCGAGGGCCGGTTGGTCCACCACGGCGAGGAATCGAAGGCGATCGAGCTCAAGCTTGCCTCGGGCAGCTAGTCCCTGGCGGGTGAGGCGCGATGGCGAATAGCCACGTTGACCCTAGGGGAACCAGGGCAGGATAATTACTTTATAAGTCTTCAGGAGTAAGGAATGAACGCAGTTACCGAAATGCCGGCGCCGTTGATCTTTACCGACAACGCCGCCAACAAGGTTCGAGAGCTAATTGATGAAGAGGGCAACACCGAGCTGAAGCTGCGCGTGTTTGTCAGCGGCGGGGGTTGTTCCGGCTTCCAGTACGGCTTCACGTTCGACGAGGTCCAAAACGAAGACGACACGGCGATGCAGAAGAACGGGGTTACGCTTCTCATCGATCCGATGAGCTACCAGTATCTGGTCGGGGCCGAGATCGACTACCAGGAAGGGCTCGAAGGGGCGCAATTCGTGATCAAGAATCCGAATGCCACCACGACCTGCGGCTGCGGATCTTCATTCTCGGCCTGAGTGCAACTTGATTAGACGAACAGGATAGGGGGCTTCGGCCCCTTTTTCTTGTGGCCGCCCGGTTCTATTTCGGGTAGATCGCGCCGAGCACGCGGGGGCCGAGGGCGCCCGTTACGGCCGGCACGTTTGCCGGCACCCCGTCCAATGCCATCTTGGCGAGCCAGGCAAACGCGACCGCTTCCACCAGTTCGGGAGCCAATCCGCAGCTCTCGCTCGATACCACCGGAACCGGGCTGCACAGAGCGCTCAGGCGCCGCATCAATGCGGCGTTGCGGAAACCTCCGCCGCAGACGATCACCCTTCCCGCCCCCGGGTAGTAACGATGGCATGCATCCGACACGCAGCGGGCGCTGAACTCGAGCAGGGTCGCTTGGAACGTTCGCGGGTCTGCGGCGTCGGCGCCGTGCGCCGACAGCCACGCGGCATTGAATAGATCGCGCCCGGTGCTCTTTGGCGGCCGCGCCGAAATGTAGGGCTCGGCCAGGAAGCGTTGGAGGAGTATCTCGTCAACCGCGCCGCCGGCCGCCCATTCGCCGTTGGCGTCCATCGGCGCACCGAGGTGCCGCTCTGCCCAGAGGTCAAGCAGGCAGTTGCCGGGACCGCAGTCGAATCCGACAACCGCTCCCGATCTTGGCAGCCAAGTGAGATTGGCGATGCCGCCAAGATTGACGACGACCCGATCTTCGTCGACGCTGCCGAAGGCGAAGGCGTGGAACGCCGGTGCAAGCGGAGCGCCCTGGCCTGCAGCCGCGATGTCCCGGTGACGAAAATCCGCTACGACTTGAATACCGGACAATTCAGCCAGCAGCGCGTGATTGCCAATCTGAACTGTGTAGCCCAGGGTCGGTCGGTGGCGCACTGTTTGACCGTGGCAGCCGATGGCGACCACGTCTCGCGCGGACACGCCGGCGCGAGAGAGTACCGCATCAACCGCTGCCGCATAGCGACGGGCCAGCTCATTGCCGAGCAAGGCGGCGCGATGGATTTCGTCGTGCCCCGGCGTGTTCAGCGCAAGCAACTCGGCGCGGAGTCTGGATTCGAAAGGAAGATGGACGCCGGCGAGGGCTCGCGCCGCCTTGGCGGAAAGATCGGCTACTACCGCGTCGACACCGTCGAGGCTGGTCCCCGACATGAGCCCTATATAGAACTTGCTGGCCACGATTTCTCCGGGCCCGCTGCGGAGGCGCTACTCGAGCAGCGCGACAGTGCTGGTGGCCAGCAAATCGAGTTGTGCGACAAGCGGCTTGGCGTAACGCTCAAACGCCGGCAGTTCCTGCGCTGGGACCGGGACGGCCGCCGGCAAGGCGACCGCGAGCGGGTTGCGTGCAACTCCCGCGATGCGAAATTCATAGTGCAGGTGCGGCCCCGTCGCCCAGCCGGTCTGCCCTACGAAGCCGATGATCTCTCCCTGTTCCACTCGCGCACCGCGGTGAATGCCGTGCGCGAAGCCCTGGAGGTGGCCGTACACAGTGCTGAAGCGGCCGCTATTGCGCAGGATGACGACATTACCGTAGCCGCCTTTGCGCCCCGCGAATTCGACCACGCCGTCGGCCGTGGCGCGCACCCGCGTGCCAAGCGGGGCGGCATAGTCGACGCCCGTGTGCTTACGCCACGAGTGCAGATAGGGGTCTTTGCGCATGCCAAAGCGGGAGCTAATGCGCGAGAATTCCAACGGTGCGCGCAGGAAGGCCTTGCGCAAGCTCTGGCCATCGGGCTCGTAGTAGCCACCCTTGCCATTCGCGTCGACGTAGTAAAGCGCCCGGAAAGTCTTGCCCTTGTTGACGAACTCGGCGGCAATAACGCGCCCCGAACGTACCGGCCGTCCCTCGAGGTATTGCATTTCGTAAACCACGGAAAATCTGTCGCCTTTGCGCAGATCCCGGTAGAAGTCGATTTCGCCGCCAAATACGTCGGCCAGCTGAATCGCAACACCGTCCGGGATACCGGCGGCATCGGCGGCGCCGAACAGGGAAGAGTGGATCTCGGCGGACTTGATGAGCGCGCTTGTCTCGAATTTCGCCGGCTCGTCACCGATCCGGAAACTGTCTTCCTCGGGAAAGATGCTCCTGACGGTGTCATATCCGTTCAGGTAGCTCAGGCGAACCAGTTCTCCTGCGGAAGCGACCTTGGCGGTGACGACCGCGCCTGGGCGCAGAAGGTGCAGCGTGCCGAGTTTCACCAAACGACTCGCTTGGGAATCCTCGACCCCGAGCTTGTCGAGCAGGTCTCCCAGGGTCTCGCCACGCTCAAAGCGCGCCTGGCGCACGTACGCGCCGGGAGGTACAACCAGGGATTCGTGCGGGATGGCGAGCGATTCGAGCACCGCCCTTCCGGGCAGCGGTGCCGGCTCCGTGGCTGGCGCAATAGTGGCAAACGCGGCCACCATACCAGACAAGGCGAGCGCGAGAAGCACGGCGATGCGCGCGTTGCCTGAACGAGGAAACAATGATGCAGTTTTCACGATCGTCATCGGACTCCGCTTTTCCGGCTAAAATCCGTGTTCTTTCAGGCGCCTGCCGGTGTTATTTCAAGGCTGGCGCAGTGTAACAAACTTTGCCAGGCAGGCAAACCAACTAAGTCTCACCCGGCGCGCCGACATGACCCAAATTGCGCAGGCAATGGAGCTGATAAAGCGCGGCTGTGACGAACTGCTCGTCGAGGAGGAGCTGGCTAAGAAGCTCGCCTCCGGACACAGGCTGCGGGTCAAGCTTGGGCTCGATCCGACGGCCCCGGATCTGCATTTGGGGCACACGGTGGTAATCAACAAGCTGCGTCATTTTCAGCAGCTCGGTCATCAAGTGCAGTTCCTGATCGGTGACTTTACCGGAATGATCGGCGACCCCACGGGAAAGAACCAAACGCGTCCTCCGCTCACGCGCGAGGAGATTCTGCGCAATGCGACGACCTACCGCGACCAGGTTTTCAAGATTCTCGACCCCGACCAGACCGAGATCCTGTTCAACTCCGCCTGGTCCGACAAGCTCGGCGCCGAAGGAATGATTCGCCTGGCCGCGCGCTATACGGTGGCGCGCATGCTCGAGCGCGACGATTTCGGCAAGCGCTTCCGCAGCAACCAACCGATCGCGATCCACGAGTTCCTCTACCCGCTGATGCAGGGCTACGACTCAGTGGCGATGAAAACGGACGTCGAACTCGGCGGCACCGATCAGAAATTCAACCTCCTGGTGGGACGCGAGCTGCAGAAGGATTTCGGGCAGGAGCCGCAGTGCATCCTGACCATGCCGCTGCTGGAAGGGCTGGACGGGGTCAACAAGATGTCAAAGTCACTCGGTAACTACGTCGGCATAGCGGAGCCGGCTGGAGAGATCTTCGGCAAGCTGATGTCGATCTCGGACCAGCTCATGTGGCGCTATATCGAGCTCCTGTCGTTCGAACCGATGCAGACCGTACGCAAGTGGAGGGAAGAGGTGGCAGGTGGTTGCAACCCGCGCGACATCAAAGTGCTGTTCGCGCGGGAAATCGTGACGCGATTCCACGATAGTCGGGCGGCGGACGAGGCGCACGCTGAGTTCGAGCAGCGCTTTCGACATGGCGTTCTGCCGCAGGACATGCCGCAGGTGACGCTGAAGGTAGGCGATGACGGCTTGGCCGCTCCGCAGCTGCTGAAGCAGGCCGGACTCGTGCCGAGTGTTTCCGAGGCGCTGCGCATGATCGAGCAGGGAGGGGTCAGGCTCGACGGCGAGCGTCTGACCGACAAGGGACTTCGGATCGCGCGCGGAAAGGTTCTCGTGGCGCAGGTCGGAAAGCGCAAGTTCGCGCGCATCACTCTTGCTTGAGGCAAACCATGCCGGAGATCCCCGTCTACGAGGTCTACGCGATCAAGTATGCGCATCACGAGCGCAATGCAAGCGCGAATTTCATCGGCGGCGATTCGCACGACGGGCCCATGCCGCTCGACTATTTCGTTTGGCTGGTGCGCGGTGGTGGGCGAGATCTGGTGATCGACACCGGGTTCTCTGCCGCGACTGCCGCGCGTCGCGGGCGCACCCACCTGCGCTGCCCGACCGAAGGCCTGCGCATGCTCGGAGTGGAAGCGAGCGTAGTGAGCGACGTCGTGATCACGCACCTGCACTACGACCACGTCGGCAATTTCGATCTCTTTCCCGTCGCGTCCTTTCACTTGCAGGACGACGAGCTGAGCTACGCCACCGGCCGTCACATGTGCCACCCCGTGTTCGGCGGCGCGTTCGACGTCGAGGACGTGGTCGGCATGGTGCGCAATGTCTACCATGGGCGAGTGCACTTTCACACTGGCGATGCGCAGCTTTTCCCCGGCGTGTCGGTGCACCTCATCGGCGGGCACACCAAGGGTCTTCAGGTGGTGCGCGTGGCAACGCGCCGTGGATGGCTGGTCCTCGCGTCGGACGCGAGCCATTTCTATGCCAACATGGAGCAGGTCCGGCCGTTCCCTATCGTCTATTCGGTAGCCGACATGGTGCAGGGCTATCGCCGTCTGCGAGAGTTGGCCGAGTCGTCGGAGCACATCATTCCCGGCCACGATCCCCAGGTGCTGCGCCGCTATCCTGCGCCGAGGAAAGATTTGGAGGGCGTCGTCGCCCGACTTGACTGACGCGGCGGAACACCGTAGAGATACGACTAGATACGGCGCGAATTTGGGAGGAGGAGCGGCAGGCAACGACCTCGAAAAGGGCGGAAATATGAAGCCCGGTGACGACGCGAAGTCACAGTAGGCAACAACAAAACTCGACGCCGGGCACGCAGCCCGGCGTTTTTGTTTGGGTGACCGGGTTTGTGCTAAAAGCTCGACATGGGCTTCGACTTCGACCTACCGATCGACCGCTCCGGCACCTGGAGCGCACGCTGGGAACGGTACGCGGGTCGGGACGTGATTCCACTGTGGGTGGCCGACACGGACTTTCGCGCCCCGCCGGCGGTACTGAAGGCCTTCTCCGGGCGGGTGGCGCACGGCGTGTTCGGCTATACCGAGGTGCCGCAGGCGCTGCGCGCGGCAATCGTGGAGCGCATGCGGGACCTCTACCGCTGGCACATCGAGCCCGGCTGGATCGTGTTCCTGCCCGGAGTGGTTCCCGGGCTGCACCTCGCGGCACGCCACTTGGTCCCGGCCAGCGGCCACGTGTTGGTGCCCACGCCGATCTACCACCATTTCAAGCGCGCGGTTCAGCTGGCCCCGCGCCAGCACAGCGACGTTCCGCTCGTACTGTCCTCAGGGCGCTGGGTGCTGGACGAGGACCGCCTTGCGCAGGCCGTGCGGCGGGATACGAAGCTGCTTTTCCTGTGCAACCCGCAGAATCCGGGCGGCACCATCTTCACTCGCGCCGAGTTGGAGCGGCTCGCGTCGCTCGCAGAGCGCCACGATTTGCGGATCTGCTCCGATGAAATCCACGCTGACATCCTGCTCGAACCGGGGAGACTGCACGTGCCTGTCGCGAGCCTGTCGCCCGAGGTCTCGCGCCGTACCGTGACGCTCATGTCGCCGAACAAATCGTTCAATTTCCCCGGTGCCGGCTGCGCATTCGCGATCATCGAGGATGCTGCCATGCGGCGCGAATTTTCCTCGGACCTTCACGCGACGGTGCACGATGCGTCGGTGTTCGGCTATCTCGGCGCGCTTGCCGCCTACCGCGAGGGCGACCTGTGGCTGCGCGCCCAGCTCGAGTACCTGCGTGCCAACCGCGACCTGGTCGAGCAGGCGGTGTCGCGCATGCCCGGTCTGGCGATGGTGCACGTGGAGGCGACCTACCTGGCCTGGATCGATGCCGGCATGTTGGGGGTGACTGACCCTCACGCGCTCTTTCTCGAGCACGGCGTTGCGATGTCGCCGGGCGCGCAATTCGGCGCGCCGGAATTCGTGCGCCTCAATTTCGGCACGCAGCGCGCCCGCCTCGCCGAGGCCCTGCGGCGCATGGCCGGCGCGGTCGAGGCGCGCGGCTAGGGAGCGCTGCCACAC
>JBAUTW010000333.1:0-1858 GCA_049582365.1 Burkholderiales bacterium | reverse complement strand
TCCCGCGCCGCGCGTAATCGAGCGCGTGGCCGGGGTGGAGCAGGGCGTCGAGGTAGACCCCGACCAGCCCGCTGCCGATCTTGAGCGTGTCGTCCACCGCCTTGCCGAGCGGGCCGAACCAGCGCTGCAGCAGGTCGTCGTGCGCCTCGCCCGCCGCGCCCGCGTCCGGCTCGGCCGGCGCGTCCGCGTCGCCGGTCATCGACAGCAGCACCTGCATCAGCACCACGCCGTCGGCGTAGCAGTGGTGGATGCGCGCGATGATCGCGCTGCCGCGCCCGTAGTGCTCCACCAGCTGGAACTGCCACAGCGGCCGCGCGCGGTCGAGCGGCGAGCTGATCAGGTCGCCGACCAGCTCGTAGAGCTCCTGCCTTCCGGCCGGGCGCGGCAGCGCCGTGCGCCTGACGTGGACGCTCAGCTCGAAGTTCGGATCGGGCTCCCAGTACGCGCTGTCGCCGTCGAACGCGACGCGCTCGCGGAAGCGCGCGTGGCGCAGGAAATTGGTCGCGATGACTTGCTTGAAGCGCTCGAACGGGAGCCTGCCCTCGGTCAGCAGCACCCCTGCGACCACCATCGGGTTGGTCGGCCGATCGGTCCGCAGCCAGGCGGTGTCGATCGCGGACATGGGTCTGCGCGGGGACATGCAGGCAACGATACAAACTGGACCCGCCGGCTTCTTGCGCTACGTCAAAAGCCGCGCACCGGATCGATCCAAGATTGACCCTGTCTGCAAGGGACGACCGCCATGCGCTACTTCATCACCGGCGCGACCGGCTTCATCGGCTCGCGGCTCGCGCGCCAGCTGCTCGAACGCGAAGGCTCGACCGTGTATTTCCTGGTGCGCGAGCACAGGCTGAAGAAGGTCGACGCGCTGCGCCGGCGCTGGGGCGTCGGGCCCGGGCGGGCGATCCCGGTGACGGGCGACCTGACGCTGCCGCGCCTGGGCGTGTCGGACGCCGATCTCGAGCGCCTGCGCGGCGTCGAGCACATGTTCCACCTGGCCGCGGTGTACGACCTGCGGGCCAGCGCCGAGGCGCAGCAGGAAGCCAACGTCGAGGGCACGCGCCATGCGGTCGCGCTCGCGAACGAGGCGCAGGTCGGCTGCCTGCACCTCGCCAGCTCGATCGCCGCCGCCGGGCTGTACGAAGGGGTGTTCCGCGAGGACATGTTCAAGGAGGCGGAGAACCTCGATCACCCGTACTTCCGCACCAAGCACGACTCCGAAGCCATCGTGCGCGACGCATGCCGCCGGCCGTGGCGCATCTATCGCCCGGGCATCGTGGTGGGCGACTCGCGCAGCGGCGAGATGGACAAGATCGACGGCCCGTACTACTTCTTCAAGCTGATCCAGAAGCTGCGCCGCGCGCTGCCGGCGTGGATGCCCGCGATCGGGGTCGAAGGCGGGCGCCTGAACCTGGTGCCGGTCGACTTCGTGGTGGCGGCGATGGACCACATCGCGCACCGGCCCGGCCTCGACGGCAAGTGCTTTCACCTCATCGACCCCAGGCCGCGGCGCGTGGGCGACATTCTGAACATCTTCGCCAAGGCGGGTCATGCGCCGTCGATGAGCCTGAAGGTCAACGCGCGCATGCTCGGCTTCATTCCCGAGGCGGTGCGGCGCGGCATCGCGCGCATGGCGCCGGTGCGGCGCATCGGCGAGCAGCTGATGCGGGACCTCGGCCTGCCGCCGGGCATCCTGCAGTTCGTCAACTACCCGACGCGCTTCGACTGCCGCGAGGCGCAGGCCGCGCTCGCCGGCAGCGGCATCGCCGTGCCGCCGCTGGAAGACTACGCCTGGCGGCTGTGGGACTACTGGGAGCGCCACCTCGATCCCGACCTGTTTCGCGACCGCAGCCTGGGC
>JBAUTW010000332.1:0-1586 GCA_049582365.1 Burkholderiales bacterium | reverse complement strand
CCAGGATGCGCGAGTAGCTGCCCGGCAGGTCGGCGAACTTGGGGCTCGCGGCCACGTCGGCGACCACGTGGCGGATCTCGCCGCGCTCGATGCGGTCCGCCAGGTCGGCCTGGGTGAGCTGCGTGGTGGCCGGGCTCACCACCGCGCCGAGCTTCATCGCCGCGAGCGTGATCTCCCACAGCGGCACCACGTTCGGCAGCATGACCAGCATGCAGTCGCCGCGCCGCACGCCGCTCGCGCGCAGGAAGTTGGCGACCCGGCCGGAGCGCTCGCTCATCTCGGCGAAGCTCAGCTTCGCCTCCGAGCCGTCCTCGTTCACGACCCACAGCGCGCAGCGCGAGTTGCCGCGCGCCATGACGTCGAAGTAGTCCAGCGCCCAGTTGAACTCGGCCAGGCGCGGCCAGTGAAAGCCGGCGTAGGCCGCGGCGTAGTCCTCTCGCTTGTCGATCAGGAAGTTGCGGGCTTGCAGGAAGCTTTCGGTTGCGTTCATTTTCTCTCCTCCGGGAGCACCGATAATATTCGCCGCGGGAGGATTTACAAGGCCGCGCTCAGCTTCGTTTAAGATTTCGCCATTAAGCTTGGGCGCGTTCGTCACCGTAAAGGGAGTCGTCCCCTGAATCCGTCGCTTACCGGCCGCGCCGCCTCGGCGCTGGCCGCGCTGCTCCTCGTGCTGCCGCTCGCCGCACGCGCCGCCGCCGGCGATCAGGTGCTGCGCGCCACGCTCGGCAACGGTCTGCGGGTGGTGATCGTGCGCAACACGCTCGCGCCGGTGGTCAGCACCGAGCTCAACTACCTGGTCGGCTCGAACGAGGCGCCGGCCGGTTTCCCCGGCATGGCGCACGCGCAGGAGCACATGATGTTCCGCGGCTCGCCCGGGCTGTCGCAGGCGCAGCTGGCCGAGATCAGCGCCGGGATCGGCGGCGACTTCGACGCCGACACGCAGCAGACGGTGACGCAGTACTTCTTCACCGTGCCGTCGCAGGATCTCGAGGTCGCGTTGCAGCTGGAGGCGACCCGCATGCGCGGCGTGCTCGACGAGCAGGCCGGCTGGGAGGGCGAGCGCCCGGCGATCGAGCAGGAGGTCGCGCAGGACCTGTCCAATCCGCAGTACCTGATGTACACCGACCTGCTCGCGGGCCTGTTCAAGGGCACGCCCTACGCGCACGACGCGCTCGGCACGCGCGATTCGTTCCAGCGCACGACCGGCGCCATGCTCAAGCGGTTTCACGAGGCCTGGTACGCGCCCAACAACGCGGTGCTGGTGGTCGTCGGCGACCTCGATCCGGGCGCGACGCTGGCGCACGTCAGGCGCCTGTTCGGCGCCATCCCGGCCGCGCAGCTGCCGCCGCGGCCTTCGATCCGCCTGCAGCCGGTCGCCGCGCAGACCTTGCGGCGCGACACCGATCTGCCCTACGGCATGGCGGTGATCGCGTTTCGCATGCCCGGCTACCGCTCGCCGGACTTCGCCGCGGCCGACGTGCTGGCGGACGCGCTGGCGAGCGCGCGCGGCAGGCTGTACGACCTGGTGCTGCAGGGCAAGGCGCTCAGGACCGATTTCTCGCTCGATTTCCTGCCCGATGCGGGCC
>JBAUTW010000331.1:0-1782 GCA_049582365.1 Burkholderiales bacterium | reverse complement strand
GGTGATGTTCCACTTCGGCGAGCAGGACCAGTCGATTCCGCTCGAGCAGGCGAAGAAGGTCGCGGCGGCGCACCCCGAGGCGACGACGCACTTCTACCCCGCGGGGCACGGCTTCAACTGCGACCAGCGCGGCTCGTTCAACGCGGAGAGCGCGAAGCTCGCGCGCGAGAGGACCCTGGAGTTCTTCCGCAAGTACGTCGGCTGACGGCTACTGCGTATCGGCCGCCGCGCCCAGCAGCGCGCGGCGAAAGCGCGCCTTGAGCAGTCCGCCGTCGCGCGGCGGCAGAACGATCGGGACCTTGTCCGCCACGACCTTCACTGCGGCGAAATTGGGCCCCGGCTGGGCATGGACCGCGGCGCGCAACGCCGCGATCTCGCTCTCGCGCGTCAGAGTGCTTGCATGCGCAAAGCCGCAGGCGCGCGCCACCGCGGCGAGGTCGACCCCGGACGCGGTGTGCGTGGCCTGCATGCCGGTTTCGCCGTAGCGCTCGTTGTCGATCACCACCACGCTGAGGTTCTCGGGGCGCTGCACGCCGATGGTGGCGAGCGAGCCCATGCCCATCAGCATCTCGCCGTCGCCGGTCACCACCAGCACGCGGCGCGAGGGCTGCGCAAGCGCGAGGCCGAGGCCCATCATCGCCGCCTGGCCCATCGCGCCCCAGAGCGGGAAGGTCAGCGGGTTGTCGCCCGCCGCGGTGCAGTCCCAGGCGGTCGAGCCCAGGCCCGCCACTACCAGCAGATCGCCGCGATCGGCGAGCAGCTGCGCCACCACGTCGCGCCGCTTCAGGTTCGCGCTCATTGCGCCGCCTGCTCCTGGAAGCTCTTGATGCCGATCACCTTCTGCGAGATCAGCACCGCCGTGGCGACGTAGCTGTTGTAGGCCAGGCGCAGCGCCGCGTCGACCGCAGCCGGGATGCCCGCTGCCTCGCGCACCGGCTGTACCACTACGCCCATCGCCTCGAGCACCGCGGGCGTCGCCTGCCCCATCGGTACCTGCCAGGGGTTGAACTCGCCGTACTCGCCGCGCATGGTGATCAGCATCGGCAGCGGGAAGCGGCATTCCTTGATCGTCCCCAGCGCATTAATGATGTTGCCTACTCCGCTCGACTGCATCAGCAGCGCGCAACGCTCGCCGCCGAGCCAGGCTCCGACCGCGAGGCCGATGCCCTCCTCCTCGGTGGTGAGCGGCACCGCGCGCATCCCGTCGTCGGCGCGGCACAGCTCGATCAGCCGCTTGTGGCCCGCGTCGGGGACATAGCCGACCTGGCGCAGCTTCGCGGCCGAAAGAATTCGGTGAACCTCGAGCGGCCAATCGATCGCTTCGGTCATCGCTAAGCCGCCGCCAGCAGCGACTCGCCCGGGCGCACGCGCGTGAACGCCACCGGGCGCATCTCGATTTCCACTGCGCCGGCTGCGAGACGGGCGCTGGTGTAGGCCGAGGTCTCGAGCGGCCCGGCGGCGGGAAAATCGTCGCGGAAGTGCGCGCCGCGCGAGTCCTCGCGCGCGCTGGCCGCGTGCGTGATCACTCGGCTCACTTCAATCAGGCTCTTCAGGTTCATCCAGTCGTGCCAGGAAAGGTTGAAGGCGCGATTGTGGTCGGCGAGCGCGGCGGCGTCGAGTTCCGTTTCGATTGCTTCCAGCTCGGAGAGGGCGGCGCGCAGGCCTGCCGCGTCGCGAATGATGCCGACCTTGTCCCACATCAGCGTGGACAGCGCCTCGCGCGCAGCTTCGATCCCGCCGTGCGCGGCAGCCCTGTTCGCGAACGGGCGCTCGCAGCGCGCC
>JBAUTW010000330.1:0-3540 GCA_049582365.1 Burkholderiales bacterium | reverse complement strand
GGGAAGCCGCGCAGGTGCAGCAGCAGCAGGTACTGCAGCGGCGTGATGCCGGCCGCGCGCACCGCCTGCTCGCTGAAGCGCAGGAAGCGCCTGATCTGGTAGCGCAGCTCCGAGATCGCCTCGAACTCGCGCTTGGTGAGTGCCCGCGTGCCGGTTCGTCGCTTTGCCATGGCGCGTCCGGAGGGAACTATATCACGCTGTGATACTATCGCGCGCTTTGCTCCGGAGCAGCCGTGAAAGCGCATGCCTCTTCCGCCCGCCCGCCGGTGCCGTCGCGCCTGGGCGACTATTCGGTCCGCCCGCGCATCCTCCTGATCGGCGCGCTCGCGCTCGCCGTGGGCGCGGTCTCGGCCGTGGTCGCGCAGGCCCTGCTCAAACTGATCGGGCTGATCACCAACCTGGTGTTCTACCAGCGGCTGGAAAGCGCGCTGGTGGCGCCCGGCGCGGCGCCTCATGCGTGGTGGCTGATCCTCGCGGCGCCCGTGCTCGGCGGGCTGATCGTCGGGCTCATGGCGCGCTACGGCTCCGAGGCGATCCGCGGCCACGGCATGCCCGAGGCGATCGAGGCGATCCTGCGCAACGGCAGCAAGGTGCGGCCGCGCATCGCGCTGCTCAAGCCGGTGTCGGCGGCGATCACGATCGGCACCGGGGGCCCGTTCGGCGCGGAAGGGCCGATCATCATGACCGGCGGCGCGTTCGGCTCGCTGATGGCGCAGACGCTGTCGCTCACCGCGGACGAGCGCAAGACGCTGCTCGTGGCGGGCGCCGCCGCCGGGATGGCCGCCACCTTCAATGCGCCGCTCGCCTCGATTCTGCTCGCGGTCGAGCTGCTGCTGTTCGAGTTCAGGCCGCGCTCCTTCGTGCCGGTCTCGCTCGCCGTGGTGGTCGCGACCGCGCTGCGCTGGCGGCTGCTCGGCGCCGCGCCGATCTTCCCGTCCCAGCACGCGCTTCCGCCGCTGGTTTTTCCCGATCTGCTGCTGTGCGCGGCGGCGGGAGCGGTCGGCGGCTTCGTCGCCTGGCTCGCGACCTCGCTCGTGTACCTGTCGGAGGACGCCTTCCGCAAGCTGCCGATCCACTGGATGTGGTGGCCCGCGATCGGCGGCCTGATCATCGGCGTCGGGGGCTTGTTCGAGCCGCGCGCGCTCGGCGTCGGCTACGACGTCATCGGCACGCTGCTCGCGGGGCGCGCCACGCTCGCGCTGATCGTGGGCATACTGGTCGTCAAGACGCTGATCTGGAGCCTCTCGCTCGGCTCGGGTACCTCGGGCGGGGTGCTGGCGCCGGTGTTCATGATCGGCGCGGCGCTCGGCTCGCTGCTCGCCTACGTGTTCCCACCGGTGGCGCCGGGGTTCTGGGCCCTGATGAGCCTCGCCGCGGTGGTCGGCGGCGTGATGCGCAGTCCGCTCACCGGCATCGTGTTCGCGATGGAGCTCACGCACCAGTGGGACGCCGTGATGCCGCTCGTGGTTTCCTCGACGGTCGCGTTCCTGCTCTCGGTGCTGGTGCTCAGGCGCTCGGTGCTGACCGAGAAGGTGGTGCGCAAGGGCACGCACCTCACGCGCGAGTACTCGGTCGATCCGCTCGAGGTCTTCCTCGTCTCGGAGCTCATGCCGCGCAGCTTCCTTTGCTTTCGCGGCGGCACGGTCCTGGAAAGCGCGCTCGCGGAGGCGGCCGCGGCGTGGTCGGGAGCGGCGAATCGGCGTCTTGCCCACGTGCAGCGGCTCTATCCGGTACTGGACGAAGCGGGCTTGCTGGCCGGGGTGGTCACCGCGAACCAGCTGCATCGCGCCGCGGACCCGAAGGCGCCTATCGACGAGCTGATGGAGCGCGAGCCGGTGGTCGGCCATCCCGACATGACGCTGCGCGAGCTGGCGAACCTGATGGCCGAGCGCCAGGTCTCGAGCGTGCCGATCGTCGACCGATCCGATCCGCGCCGCGTGCTGAGCGTGATGGCGCTCGACCAGGTGCTCGAGGCCCGGCTGCGCGACGTCGACGAGGAGCACAAGCCCGAGCGGGTCCTCAACCTGCTGCACGTGCGCGCGCTGGCCGGCGGCCGGCTGCTGGTGCGCCGCCGGCCGCGGCGCTGATTCAGCCGGCGCCGCCCTCGCGCATGAGGGGGATGATGACCTCTTCGAAGGCCTGATCCCAGGCCTTGGCGGCGGCGGGCGTCCAGCCCGCGCCGACGCGCTGCCCCAGCATCTCGACGAACACCGCCTTGAAGTTTGCCAGGTCCTTCGGCCCCAGCGCGTAGGGCTTGTGCGCGGCGCCGAGCTTGTGCACGTGCGGCGCGATGATTCCGCGGTCCTCCGACATGCGCGCCACCAGCGCCATGGTGCGGACCATCTTCTCCAGGTGCCCGCGGTCGAGCTGCCGGGGAAACAGCGGGCGGTAGCCGGGGAAGCGCTCGAAGAAGCGGGCGTAGAAGTCCCTGACGAAGGCGATCGGATCGTCGACGGCGCCCCAGGTTTCGGCAATCAGCTCGGTATTCATAAGGCCCCCTTTCGGAAAATTCTATCGTTCGAACCGGGGGCCGGACTTTGACGTAGCGCAAGCTATGATGCGGTATGCGGGTTGCTCCTGAAGCGCCCGACGGCCTGCCCCTGCCGCAGCGCCGCTGGGCGATGCTCGCGATCGGGCTCGCGATCATGATGGCGGTGCTCGACGGCACGATCGCCAACGTCGCGCTGCCGACGATCGCGCGCGACCTGAACGCGACCCCGGCCGACTCGGTCTGGGTGGTGAATGCCTTTCAGCTGGTGATCACCGTTCTGATGCTGCCGCTCGCCTCGCTGGGCGAGATCGTCGGCTATCGCCGCATCTACCGCATCGGGCTGGCGGTGTTCACCCTGTCGTCGCTCGCCTGCGCGCTGTCGCACTCGCTGCTCGCGCTTACGCTGGCGCGGGTGGTGCAAGGGGTGGGCGCGGCCGGAATCATGAGCGTCAACGCGGCGCTGGTGCGCTTCATCTATCCGCGCGAGCGGCTCGGGCGCGGAATCGGAATCGTGGCGATGGTGGTGGCGGTCTCCGCGGCGGTCGGGCCGACCGTCGCGGCGGCGATTCTGTCGGTCGCCTCCTGGCCGTGGCTGTTCGCAGTCAACGTGCCGATCGGTCTGGCGACGATAGTCGCCGGGCGCGGGCTGCCGCGCACGCCGCACGCGGCGCGGCGCTTCGACTATCTTTCCGCGCTGCTCAACGCGCTGTTCTTCGGCCTGCTGATCGTCGCCATCGACAGCGTGGGGCACGGCGAGCGGGCGGCCGTGGTCGCCCTTGCCTTCCTCGGCGCGGGGCTCGCGGGGGTGGCGCTGGTGCTGCGCCAGCTGCCGCAGGCCTCGCCGCTGCTGCCGGTCGACCTGCTGCGAATTCCGCTCTTCGCGCTTTCGATCGGCACCTCGGTGTGCTCGTTCGCCGCGCAGATGCTGGCCTACGTCTCGATCCCGTTCTACTTCCAGGACGTGCTGGGGCGCGACGCGGTGGCCACGGGCCTGCTGATGACGCCCTGGCCGGTCGCGGCGGCGGTGATGGCGCCGATCGCCGGGCGGC
>JBAUTW010000329.1:0-1891 GCA_049582365.1 Burkholderiales bacterium | reverse complement strand
CGCCTCGAGCGCTCGCGGCGGCCGGGAACGCGCTCGGTGCGCTCGCTTTCCGCCTGATCGCCGAGCGGCGCAACGTGACGCGCATCAATTTCGCCAAGTGCTTTCCCTGGATGGCGGCTGCCGAGCGCGAGCGCTTGGCGCGCGCGCATTTCGGCGCCTGGTGCCGCAGTTTCCTCGACCACGCGCTGCTGTGGTGGGCGCCGCGCGCGCAAGTCGAACGACTGGTGCGGGTCGAAGGCCTCGAGCATCTGCACGCCCTCGGCGGCGCGCCGGCGATCCTGTTCGTGCCGCACTTCGTCGGGCTCGATGCGGGTTTCGCGCGCCTCGCCTGCGAAATCGACATGGTGAGCATGTACGCCCAGCAAAAGAACCGGCTCCTGGCCGCGCGCCTGCTCGCGGGGCGCGCGCGCTTCGGGCGGCAGACGCTGGTGTCGCGCCAGGACGGCATCCGCGCCGTGCTCGGCACCATGCGCGAGGGCCGCCCGCTGTACTACCTGCCCGACATGGATTACGGCCCGCGCGGAGCGCTGTTCGTGCCTTTCTTCGGCGTCGCGGCGGCGACCATGCCGGGCCTGTCGCGCATCGCGCGCGTCACCGGAGCGAAGGTGCTGCCGTGCGTGACGCGCATGCTGCCGCACGGCGCGGGCTACGTGGTGTCGATCGAGCCGCCCTGGCCCGATTTCCCGGGCGAGGACGCCGCGGCGGACACCCTGCGCATGAACCAGTACATCGAGCGCAAGGTGCTCGAGGCGCCCGAGCAGTACTTCTGGATGCACAAGCGCTTCAAGACGCGCCCCGAGGGCGAAGCGCGCTTTTACGAATAGAATTGCGGCTCGTGTTCCGCAACCCTGCCAACGAACAGATCCGCGACCTGCTCACGCGAGCGCGAACCATCGCGGTGGTGGGGCTGTCGCCCAGGCCGGAGCGTCCCAGCCACCGCATCGCGCAGCGGCTCAAGTCCTGGGGCTACCGCGTGGTGCCGGTGCGGCCCGCGCTGAGCGAAGTGCTGGGCGAGAAGGCCTACCCGCGCCTGGCCGACGTGCCGGGCAGGATCGACCTGGTGAACGTGTTCCGCGCCGCCGAACAGGTCGGGCCGATCGTCGAGCAGTGCATCGCGCTCGCGCTGCCCGCGATCTGGATCCAGGAGGGTATCGTGAACGAGCCAGCCGCCGCGCGCGCGCGCGCGGCGGGGATGGTCGTGGTGATGGATCGCTGCATTTCGGTCGAGTACCGCCGCCTGATGGTGCACGCGTGAGCCGCATCACGTTCACCAAGATGGAAGGCGCGGGTAACGATTTCGTCGTGCTGGACGCGACCGCGGCGCCGTTCGCGCTCGTGCCCGCGCAGCTGCGCCGCCTCGCCGACCGGCATTTCGGGGTCGGCTGCGACCAGATCCTGGTGGTCGAGCCGAGCACCCGCGCGGACGTCGATTTCCGCTACCGCATCTTCAATGCCGACGGCGGCGAAGTCGAGCAATGCGGCAACGGCGCGCGCTGTTTCGTGCGCTACGTGCACGCGAAGGGGCTGACGGCCAAGCGCGAGATTCGGGTCGAGACCCTGGGCGGCCTGATCGTGCCGCGGCTCGAGGACGACGGCGAGGTCAGCGTCAATATGGGAGCGCCTGCGCTCGAGTCGCCACTTGTGCAGACGCTGGAGATCGGTGGCGCGCGCCTCGAGCTGGCGATCCTTTCGATGGGCAATCCGCATGCGGTGCAGCGGGTCGACGACATCGAGCGCGCGCCGGTGACCAGCCAGGGTCCGCTGCTCGAGCGCCACGCGCGCTTTCCGAACCGCGTCAATGCCGGATACATGCAGGTGCGCGACCGCCATCGCATCGCGCTGCGGGTGTGGGAGCGTGGCGCGGGCGAGACGCTCGCCTGCGGCACCGGCG
>JBAUTW010000328.1:0-3300 GCA_049582365.1 Burkholderiales bacterium | reverse complement strand
CCGAAGTCCTCGTGCATCGCGCGCAATACCCGCGCCGACGGCGTGGCCGCAGCGTCGCGCAGCGCGGCCCCGGCGTCCGCCAGGACGTCGCGATAGATCCGGTCGCGATGCGCCGCGTCGAGCGCTTCGGCGATCGGGGCGAACGCGTCGACCAGTTCGAGACCCCATTCGGCGAGCGTGCGCTGCTCGCCGTTGCGGCACAGCTGCAGGCCAGGCTCCCGGCCGTAGGCGGCCACGCGATGCTGGTTGCGCGAGATGTTGGCGATTTCGTCCGGGTTGTCCGGCGCGCTGTCGGCGAGCAGGCAATGCAGCAGGAACACGTCCAGCAGGCGCATCGCGCGCGCGTCGATGCCGACCGGAAGGAACGGATCGATGTCGACCAGGCGCACCTCGACGTAGGCGACGCCGCGCTCGCCCAACGCGTGCAGCGGCCGCTCGCCGGAGCGGATGAGCTGCTTGGGCCGGATCGTGCCGTAGAACTCGTTCTCGATCTGCAGCAGGCTGGTGGAGAGCTGGCGGTAGTCGTCGCCGTCGCGGATGCCGATCGCCTCGTAGGGCGGGTAGGGCCGGGTGAGCGCCGGGTTGAGCGTGGCGGCGTAGCTCTTGAGGCTGTTGAAGCTGACCGCGAGCGAGGCCTGCGCGTCGCTCTGGTAGCCGAGCGGGCCCATGCGCAGCGACGTGCCCCAGGGCATGTAGAGCGTGCCCTCGCCCAGGCGCTGCAGCTCGTGCTCGCGGCCGGCGACGAAGCTGCTGCACACCGCGGGCGAGGCGCCGAGCAGGTACAGCAGCAGCCAGGAGTGGCGCCGGAAATTGCGGATCAGGCCGAAGTAGGCGTCGTTGCGGTAGTCCGCGGTCGCGCCTTCGCGCCCGTCGGCGCGCTGCAGCTCGGGCCAGGCGCCTTCAGGCAGCGAGAAGTTGTAGTGGATGCCCGAGATGGTCTGCATGCGCCGGCCGTAGCGACGCGCGAGGCCGTTGCGGTACACGGTCTTGGCGCGGCCGACGTTGGAGCTGCCGTAGCGGCCGATCGGGATCAAGTCGTCCGGCGGCAGCCTGCAGGGCATGCTGCTGCACCACAGCAGCTCGTCGCCGAGCGCGCGGTAGACGACCTGGTGGATCTCGGTCAGCTCGCGCAGGCAGCCGTCGATGCCGGCATGCACGCCGGTGATCAGCTCGAGCTGCGACTCGCTGAAATCGGTCGTGATGTGCTCGTGCGTGAGCGCCGAACCGAGCCCCGCAGGGTGCGGCGTGTCGGCAAGCGAGCCGTCAGGCCTGACGCGCAGGCCTTCCTTCTCGATGCCGCGCCGGATATCCGCGAGCGCCTCGGGCGCGAGCGCGCGTAAACGTTTATCAATTGGGGTCAAGCGGGTTGTCCCGGACCGAAACAGGCGTTAGGGTAGCAGAAGGAGGCAAATGCAATGTCATTCTCGATGCGCGACATCGTCGTTTCGACCGTGGCCTATTTCGTGGCGGCCTTTTTCATCAAGCGCCAGTTCGACGACATGGACATCCCGCGCGGCATGACGCGCAGCGCACTGGTGTTCGCGCTTGCGCTCGGTGCCGCCTACGCGGTGCAGGTCGCGGTGGACTGGGTGATCCCCGCGTGAAGGCGGGGAAGATCGACCCGGACGAATTCCGCGTCGGGCCGCACGAACGGGTAAAGCTCGCCAGGCGTCCGACGCGGGTCGCGCCTTTCTCCCGCTCGAAGGCGCACTACGAGAAGCTGCTCGCGCACGACGTCGCGCAGCTCGCCGAGCTGCAGGCCATGCACTACGCGCACAACCGCTACGCGCTGCTGCTGATCTTCCAGGCCATGGACGCGGCGGGCAAGGACGGCGCGATCAAGCACGTCATGTCGGGCGTCAACCCGCAGGGCTGCGAGGTCTACAGCTTCAAGCACCCGAGCGCGACCGAGCTCGAGCACGACTTCCTCTGGCGCGCGGTGCAGCGCCTGCCCGAGCGCGGCCGCATCGGCATTTTCAACCGCTCCTACTACGAGGAAGTGCTGATCGTGCGCGTGCACCCCGAGATCCTGCGCGGCCAGGGGCTGCCCAGGGAAGCGCTCGAGTCCGACGACCTGTGGCGCGACCGCTATCGCTCGATCGTGGGGCTGGAGAAGCACCTGCAGCGCAACGGCACGCGGGTGGTGAAGTTCTTCCTCCACCTGTCCAAGGAAGAGCAGCGCAGGCGTTTCCTCGCGCGCATCGACGACCCGGACAAGAACTGGAAGCTGAGCATGGCCGACATCGAGGAGCGCGGCTACTGGGAGCGGTACATGCGGGCCTACGAGGCCTGCCTCGGCGCCACCAGCACGCGCCACGCGCCCTGGTACGTGGTGCCGGCGGACGACAAGGAGAACGCGCGCCTGATCGTGTCCGCGGTCGTGCTCGATGCGTTCAGGCGCCTGGGCGTGCACTACCCGCGGCCGAGCGCCGCGCACCGGCGCGAGCTGCTGTCGATCCGCAAGCGGCTGGCGAAATAGCGCCTCAGCGCCTGCGCCCGAACGGCGGGCGGCCGCGCCAGTACTGGATCATCAGCCAGGCGCCGAGCATGCCGCCCAGGTGCGCGAAGTGCGCCACGTTGACCTCCATTCCCGAGACGCCGAGAAACAGCTCGAGCACGCCGTACAGCGTCACGAACAGCCAGGCCGGCATCGGAATCGGCGGAATCAGCAGCACGATGGTCTGGCGCGGGAAGTACATCGCGAACGCGAGCAGCACGCCGAACACTCCGCCCGAGGCGCCGATCGTCGGGTAGGGGTCGGCGCCGGTGAGCGCGGCGTAGGCGAGCTGCGACAGCCCCGCGGTGATGATGCTGGCGAGGTACAGGTTGAGGAAGCGCCTGGGCCCGAACAGGCGCTCGAGCTGGCCGCCGAACATGTACAGCGCAAACATGTTGAAGAAAATGTGCATCACGCTGCCGTGCAGGAAGCCGTAGGTGATCACCTGCCAGGGCTGGAATCCCGGCATGCCGCCGTAGACCGAGGCCGTGCTGAGCGGCCACAGGCCGAGGTAGATGATCATCGGGTCGCCGACCATCTGCTGCAGCAGATAGACGACGACGTTGGCCAGGATCAGCCCGCGCGTGACGGGCGGCAGGTTGCCGAACACGTCAGGAGCCGGCGACGATCGCCATGTTGTCCTTCACCGACTTGACGCCGGCGACGCCGGCCGCGGCGCGCACGGCCCGCTGGCGCTTGGCGGCTTCAGGCACCGTGCCCCACAGCGTCACCGTCGCGCCGCTGGCGGTGACGTCAATGCCGTCGGCGAGCGAGCCGAGCGAGGCGCGCAACGCGTCGTGCAC
>JBAUTW010000327.1:0-2121 GCA_049582365.1 Burkholderiales bacterium | reverse complement strand
CGCGCGCCGCGGGCGCGGCGACCGGGCGCAACCCGATCGGCGTGATCGTGCCCTGCCACCGCATCGTCGGCGCCGACGGCAGCCTCACCGGCTATGCCGGCGGCATCGACAAGAAGGTGGCGCTGCTCGAGCTGGAAGGCCGCGCCCGTTCAGCCGGCCATCGTCAGGCCGCCTGAGACGCCGCGCGCGTCACTTCGGGCGCTTGTCGACCACGCGCTTGGCCTTGCCGATCGAGCGCTCGATCGAGCTGATCGGCACGATCCTGACGTCGGTGGTGACGCCGATGAACGACTTGATGTTGTGCTTGAGCTTGTCCGCCGAGGCGGCGTCGGCGCCGCCGGGGGCGAGCTCGACCAGCACCGTGAGGTGGTCCAGCGGGCCGTCCTTGGACAGCTCGAGCACGTAATGCGGGCTGAGCTCGGGCTGCTTGAGGATCATTTCCTCGATCTGCGACGGGAACACGTTGACGCCGCGGATGATCAGCATGTCGTCCGAGCGCCCGGTGATCTTCTCCATGCGGCGCATGGTGCGCGCGGTCCCGGGCAGCAGGCGCGTCAGGTCGCGCGTGCGGTAGCGGATCACCGGCAGCCCTTCCTTGGTGAGCGTGGTGAACACGAGCTCGCCCTTCTCGCCGTCGGGCAGCGACTTGCCGCTTTCGGGGTCGATGATCTCGGGATAGAAGTGGTCCTCCCAGATCGTCAGCCCGTCCTTGGTCTCGATGCACTCCTGCGCCACGCCCGGCCCCATCACCTCCGACAGGCCGTAGATGTCGATCGCATCCAGGTTGAGGCGCTGCTCGATCGATTTGCGCATCTCGTTGGTCCAGGGCTCGGCGCCGAAGATGCCCACGCGCAGGGAGCACTGCTTCGGGTCCATGCCCTGGCGCTCCATCTCGTCGGCGATCGCCAGCATGTACGACGGCGTGACCATGATGATCTCGGGCTTGAAGTCCTGGATCAGCTGCACCTGGCGCTCGGTCATGCCGCCGCCGAGCGGGATCACCGTCAGGCCCAGGCGCTCGGCGCCGTAGTGCGCGCCGAGGCCGCCGGTGAACAGGCCGTAGCCGTAGGCCACGTGCACCTTCTCGCCCGGCTTGGCGCCCGCGGCGCGGATCGAGCGCGCCATCAGGTTGCTCCAGGTGTCGATGTCCTTGGCGGTGTAGCCGACCACGGTCGGCTTGCCGGTGGTGCCGGAGGAGGCGTGGATGCGAACGATCTTGTCCATCGGCGCCGCGAACATGCCGAACGGGTAGGTCTCGCGCAGGTCGGCCTTGGTGGTGAAGGGGAACTTCGCCAGGTCGGCGAGCGAGCGGCAGTGCTCGGGCGAGACGCCCGCCTGCTCGAACTTCTTCCTGTAGTGCGGCACGCGGTCGTAAGCGTGCTGCAGCGACCATTGCAGCCGCTGCAGCTGCAGCCGGCGCAGGTCCGCAAGGGGCGCCTTTTCGACCGCTTCGAGCGCGAATGCCGTCATGCTTCCTCCCCCACGAGCCTGCCTTTGATCGTCGCCGCCTTGCCGCGGAACAAGGCGATGAGCTGTCCGTTCTGGTTGGTCACTTTCATGTCGTACACGCCGCTGCGCCCGATGTGCGCCATCTCGAAGCCTTCGGCGGTGAGCACGTCGCCCAGGTGCGCGGGCGCCAGGAACTCGATCGCGCAGCCGGCCGCGACCGCGCGCTGGTTGTGGCTGTTGCAGGCGTAGGCGAAAGTCGTATCGGCGAGCGTGAAGATCATGCCGCCGTGGCACAGGTCGTGGCCGTTGACCATGTTCGCGCCGACCGCCATCGACACCCGCGCGTAGCCAGGGCGCACCTCCTCGAGCCGCATGCCGAGCCAGGCCGAGCAGCGGTCGTCGCGCGTCATCGCCTCCGCCGTGGCCCGTGCCAGCGCGAGCTTGTCCACCTATTTCCCCTTGAACGCGGGCTTGCGCTTACCCAGGAACGCGGCGACCCCTTCGCGGTAGTCCGCGCTGAAGCCGGCCTCGCGCTGCAGGTCGCGCTCGAGATCGAGCTGAGCGTCGAGCGTGCTGGTCTCGGAGGCATCGAGCGCGCGCTTGATCAGGCCGTAGGCGCGGGTCGGGCCGGCGGCGAGGCTGCGCGCGAGCGCGCCCGCCTCGGCCATCAGC
>JBAUTW010000326.1:0-2159 GCA_049582365.1 Burkholderiales bacterium | reverse complement strand
CGTCCCCGGCGGCGGGATTCCGCGCCGGCCCGCGGCGCGCGATCGGCGCCCCGGTGCCGTCGAGCAGCGCGAGCGACCAGCCCTGTGGAAGCGCCACCGCCTCCAGCGAGCGCAGGAACTCGCCTGTCTCCAGGACGGTGAGCACCACGAGGGCGGCCTTGCCATCGCGCATGGCCGGCACCGCGATCGCAACCAGCGGCTCGTGCGCGACCGGACCGAAGAACAGGTCTCCGACCGCGGGGCGCCCGGTCCGGAGCGCCGTCGGCGCCGCCGCGTGGCCCTGCGGCTGCGGGAGCCTGGGCAATGTCGTACCGAGCGGCACGCGCGTGTTGAGCAGCATGTGCATCCGCGGATCGGCGACGACGACGTGGCTGCCGAAGATGCGGCGGAAATTCTCCGCTTCGGCGTACAGTGTCTCCGGCCGGGCGGAATCCGCCGCGCTCGGCGAAGCGGCCAGGATCTGCAGCCCGCCGATGCGCGCGTTCAGGCTCTGGTCGATCGCGCTGATCGCGTTCCTGGATAGATCCGCGGCCTCGAGTTCGCGCTCGGACTGCGCGGCGCGGATGCTGTCGAGCGCGAAATACGCCGCCAGCAGCACCAGCGGCGCCACGCACAGCCATATCACACGCAGCATGAAGCCACGCAGCGTCACGCTCTTATCCTATTGAGAGCCTCGCAATGCGTCGGTGCGCGCACGTTTGCAACCGTCCTGCTTTGCCTGGGACAGCGCGTTGCCGATGATGTTCGCCATCATCGCGAAAGCCGCGTCGGCCGTAGGGTTTAGCACTCTGTTAACAGTGTAGACCCGTGCGCCGTTGCGATGTCGGACGACCGCTGCGCGCAGCACAACCCGCTCAACGACGGCCACGGCCACCGGCGCCTGATCGCGCTCGCGGGCGAGCGACCCGCCTAGCTCACACGATCGAAGACGAGGCAGGTCGTGGTGGCATGGGCGTACAGCTTGTCGTCCGGTCCCACGAGCCGGCCTTCGGCGGTGGCGACTTGCCGGCCCGCGTGCAGCACGCGGCCTTCGGCGCGCACCAGCGGCACCGCGTCGGTCAGGGCGCGAACGAGGTTGAGTTTCAGTTCCAGCGTGGTGTAGCCCTTGCCGGCGGGCAGCGTCGAATGCACCGCGCAACCGACCGCCGAGTCGAGCAGCGTGGCGAACCAGCCGCCATGCACGCTGCCCATGGGGTTGTAGTGCTTGGTGCGCGGCCGACCCTGAAACACGGCCAGCCCGCGTTCGATGCGGATCGGCATGAAGTCGAGTGTGTCGCCGATCGGGGGACGAGGCAGGCGCCCGGCGAACATCGCCTCGAACACCTCCAGGCCGGACAGGCCCGCCAGCTGCTCGGGGCTCGCCCATCCGACTTCGGCCGACAGCTTTGCGCCGACTTCCTTTTCTTCTTCGCGCCAGCGGGCGAGGGTCGATTCCCGGTTCATTGCCGCGAGCCGATCGACGCCACGTCGCGCAGCTCCGCGCGCAGCGTCGCCGCGCGCTCGGCGCCGAATTGCGCCTCGAACTGCTGCTGCGCCTTCGCCCACGACTTCGCCGCCTGGCGCAGGCGCTCGGTCCCCGCTGGCGTGAGCTCGAGCTCCTTGCTGCGCTTGTCCGCGGTCCCTTGCCTGATGGCGATCAGCCCGTCGCGCTCGAGCGGCAGGATGTTGCGCCCGAGCGTGGTGCGGTCCATGACCATATCCAGCGCGAGCCGGTTGATCGTCATGGGGCCGAGGCGCTTGAGCCTGGCGAGGATCGAGAACTGGGTGGTGCGCAGTCCGGCGGAGGCGAGGTGGCGGTCGTAGAGCTGCGTTACCTGGCGCGCCGCCTGGCGCAACGCAAGGCAGTTGCAGAGCTGCGCTCGCGACTGTGATTCCGAGCTCATCGGCGCCTCCGGCTTGACACAGGGTGCATATGCGCGCATTGTACGTGCATATACGCATATGTCAAGCGCTGCGCCCGGAGCTGAAGCCCGCGATGAGCCGATCGACCGGCGCACGCGGCTGCTGCTGGAGGCGCCGATCGCGCGCACGCTGCTGCGCCTGGGGGCGCCCAACATGCTGGTCATGGGGGCGCAGGCGTCGGTCGGCCTGGTCGAGACCTACTTCATCGGCAAGCTGGGAACCGACGCGCTGGCCGGCGTGGCGCTCGTGTTCCCGGT
>JBAUTW010000325.1:0-19030 GCA_049582365.1 Burkholderiales bacterium | reverse complement strand
GGCTAGGCCGGCGCCAGGCGCGGCACACCGTCGACCGCCGGCGTCCAGGCGAGCCGCCGCTCGTGGAACCCGGCCAGGCTGGCGCGATGCCCGATCGACACCAAGGTCGTGCCCGGCAGTCGGTCGCCGATCAAAGCGTAGAGCGCGGCCTGGTCCGCGTCCGGCAAGGCCGAAGTCGCCTCGTCGAGGAACAGCCAGTCCGGATGCGTGAGCAACGCGCGCGCAAAAGCGAGCCGCTGCTGCTCCCCGCCCGAGAGCACCTGCGCCCAGTTGTCGCGTTGCTCGAGTACGGCCGCGAAGTGCCCGAGCCCGACTGCACGCAGCGCCTCGCGCACCTCCTCGTCCCCGATCACCTTGTGGTCGCCCGGATAACACACCGCATGCTTGAGCGTACCGATCGGCAGATAGGGCTTCTGCGGCAGGAAAAGCAACCGTCCGCCGCGCGGCAAGGCGATTCTGCCCTTCCAGTACGGCCATATACCGGCCAGCGCCCGGAACAGCGTCGACTTGCCTGCGCCCGAGGGACCGGTCACCAGCACGTGCTCGCCGCGCTTCAGCTCGAGCGAGCTAGGCGCGAGCAGCGGCTGCCCCTGCGGCAGCGCAAGCGCCAGACCGTCCAGCGTGAGCGTCGAGGTCGCGCCCTCGATGCGGTCGCCGTCCAGGCGCTCCGCTTCCGCGCGCACGTGAGCGAGCGAGGCGGTGAAGCCGGTCAGCCTGTCGACGGTCGCCTTCCAGGCGGCGAACTGCGTGTACGCGCCGATGAACCAAGACAGCGCGCTCTGCACCTGGCCGAAGGCGGAGGCGATCTGCATCAAGCCGCCGAGCGCAATCGCGCCCGAGAAGAACCGCGGCGCGGCCACCACGAACGGAAATACCACCGCGAGCTGAGCGTACGACGAGGTGAAGAAGCCGAGCTGCTTCTGTTTGCGCATGATGCCCCACCAGTTACTGATCACGTTGCCAAAGCGCGAGCGGAAGTTCTCCACTTCCTCGGCCTCGCCGCGGTACAGCGCCACGCCTTCGCTGTTCTCGCGCAGGCGCACCAGCGAGAAGCGGTAGTCCGCTTCGAAACGCTGCTGGTCGAAGTTCAGCCCGATCAGCGGTCGGCCGATGAGGTGCGTGAGCCAGGACCCGGCGATCGCATAGAGCAGCGCGAACCACACCATGTAGCCGGCGATCGAGAAGTGCGTACCGCCGAGAGTGAAGCTCAGCACGCCCGAGAGCGTCCACAGGATGAGCACGAAGGACACCAGAGTGACCACGGACGACAGCAGCCCCAGCCCGAGCGACAGCGTGCTGTCGACGAAAATGCGCAGGTCCTCGGCAATCCTCTGGTCCGGGTTGTCGGTCCCGCGGTCCAGCAGCTGCAGCCGGTAGTAGGCGCGGTCCTTGAGCCAGTCGGCGAGCAGGCGGTCGTTGAGCCAGGTGCGCCACTCTATCTGCAGCATCTGCTGCAGATAGACCTGGTACACGCCGACGATGATGTAGCCGAACGCAAGCAGCGTGAACTTGAGCAACTGGTGATAGAAGTCGGCCTGGTTCTTGGTCTGGAAGGTGTTGTAGAAGTCGTTGTACCAGTGGTTGAACTGGACGTTGAGCCACACCAGCATGAGGGCCATGCCCACCACGGCGACGAGCAGAACGACACCGGTGCGCCGTTCCTTCGACACCCAGTAGGGCCGGGCCAGCGCCCAGAATGCCGCCACGAATTGCTTGCTGGTCATGGTGTTCCTCTCGCTTTTGAAGAATCCGACTTAAGCCGGGCGGCTGGGAGTTTACAGAACGCGCGCGATGGGGCGACAATCCTTCGCATGTCCTCCGGCAGGGTCTATCGCTTCGGTACCGCGCCGGAGCGTGAAGCAAACCGCCTGTTCGTGTTCCTGCACGGCTGCGGCGCCACCGCACAGTCGATGATCCCGATTGCATTCAAGTTCCAGGCGCGCTTTCCGAGCGCCGCGCTGGTAGTGCCGAGCGGGTTCGCACCGGGCGCACGCGGCGGAGAGGCGCAGGACTGGTTTCCGACCCGCGGCCTGAACGTCGACAACCGCGCCGAACGAGTCGATGCGGTGCTGCCCGACGTCGAGGACCTGATACGACGCGAGCAGACAAACTTCGGCGTACCCGCACATCGCACCGTGCTAATCGGCTTCTCGCAGGGGGGCACGGTCGCGCTGGAGGCGGTGAAGAAGCTGCGCGGCCTGACCGGTGCGGTGGTGGCGTTCTCGGCTCAGTTCGCGCGGCTGCCGCAGGTCGGCACCCGCATCGACGCGCGCATCCACCTGGTGCACGGAGAATTCGACTCGGTCGTATCGCGAGTTCATGCTGAGCGCGCCGCGCGCGTGCTCGCCGGGCTGCATGTACCGGTGACGCTCGACATCGTCGAGGACCTCGGCCACGCTTTGACGCATCGAGCCATCAGCCTTGGGTCCCTGCGCCTGCTGCAGGGAATCTACGAACGCCGCCGCGCGACGCTGCACTAGCCTTGCTCAGGTCTGCAGATCCGGCAGATCGCGAAACAGTTCGAGCGCCTCCGGATTCGCCAGCGCGTCGGTGTGGCCAACCGGCATGCCGTGCACGATCGCACGCACCGCGATCTCGACCACCTTGTTGTTCTTGGTGCGCGGGATGTCCGCAACCTGGATGATCTTGGCCGGCACGTGGCGCGGGGTGGCGTTGTCGCGGATGCCCTTGCGGATGCGCTCCTCGAGCGCGGCGTCGAGTGTGCGCCCGTCGCGCAGCTTGACGAACAGCACCACGCGCGTGTCCGAGGGCTTGTCCGGCGGCCAGAGCTGACCGATCGCCACCGCCTCCTCTACCTCGTCGATCTTTTCAACCTGCCGATAGAGCTCCGCAGTGCCGATGCGCACGCCGCCCGGATTGAGTGTCGCGTCGGAGCGTCCGTACACGATCATCGTGCCGCGCTCGGTCAGCTCGACCCAGTCGCCGTGGCACCAGACATTGGGGAATCTGTCGAAATAGGCCGAGTGATACTTCTCGTGGTGGCGGTCGTTCCAGAAACCGAGCGGCATCGACGGGAAGGGCTTGGTGCATACCAGCTCGCCCTTCTTGCCGACGACCGGCTTGCCCTCCTCGTCGTACACCTCGACCGCCAGGCCGAGCGAGCGGCACTGCAACTCGCCTCGATAGACGGGCAGGATCGGGTTGGCGTCGGCGAACGCCGCCATGATGTCGGTGCCGCCGGAGATCGACGACAGACAGACGTCCTGCTTGACGTGGGCGTACACGTAGTCGTAGCTCTCCGCCACGAGCGGCGAGCCGGTCGAGATGATCATGCGCAGGTGCGATAGATCGTGCGTCTCGCGCGGCCGCAGGCCGCGTTTGGCGATCGCATCGATGAATTTGGCCGAAGTGCCGAAGTGCGTGAAGCGCTCTTCAGCAGCGAAGTCGAACAGCACTCGCCCGCCGCGCACGAACGGCGAGCCGTCGTACAGCATCAGGCTCGCCTCGGCCGCCAGGCCCGCGAACAGCAGGTTCCACATGACCCAGTTGCAGGTGGTGTAGTAGAAGAAGCGGTCGCCCGGACGCACGTCCAACTGCAGCTTGTACATCTTCAGGCCCGCAAGCAGCGATCCGCCCGCGCCGTGCACGATGCACTTCGGCTTTCCGGTGGTACCGGAGGTGAACAGGATGTAGAGCGGGTGGTCGAACGGCATCTGCGCATAGTCGATGTGGCCCGGCGTGAAGCGCCGCAGCCATTCTTCCAGTACCACCGCGTTGGGTATGTCG
Source organism: Burkholderiales bacterium (assembly GCA_049582365.1). Lineage (GTDB taxonomy): Bacteria > Pseudomonadota > Gammaproteobacteria > Burkholderiales > SG8-39 > DAHVFK01. Next base: position 15,283 of record JBAUTW010000325.1, on the reverse strand, counting down.
GACACGTCGGGCCGCTGCTCGAGATGCGGTGCGACGACGACCTTGCGTACGCTCGGCAGCCGGGCTGCGATCTCGCGCACCCGCGCGAGCGAATCGTGCCGCTGGCCGTTGTAGACATAGCCGTCGGCGCAGAACAGCACCTTGGGCTCAATCTGCCCGAAGCGATCAAGCACGCCGTCGGTGCCGAAGTCCGGTGAGCAGGATGACCAGACGATGCCTTGCGAGATCGCAGCCAGCGCAAACACCACGGTTTCCGGCATGTTTGGGATGATCGCCGCTGCGCGGTCACCCGCGCGCAGGCCGAGCGCCTTCAGCGCCTGCGCGGCGCGCGAGACGTCGCTGTACAGGTCGGCATAAGAGACGCGGCGTCGGAACCCCGATTCGTCCCAGAACATCAGCGCATCGCCGCGGTCGCCGCGCCGCAGTAGATTCTCGGCGAAGTTCAGCCGCGCCTCCGGAAACCACTTTGCGCCCGGCATCTTGCCGCCGTCGACCAGCACCGTGGAGCCCTTGCGCGATGCGATTACGCCGCACCACTCCCAGATGGAGCTCCAGAACTCTTCGGGATTGTCCACAGTCCAGCGATAGAAGTCCGGGTAGCTGTTCAGATCGAGCTTGAGACGGCGCACGATCCAGCGCGCGAACTCAGTGATCTGCGCCCGCTCGATCGCTTGCTGTGACGGCTCCCAGAGCTTTTGCGGATCGGTCACGGCCCCTCCTGCTGCGCCAACTGCGGCTGGCGCCGATTATATAAGGACGCTTGACACCTCGCGCAGGCCTGCCGATATTGCGCCATCAAGGTCCCTTTCTATCAGGAGGTGAAATGACGACGGTTGCATTCATCGGACTAGGCGCGATGGGCTCGCGCATGGCGGCAAACCTGCAGCAAGCCGGGTTCAAGCTGCGCCTATACAACCGGGATCGCGCCAAGACCGAGGCGCTCGCCGGAAAGGGCGCCGAGGTCGCCGAATCGCCCTCGGCGGCGGTCAAAGGCGCCGAGTTCGTGGTCTCGATCGTCTCCGACGACGAGGCCACGCGCGCGGTGATGCTTGGCGCGCAGGGCGCGCTCGCCGGCGCGGCGAAAGGCTGCATCATCATCGACTCGAGCACGAACACGCCCGCGATGGCGCGTGAAGTCGCACGCGCAGCGGCGGAGCGCGGCTGCCTCTACCTCGACGCACCGGTCTCGGGCAGCCTAAAGCAGGCGCAGGGACGCGAACTGGTGTTCATGGTCGGCGGGCCGCAGGAGTCGTTCGACAAGGCGCAGCCGCTGTTTGTGGCGATGGGCCGCATGGCAAAGCGCGCCGGTGACTCGGGCGCGGGCGCAACCATCAAGCTGATCAACAACATGCTCTCGGGCACCATGACCGCCGCGGTGGCCGAGGCCGTCCAGATCGCCGAGGCCGCGGGCATTGGTAGGGACGCGGCGCTCGAGATCCTGAGCGAAGGAGCGGCTGCGTCGCGCCTGCTGAAGAGCAAGATGCCGATGATGTTCCAGCGCGATTTCAAGCCGCAGTTCCAACTCGCGTTGATGGAAAAGGACCTGCGCTACTTCCTCGGGATGGCGCAACAGCTTGACCGGTCGACGCCGATCGCCTCCCTGGTACGCAGCCAGTTCCAGTCGGCGCGGCGCGCCTCGCTCGGCGGGCTCGACGCCTGCGCGGTATTTCTGCAGGCGGCGGGCGAGAAGCCGCCGGCCTAGCGAGGCTCGATTTGCCGCCGCATCGGCTGCGGGATGCGGTAGTCCGGGAAGCGACGACGGAACTCGGAGAGCTGGCGATCAGCTTCGTCGTCGCGCCCCTCGCGGCGCAATTCGGCGATTTGCGTCAGCCACTGCTCGGGCGAGGCCTCAACCGACTGGCGCGACAGGCGGCCCGGCTGCGCGGCGGGCCGTGCCGGCAATTCTTGCAGCTTGCGTTCGAGTGCCGGGGCCCGCACGACGCCGCCGGATGCTGACGGCGCGGACGCCGGGGCCGGCGGCGACACCGATTCTGCCGCAGCCGGTGCGGCCGGTACGGACGCCTTGCCGGCCTCCGCCGGTGTGGCAGGCTGATCTGTCACATCGGAACGCTCGCGCTGCACCTGCAGGGCCACGCCGACCGACAGCACGATGACCGCGGCGATCGATGCGGGCAGCATCCAACCACGGCGGCCCGAACGCGATTGCGCCGCCCGGCGAGCGGCATCAAGAATCCTGACGTCGAGCTCCGGCGGCGGCTCCTCGCGTCCGAGCGCGCGGTAGCGCTCGGCGACCTTGTCGTCTTCGGGTTCAGCCATCGAGTGCCTCGCGCAGTTTGGCCACCGCGTATCGCAGGCGGCTCTTGACCGCTTCCTGATTGCTGCCGGTCGCCGCCGCGATCTCCTCCAGCGACAGACCGCCCTCCTCGCGCATCAGGAACACCTCGCTCTGCGCGGGCGGCAGCGCCTCGAGGGCGAGAGCAAGACGCCTGAGCTGCTCGTTAGTCTCGGCCTGGCGCTGGGGCTCGCGCGCGGGCTCGGCCGCGGGCTCGAGCGGAGCAGGATCGTCCGCGTCGTCGCGCTCGAGCGGCACGATATTCAGGCCGCGCTTGCGCCAGTGATCGACCATCCGGTTGTGCGCGATGGTGTACAGCCAGGTGGTGAAGCGCGCCCGCGGGGCGTAGCGCAGTCGCGCCTCGATTACGCGCATCCAGATCTCCTGGAACAGCTCCTCTGCGACGCCGCGTTCCTTGATGCCGCGCAGTACGAAGCGGTAAAGCCCGCCCCTGTGCCGCGCGTAGAGTTTGTCGAAGGCCGCCGCGTCGCCCGCCGCGTAGGCGAGCATCAGTTGTTCATCCGTGGCCTCCATGTCGAAGGAGTGTAACCCCTGCCGGGTCGGGGACGAACCCGGGGAACGGCTGCGGCTCGCGCAGCACCCCACGCGCGATCAGGTTGCTGCGGCTGTCGTAATTCAGCGCGACGATCTCGTCCGGTACGCGGCTCGCGCGCTCGAACCGGACACGGTAAGCCGGCGAGTACTCGCGCCGCCCATGGCCGGTGCCGAGCTCATGCGCGGCGTCGGACCGGCGCGCCGCGGCGCCCTGCTCGGCAAGACCGGGCGCTGCCGGCGGCGGCGGGTTCGGCTGCTTCCTGCGGAACAGCGCAACGCCGATGACGCCGACGTTGTCGGACCTGCCGGTACGGGCGGCGTAGGAGTCGGCCAGGTCGGTGAAGTAGAACGCCGCGGTCTGCGCAAGGCTTTTCCTCCAGCCCGGGATCTCTACCGATCGCCCGGGCTCGAGCACGTAGCCGCTTTGCCGAGGGTCGGCGCGCTCGCCGGTGATCACGTTGATGCCGTCCACCGACACCACGGCGAGCAGGGGCTCGCCGCTGCGGTTGCGCAGCAGGAGGCGATATTCGTCCCCGGGGCTGGCCGCAACGTAGGCCCGCCCCTGGTGCCAGCGCACCGGCAGCCGGCGGCCCTCGGCCCGATCGTATACGCCGAGGTCGATCAGGCTGCCCGCTGCGCAGGCCTGCGCCGAAAGCGCGAGCGCGAGCGCCGCGCCGATCATCTTGAACTTGCTCATACCCTCTCCTTTCGCCGTTGCGCCCGCCACCGCGGCAGGCTCATGCAAGGGTGAAACGAGCCACGGCGCAGAAAGGGTTAAATGCGAGATTCGTCGCCCAATGCGCGTAGAATGCGCGACTCCTTTTCTTGATCCTGCGTAAATGAAGAACGGCAAGAACGGTGCCGCGTTCCCGATCCCGGTGAAGAACGCGATGCGCCACAGCGGCAATCCCCGCCGCAGCTACAACTGCGCCAAGTGCCCGGGCTATTGCTGCAGCTATCCGCTGATCGAGGTCGGCAAGCGCGACATCGCGCGGCTGGCCAGGCACTTCGGCCTGACGTTCGAGCAGGCGCAGCAGCGCTTCACCAAGTACGATGCCAGTGAGAAGGCGCCGGTGCTGCGCCACCGCAAGGACAAGGTGTTCGACAGCGTGTGCCAGTTTCTCGATCAGGACACGCGCCGCTGCACGGTCTACGAATCACGCCCGCAGGTGTGCCGCGACTATCCCGACAGCGCGCGCTGCGGCTATTACGATTTTCTGAAGTTCGAGCGCGATCAGCAGGACGACCCGGAGTTCATCGCACTGACTTGAGCGCCTGCGCGCGGATCGTCGACAGCGTGGTGCTGGTCGTGATCGCGTCGGGGTCGATGCGCAGCTCGATGATCGCGGGCTTGCCGGAGGCCTTCGCACGCTCGAAGGCAGGCGCGAACTGCGCCGTCTCCTCGACCAGCTCGCCGTGCCCGCCGAACGCCCGCGCGTAGGCGGCGAAATCCGGATTCTTCAGCTCGGTCCCGCTCACGCGCTCGGGGTATTCGCGCTCCTGGTGCATGCGGATGGTGCCGTACATGCCGTTGTTCACCACCAGCGCAATGATCGCAGCGCCGTACTGCACTGCGGTCGCGAATTCCTGCCCGTTCATCAGGAAGTCGCCGTCGCCGCACACCGCGACAACGGTGCGCTGCGGCGCGGCGAGCTTGGCCGCCACCGCCGCCGGCAGGCCGTAGCCCATCGAGCCGTTGGTCGGCCCGAGCTGGGTGCGAAATCCCTTGTAGCGGAAATAGCGATGCACCCAGCCCGAGAAGTTGCCCGCCCCACCGCTGACGATCGCGTCCTCGGGCAGCGTCCCGTCCAGCCATTTGACCACTTCCGCGTATTGCAGCCGGCCCGGGATCGGCTGCGGCTGGGTCCAGCTCTCGTACTCCGCGCGCGCAGCGCGCGTGCGCTCGCGCCAGCCGGCGCTGTCGAGCTTCACTGCGGCGAGTGCTTCGACGAACTGCGCATAGCCCGAATTGATCGGCAGCGCCGTCTGATAGACGCGCCCGAGTTCCTCCGCGCCGGCGTGCACGTGAATCAGCTTCTGGCGCGGCACCGGAACATCGAGCAGCGAGTAGCCGCTGGTGGTCATCTCGCCCAGGCGCGCACCGATCACCAGCAGCACGTCGGCCTCCTTGACGCGCTGGGCGAGCGTGGGGTTGATCCCGATGCCGACGTCGCCGGCGTAGCTCGGGCTGCGGTTGTCGAACAGGTCCTGGCAGCGGAACGAGGTGCCTGCAGGCAGCGCGCTCGCCTCTACCCACGCGCGCAGGCCGTCGCAAGCCTGCCGCGCCCAGCCGCCGCCGCCGACCAGCACGAATGGCCGCTCGGCGCTCTGCAGCATGGCCCGCATGGCCTGCATGTCGTGCGCCGAAGGCGCCGCGCTCACGCGCTTGTAGTGCGGCGCATCGGCCACCGCGGCCTCGGAGAACAGCATGTCCTCGGGCAGGGCGAGCACCACCGGCCCCGGACGCCCCGCGGCGGCGGTGTGGAACGCGTGGCTGACGTACTCCGGTATGCGCTCGACGCGGTCGATCTGTGCCACCCACTTCGACATCTGCCCGTACATGCGGCGGTAGTCGATTTCCTGGAACGCCTCCCGCTCGGCGAAATCGTTGCCGACCTGGCCGATGAAAACGACCATCGGGGTGGAGTCCTGGAACGCGGTATGCACGCCGATCGCGCCGTTGGTCGCGCCCGGCCCGCGTGTCACGAACAGGATCCCCGGCTCGCCGGTCAGCTTGCCCCATGCGTCGGCCATATAGGCTGCGCCGCCTTCCTGGCGGCAAACGATGAACTTGAGCCGGTCGCGCACGTCGTAGAGGCCATCGAGCACCGGCAGGTAGCTCTCGCCCGGCACGCCGAACGCCATCTTCGCGCCGTGGCCGACCAGCGCTTGGGCAAGGATTTTGCCGCCGTGGCGCAGCTTGAGGTCTTGTTGCTGCATCATTTCACTCCATCGAATGCGGCGCGCAGCGCCCTGCTGCATTCTCCGATCGCTGCGTTGGCCGTGTCGAGCACGCCGCCCAGCAGCAGGAAGCCGTGCACCATGTCCGGATACTCGCGATAGACCGTCGCCACCCCCTCCGCGGCAAGCCGCTCGGCGTAGGCACGGCCTTCGTCGAGCAGCGGATCGAAGCCGGCAGTGATGACCAGCGCCGGCGGCAGCCCGGCCACGCTGCGCGCGAGCAGGGGTGACGCGCGCCAGTCCTCCCAGTCCTGCCGGCGCGGCAGGTAGTGGCCGCGGAAGTACTCCATCGACTGTTTGGTGAGCAGGTAGCCTTCGCCGTTGCGCTCGACCGACGAATGCCCCGCGCGCTGGTCCGTCGCGGGGTAGACGAGCAACTGAAAGGCGAGTGCCGGCCCGCCGGCGTCGCGCGCCGCGAGCGCGACCACGGTGGCGAGGTTGCCGCCGGCGCTGTCACCGCCGACCGCGATCCGCCGCGGATCGAGCCTCAGCTTCGCCGCTTCGGCCGCAGCCCACTGCGTGGCGGCAATGCAGTCCTCGACCGCGGCCGGAAACGGATCTTCCGGCCCCATCCGGTAATCGACCGCGATCACCGCGCAGTGCGCGCCGTTGGCGAGCTGGCGGCAGACCACGTCGTGCGTGTCGAGGTCGCCGATCACCCAGCCGCCGCCGTGGAAGTACATAAGCACCGGCAGCGTTTCGTCGCTCGAGCTGCCCGCGGACCGGTAGAGGCGCAGTGGAATCGGCCCGCCAGGGCCGGGCGCCAGCAGCAGCTTCGCCTCGGCCACGGCCGGCGGCGCGGGCGAGAGCGCACCGCGCGTGTCGCGGTAGATCCGGCGCGCCACGAACGGCGACACGCTGGCGTACGGTGGCAGGGGCGAGCGCGCCACGCGCTCGAGCAGGGCCGCGACCTGGGGATGAACCTGGGCGCTCACTTTGCGGCCGCCAGCATCTTCTTCAGCCGTCCGACGAAGAACGGTGCGCATTTCAGGATGCGCGTGTCCTGGCTGACGATCAGCGGCCGGACCTTTGGCAGGTAGGCCTGCCAGGCCGGGTCGGCCTGCATCGCGGCGCGGCATTTTTCGCGCTGGTTGAGGTCGTCATAGGCCCACATGTGGATCACCAGGTTCTGCGGGCCGACCTCGGTCACGTAGTAGCCGACCATGTTCGGCAGGTGCTTGAGCTGGACCGCCATGCCCTCGGCCTCGTAGTTCCTGAAATATTCCGGCGCCTTGCCGGGCTGCAGCAGGTACATGCGTTCTTCGACGTACATTTCTCCTCCCTGGGTCGCGGTCCGGCCGATTATAGGCGCAGCCCGCTGCGGTATATTGACGCCATGGACGACGTCGAAACGCTGCGCCGGATCCTGCGCGAGTGCCGCGTGGTCGCGATGGTCGGCCTGTCGGCCGACTGGTTCCGGCCGAGCTATTTCGCCGCCAAGTACCTTCAGGAGCACGGCTATCGGGTGATACCCGTGAACCCGCGCTACGCGGGCAAGCAGGTGTTGGGCGAAACCTGCTATCGCAGCCTGCACGAGATTCCCGATAAGGTCGACGTAGTGGACGTCTTCCGCCGCACCGAGGACGCGGGCCCGATCGCGGAACAGGCGATCGCGATCGGCGCGAAGGTGCTTTGGCAGCAGATCGGGGTCAAGAACGAGGCGGCGGCCGCCATGGCGCAAGCCGCCGGGCTGGACGCGATCATGGACCGTTGTATGAAGATCGAGCATGGGAGGTTGTTCGGGGGCTTGAACTGGATGGGTGTGAACACCCGGGTAATCTCGGCCAAACGCCCCCGCCTGCCGGCGTATTGAGGCGCCGTCGCCGACCCACTAGCGCGAACGGCGACGGGAACGTATGCTGTCATTGCCATGAACCGGCCGATTCGAGTCTTCGACGGGCGTTTTGGGCGTCTGATGCTGCTCGAGGTCAGCGCGCCGGGTGCGCCGCATGCGCATCCCGAGCCGACGATCCTGCTCAAGCACGACGGGGCGGATACGGAATACCTGATCGGCGATGAGGCCGTTGCGCTTACGCGCGGCGACATCGCGTTCCTGAACGCGCACGAAATGCACGCCGACCGCCGTGCGCCCGGCTCCGTGCCGACGCGGCTGCTCGTGCTGCACGCATCCGGCGAGTGGCTGCGCGACAGTTTCCCGGCCGTGTTCAGCGCCGGCGGCGAGCAAGCCTTCCCGCGCCGGCGCGAGGAGATCACGGCGCGCATCCGTCAGCTGGCCGATACCCTCGCGGTCGAGATCGTGAACGACCAGTTCCTGTCGCCTGAGCGACTCGAATTCATGCTGCAGGAGCTGGTGCTTTCGATCATAGACACCTACGTCGCGCGTCGTCGCGCGTCGTCGCCACTGTGGCGCGGCTCGCGCTTCGAGGACTCGCGCATCCGGCGCGCCATCGCGCTGCTGCGAGCGCGGCCGAACAAGGACATGAACATGGACGAGGTGGCGAGCCAGGTCGGCCTGTCGCGCTCGCGCTTCTACGATCTGTTCCAGCTCTGCACCGGTCGCTCTCCGCGCGCCTACCTGGACATGCTGTGCGTCGAAACGGCGATTTCGCGGCTGGCCACCGGCAGGGTCAAAATCGCCGACGTGTCAGCTGAGCTGGGCTTCTCCGCCCAGAGCAATTTCACCCGCTTTTTCCTGCACCAGGTTGGAATTCCACCGTCTGAGTACCGTCGAGCGGCGGCACGGGTAGAGCCTGCGCCGGCGCATCCCGCGACGGGCACCGACGAAGCTGCCGGCGAAAGCTGAGCACTTGACCGGGCCGCTGGCGCGCGGCCTCGGTGCGCCGTCGCGCTAGAATCGCGCGATGGCTGACCGCAAATTCGGCATCGAGACACTCTGCCTGCACGCCGGACAGATCCCCGACGCCGCCACCGGGGCGCGCGCCGCGCCGATCTACCAGACGACCTCGTTCGTGTTCGACTCGGCGGAACATGCCGCGAGCCTGTTCAACCTGCAGACTTTCGGCAATGTCTATTCGCGCATCTCGAACCCCACCGTGGCGGTCTTCGAGGAACGCATGGCGGCCCTCGAGAACGGTCGCGCGGCGCTCGGCTGCGCGACCGGACAGGCCGCCGAAATGGTCGCGATATTGACGCTGGTTGAGGCCGGCGACCACATCGTCTCGGCCTCGACCCTGTACGGCGGCACGCATACCCTGCTCGGCGTCAACCTGAGAAAGCTCGGCGTCGAGACCACCTTCGTCGCACCGGACGATCCGGAGAACTTCCGCCGCGCGATCCTGCCGGGCAAGACGAAGCTGCTTTACGCCGAGACGCTCGGCAACCCGCTGATCAACATCGTCGACATCGAGGCGCTCGCGGGTATCGCGCACGAGGCCGGAATTCCGCTCGTGGTCGACAATACCGTGCCGTCGCCCTACCTTTGCCGCCCGTTCGACTGGGGCGCGGATATCGTGGTGCACTCGGCCACCAAGTACATCGGCGGTCACGGCACCACGATGGGCGGAGTCATCGTCGAGTCCGGCAAATTCAAGTGGGACAACGGCAACTTTCCCGGGATGACCGAACCGTCGCCGGGCTATCACGGGGTGCGCTTCTACGAAACCTTCGGCGACTTCGGTTACACGATGAAGGCACGCATGGAGATCATGCGCACCTTCGGCCCCGCGCTCTCGCCGATCAACGCCTGGCTGCTGCTGCAGGGGATCGAGTCGCTGCACGTGCGCATGGAGCGCCACTGCGGCAATGCCATGGCGGTGGCCAGGTTCCTGGAGGAGCACAAGCACGTGGCGTGGGTGAATTATCCCGGCCTGCCGGGCAGCAAGTACCACGCCCTGGCGCGCAAGTACCTGCCCAAGGGCGCCTCCGGCCTGCTCAACTTCGGCGTCAAGGGCGGAGCCAGGGCCGGCGAGAAGTTCATCGAGGCAGCGCAGTTCATGAGCCACCTCGCCAACATCGGCGACGCCAAGACGCTCATCATCCACCCGGCCTCGACCACGCATCGCCAGATGAGCGACGAGGATCAGCTCAAGGCCGGCGTTACCCCCGACATGGTGCGCATGTCGGTCGGCATCGAATCGCTGGACGATATCCTGTGGGACATCGACCAGGCGCTCACCGCGGCATCCAAGGCATAAGGGGAGAAGAATGCTCAGCTGGCAGGTTACCGAGCACGGCAAGCCGCTGCAGAAAGTGCTGCAGGACACGCCCAAGCCCATCGGCACCGAGGTGCTGGTGCGGGTCACACGCGCGGGCGTATGCCACAGCGATCTGCACATCTGGGACGGCTATTTCGACTGGGGCGGCGGCAAGCGCTTCTACGTCAGGGAGCGCGGCTGCGTGCCGCCGTTCACCCTGGGGCACGAACCCTTCGGCGTGGTCGAGGCGATGGGCCCAGCGGCGGCCAAGGCCGCCAAGGGCCTGAAGATCGGGCAAAAGCGCCTGGTCTATCCCTGGATCGGCTGCGGCAAGTGCGCGGTGTGCAAGGCCGGCAAGGACAACTACTGCGTCTCGGGCTCGCGCTTTCTCGGCGTCAACCGCGCCGGCGCGTATGCGACTCACGTTCTCGTGCCGCATCCGAAATACCTGCTCGACGCGGGCGGCATCGAAGAAGGCTTCGCCTCGACACTCGCCTGCTCCGCGCTCACCGCCTACAGCGGCATCAACAAGCTCCCCGCGCCCGGTCCGAAGGACTGGGTCGCAGTGCTCGGCTGCGGCGGGCTGGGCCTGATCGCGGTGTCGATCTTCAAGGCCAAGGGCATGAAGAATGTCATCGCCTGCGACATCGACGAGTCCAAGCTCGCGGCGGCGAGGAAGCTTGGCGCGAAGCTGGTGCTCGACACGCGCACGCCCGATGCCGCGCAGAAGCTCGCCGCGCTGGCGCAGGGAAATCTTTCGGGTGCGATCGATTTCGTCGGCATGCCGGGCACCGCGCAGCTAGGCATCGGCGCGCTGCGAAAGGGCGGACGCTACGTTCTGTGCGGCCTGTTCGGCGGCGAGCTGAATTATCCCCTGCCCCCGATTGCGCAACGCGCCATCGGCATCATCGGCTCCTACGTCGGCGACTTGCGGGAGCTCAAGGAAGTGGTCGCGTTGGCCAGGAAGAAGAAGCTCAAGCCTTCGCCGATCGAGACGAGACCCGCAGGCGAAGTCAATCGCACGCTGGACGAGCTCAAGGCCGGCCGGATCGTCGGCCGCGTGGTGCTCGATTTCGAACACGAAACGAACTGATAAATGACGCCTTTCTCCTGGGAACTGCCCTACGCCTGGCCGCGCAAGCCGCTGCTCGCCGCAAACGCCGTCTCGACTTCGCAACCGCTCGCCGCGCAGGCGGGACTGCGCATGCTGCTCGCGGGCGGCAACGCGGTCGACGCGATCCTCGCCACCGCGATCACCCTTACGCTGGTCGAGCCGGTCTCCAACGGCATCGGCTCCGACGCCTATGCCATCGTCTGGGACGGCAAGACGCTGCACGGCCTGAACGCCTCGGGCCGCTCGCCGGCGGGCTGGACACCGGAGTTTTTCGCCGGGCACAAAGGCGTTCCCGTGCGCGGCTGGAACTCGGTCAGCGTGCCCGGCTGCGTTTCGGCCTGGCGCGAGTTGAGCGCGCGCTTCGGCAAGCTGCCGTTCGCCAAGCTGTTCGAGCCGGCGATCGGCTACGGCCGCGACGGGTTCCTGGTCTCGCCGACCATCGCGCGCCAGTGGGCGGCGCAGGTCGCGGAGCTCAAGGGCCAGCCGGGCTTCGCCGAGGCCTTTCTGCCGGGCGGCAAGCCGCCGGTTCCGGGCCAGCAGTTCCGCTTCCCGCATCACGCTGCGACGCTCGAGAAGATCGCCGCCACCAAGGGCGAGGCATTCTACCGGGGCGAGCTGGCCGACAAGCTTGAGGCGCATGCCAGAGCCAACGGCGGCGTGATGAAGGCCTCCGACCTCGCCGCGCACAAATCCGACTGGGTCGACACCCTGACCATGGACTACCGCGGCTTCACGCTGCACGAACTGCCGCCCAACGGCCAGGGCATCGTGGCGTTGATCGCGCTGGGGATCCTCGAGAACTTCGACCTTGCCGGCCATCCGGTCGACTCGGCCGACAGCGTGCACCTGCAGATCGAGGCGGTGAAGCTCGCCTTCGCCGATGCGCAGGCCTACGTCGCCGATATCGATTACATGCCGTTCCCGCCCGCCCTGATGCTCGACAAGGCCTACCTGAAGTCGCGCGCGAAGCTGATCGAGATGAGCAAGGCGCAGCCCTTCGCCGCCGGAACTCCCCCCAAGGGGGGCACCGTCTACCTCACGGCCGCCGACGCCTCGGGCATGATGGTGTCGATGATCCAGTCGAACTACATGGGCTTCGGCTCCGGCGTGGTGGTGCCGGGCACCGGCATCTCGCTGCAGAACCGGGGCGCCACCTTCGTGCTCAAGGAAGGCCATCCCAACCGTGTCGGCCCGAACAAGCGTCCCTACCAGACCATCATCCCGGGATTCGTCACCAAGGACGGCAAGCCGGTGATGAGCTTCGGCGTCATGGGGGGCACGATGCAGCCGCAGGGCCACGCGCAGGTGATGGTGCGCATCGCCGACTACGGCCAGAATCCGCAGGCCGCAAGCGACGGTCCGCGCTTTCGCTGGGTGCAGGGCATGGATGTGAGCGTCGAAGGCGGCTTTCCCGCCGCAACGCTGGAAGCGCTCAAGCAGCGCGGCCATCGCATCGTGACCGTCGATGACTACAACCAGTTCGGCTGCGCGCAGATGATCTGGAAGCTCGACGGCGGCTACTTCGCCGCCAGCGACCCGCGTCGCGATGGTCAGGCCGTCGGTTTCTGAGGGAGACGGAAATGCTGAAAATCTGGGGGCGCGCCAACTCGGTCAATGTGCGCAAGGTGCTGTGGTGCTGCGACGAGCTCGGCGTGCCGTTCGAGCGCGTGGAAGCAGGAATGCAGTACGGGGTGGTCAACACGCCCGAGTACCGCAAGCTCAATCCCAACGGCCTGGTGCCGACGATCGAGGATGACGGCTTCGTGCTGTGGGAGTCGCACGCCATCGTGCGCTACCTCTCGGCCAAACACGGGACAGCCGGGCTCTGGCCAGCGGACCTGCGCGTGCGGGCGGATGCCGACCGCTGGATGGACTGGGCGGCGGGAAGCTTGCTTCCGGCGTTTCGGCCGGTCTTCTGGGGCCTGGTGCGCACACCGGTCGAGCAGCGCGACATGAAGGCCATCAACGAAGGCGTCAAGAAGTGCGGTGAGCTGGCGGGTTACGTCGACGCGGCGCTCGCCGGGCGCCGCTTCGTCGCCGGTGAGCAGTTCACGATGGGAGACATCCCGCTCGGCTGCCACCTGCACCTTTGGCTCAACTTGCCGATAGAGCGGCCCGTCTATGCCAACGTCGCCGCCTGGCACAAGCGCCTGCTCGGGCGCCCCGCGTTCGACAAGTGGGTCAACACGAAAATCAGCTGATCGATGCTCAAGGACAAGATCGCGATCGTCACCGGCGCGGCAAGCGGCATCGGCCTCGCCTGCGCCGAGCGACTCGCCGCGGACGGCGCCAAAGTGGTTCTGGCCGACGTCAACGAAAAGTCCGGCTCGCAGCACGCCAGGCGCATCGGCGGGAGCTTCGTAGCGGCCGACTTGACGCAGCGCGACGGCTGCAAGCGGCTGGTCGACGCCACGCTCGCCGCGCACGGCACGGTTCACGTGCTGGTCAACAACGCCGGCTACCAGCATGTCTCACCGATCGAGGATTTCCCGGAAGAGCAGTGGCAGCGCATGATCGCGCTCATGTTGAGCGCGCCGTTCCTGCTGACGCGCTACTGCTGGCCCGCGATGAAGAATCAGAGATGGGGCCGCGTGGTCAATATCGCTTCGATCCATGCGCTCATCGCCTCGCCGTTCAAGGTCGGCTACATCGCGGCCAAGCACGGCCTGATCGGACTGACGCGCACCGCAGCGCTGGAGGGCGGCGAGTACGGCATCACCGTGAACGCGATCTGCCCGGCCTACGTGCGCACGCCGCTGGTCGATGCCCAGATCGCCGATCAGGCCAAGGCGAACGGCATTTCGCCCGAGGAAGTGGTCGAGAAGATCATGCTCGCGCCGGCGGCGGTAAAGCGCCTGATCGAGCCGTCCGAAGTCGCCGACTTCGTCGCCTACCTGTGCGGCGAGTCCGCCGGCACCATCACCGGGGCCGCGCTTACCATGGACCTTGGCTGGACGGCGCGCTAGCGCGCCGCACTTGGCGTGTCGCTAAGCGCGGCGTCGCGCTCGGCCTTGGGCAGGCGGGCGAGCGCCTTTACCCTGGCGTAGAACGCGGCCAGGTCGCCGTGCACCGCCGCGAGCTCGCGCCTGAACCCTGGAACCAGCTGCGAGTAGGCGGAAATCGAGGCCAGCAGCGCATTGTTGGGGTCGCGCATCAAGCGGTCGAAGCCGGCGTAGCCCCCCCAGCGCGCCTTCAGCGCGACGTAGCGTTCGGCAAGGCGCGCGAACTCGGCGCGCTTGGCGGCACGCATCGCGGCCGGCCCGAGCGGCTCGGCGTAAACGCCTGCGATGCGCCCGCGCGCGTCCTCGATCAAGGCCACGAACTCGTCGTTGCGCGCCTCGGCCGCGCGGAAGACAGCGAGCTCCGGCCCGCGCCCCTGGGACTCCAGCCAGCGCCGCACGCCCTCGTCCTGAACCGTCACCGCGAAAGATTCGTTGAACGTCGTGTCGCCCTTCACGTAGACGACTTGGTGCGCCAGCTCGTGGAAGATCAGCCGCGCGAGTTCCGATTCTGGGTAATGGATGAAGGTCGAAAGCAGCGGGTCGTCGAACCAGCCCAGGGTCGAGTACGCAGGCACGCCGTAGCTGAACACATCGAGCCCTGCGGCGCGCTCCTTCGCGGCGTAGCGCTCGGCGGCGTCGCGCGCGAAGAAACCGCGGTAGGCGACGCAACCCGCGATCGGAAAACAGGACTCCACCGGATGCACCGAGAATTCGGGTGCCGCGAACACATTCCAGACCGCGTAGGAGCGACCCAGCTCGGCGTAGCTGCGGTAGCTGCCGTTGTCGGGCAGCGCCAGCTCGCGCGAGGCGAACTCGCGCATGCGCGCGGCAAGCTCGAGGCGCCGGCGCAGCGCGGGCGGCGTGGCCGGATCGGAGATCCATCCGGCAAGCGGTTGCGCGCGGTGCATGAGCTCGAGCTGCCCGCCTACCGCTTGGGCGTAATACGAAAGGGTCTCGCACCCCGAGAGCGCGAGCAGCGCCGCCAGCGCAAGCCATCTAGCGCGCATGCGAGGCGAAGCGTCCGGTCTCGAGGAAGGCCTGCAGCTCGCGCGCCGCGCGCGCCGACAGCAGCATGCCGCTATGGCTCACCGGAAGCACGGTGAACGCCGCCGCGCCTTCGATCCGCGTTTCGTCGACGCAAACCACGCCGTCGTTTGCGCCCGGCAGGCGCCCGAGGGTCCGGCCGAGCCCGAACGGAAGCGCCCCTGCGACGATGCCGAGCGGCTCGGGCCGCGTCCAGCGC
>JBAUTW010000324.1:0-10382 GCA_049582365.1 Burkholderiales bacterium | reverse complement strand
CTTCCTTGACCGCGTTCGCGTGGCCGACGAATAGCAACTCGCGCGAGTAGGTTTCGCGCAGCTCGGCGATCGGCTCGCCGCGCCAGCGGATCGTGCCGGCCGCGGGGCGCGACAGCCCTGCCACCAGCCGCAGCAGGCTCGTCTTGCCGCTGCCGTTCGGGCCCTGCACCAGCAGCAGCCCGCCCTCGCCGAGCGCGAAATCGAGCCCCGAAAAAAGGCGCACATCGCCGCGCTCGCAGGCGAGTTGGTTGGCTTGCAGCATGTCATCGCGGGAAAGCGCGAAGGATACCCTACCCCGGGGGGCAGGGCCGGCAGAAAACAAACGGCCCGCCGCAGCGGGCCGGAATCCTGCCGTTGGGAGGCTCTGTTAGAAGCGGTAGTAGTACGACACGCCGACGAAATTCACCTTCTGGTCCGGGTTCTGCAGCACCGTCGTGCCGTCGCTGTAGACCCAGTTGGCCCAGGTCCAGTCGTCGGTCTGATAGCGGTCGTAGATGTAATCCACCCTGACTCCGGACTTGCGGTCGAGCGCGTACTTGCCGTAGAGCTTGAACGACGTGACCTTCGTATGGATATCGGACAGCGACGGCACTGTGGCGGGAATGGCGGCGAGCGCGGCGGTGTTCATCTCGTCGCGCACCTTCGAGTCAACGAGATCCGCACCGATGTCGATCTTCGAGCTGACCTTCGCGCGAAGTCCCAGACCGTAGGTGTCGGAGATGTTGCGCAGGTCGGCGCTGAAGAGATTAGCGGTGCAAACGTCCGCCGCATTGGGCTGGCAGGTCGCATCCTCGAAGCGGTTCTCGTCGGACGAATACCACGCGGTCGCGGTGACACGTTCGTTGAACACGTAGGCCGCGTCGAGCGAATAATTGCTGCCCCTGCCCTTGCGCGGCCCGAGGTCGAAGGCGTTGAGATCACGCCCGGTATAGTCGTCGCGCGACTCGTCGGCGCGGAAGTTGAGCGACAACGGGTCGGAAACCATCCAGTTGACGGTCAAGCGCACGGTATCCCGTTTGCGGTCGGCAAGATGAAGCGGCGCGATCAGCGCGCTCGTCGGCGTTACGCCGTTGTTCGCCAGCATCGGCAACCAGTCCGAACCGGTTCGATTCGCGTGCAGCAGCGCCACCGCGCCCGTGACGGTCTCGGACACCGCACGACGCAGTTCGACCCGGTAGGTCGTCTCGTCGGTCGTCTCGCGGAAATCGACCGACATGACCGGCGGGTTGTTGCGCTTCTTCTGCTCGAAGGTCACGTCGCCGGTGAGGCGCAAGCCCATCGGCAGCGAGTAGTGCCCGACCAGCTTGCCGGTCGTGGTCTCGATGTCGCGCGGCTCGTTGGTCCCGTCGTTGGTGCCGGTCGTCGAAGGCACGGCCTGCGACGGGAAGTACACCAGCACCGGCGTCTTGTCGTCGCGCTTCTCGTAGCGCAGATCGGCGCGCCAGGACAGCTTCGGCGTCGCGCGCCCGGACAGCCCGGCCTGCAGCAGCGTCGTGTCGATCAGGCCATCCAGGTTGGTGACCGGCACCGACGGCGTCGTCGGGAAGGTGTCGTCTTGGGTGATCCGGCCGAGCGCCACCTTGAAGGTGCCGCGCATCGCCCGGTCGAAGTTGTAGCCGCCTTCGGCGTAGAACTGATGCGACTGGTTGCTGGGCGGCAGCGCCACCTCGGGGAACGGCGCCCCCGCGGCCGGCGTAGTGATCTTGCTGTTGTTGTTCTCGAAGAACGTGCCGTAGTAGCCCGCGGTGAACTGGAAGCGCTCGGTGTTGTAGTGCGCCATGGCGTCGACCTGCTGCGTGGTCTGGTCGATGACGTCGGTCAGGAAGCGCACGTTGCCGAAGGTCCCCTGGCCGAACAGCCGGTTGCCGTCCTTCACCTCGTTGCGGTAGCGCACCTGCACGTCCCACTGGCCGGCGAGGGCCTTGTCGAAGCCGAGCGTCCAGCGGTCGCGGACCGTGTTCAGCTGATAGTCGGTGCCGGCGCCTTTCGTGACCGCGGCCGTCGTCTGCGTGGTGGTGCCGAGTCCCTGCAGGCCGGTGTTGACCGTCATCGGCTCATAGCGCGGAATGCGCGAGTAGTCGACGGAATAGCCCCAGTTGCCCTGGCGTGACTGCTCGAGCCTCAGCTCGCGGTCGTCGTAGCCCAGGTTGTGCCCTTGGAGCTTGAACCAGGTGCCGGTCGCGTTGTCGCGCTTGACCAGGTCGAAGTCGATGTTGCCGTAGGCGCCCTTGTCGGTCAGCCCGTTGTATTCGCCGAAACGCTGGTTGTCCTTGTCGACGTAGCTCACGCCGACGTCGACGCTGCTCACCGGCGTGATGAGCTGCGTGATCTCGTCGCTCTGCGCATGCGCGGATCCAAACGCGAGCAGCAGCGCTGCCGCGATCGCCGTGTAGACGAAGGGATTTTGTCTGTTGGCTTTCATGTCCGTTCTCCCATAACTCTCAGGTCAGCGCCGGAATCCGCGACCGCTGCCATCACCCGGGTTGTTGCTGCCGTGGATGTTGGTGTGGCAGTTCAGGCACCCGCGGGCCATGATCACGATCTGCGCGGTCGACGGCGCGCCCGTGACCGGGCTGCCGTTGGGCACCGTCGCATGGTGCGAGGTGCCCTGATGGCAGGTCTGGCACAGGAACGGCGGCCGGATCTTGAGCAGGTTCGGGTTGGTGGTGCCGTGCGGGTTGTGGCAGATGGTGCAGTCTTCCTGCACCGGCTCGTGCGTGCGCACGAACGGCCCGCGCTTCTCCATGTGGCAGGTGTAGCAGGTGTCGTTCACGCTATCGCGCACCAGCAGGTGCGGACCCGCCGTGCCGTGCGGGTTGTGGCAGTCCGAGCACGCGACCTTGCCTTCCTCGATCGGATGGCGCGACGGCCTGCGCAATTCGGCGCGCTGCGTCTTGTGGCAGGTGAAGCAGACCTCGAACTGCGTCTTCTTGTCGAGCACCGCGTCGTGCTGGGTGTGGATTTCGTGGCACGAGCTGCAGGCGACCTGCGCTCCTGAATGCGGGCCGCTGTCCCAGTGCATGCGCTCGCCGCCCTGGTGGCAGGTCAGGCAGGCCTCGCTGCGCTTTTCCATCGGCGTGGTCGAGTGCTTGCCGAAGTCGACGTCCGGCTGGGCGGGCTTCTTCACGCCCTTCTCGGCGTCCGCGATGTGCCGGTCGCTCTGGCCGTGGCAGCTGGTGCAGGTGCCCACGCGCTTGTCGGCCAGGGTGCCGTGCTTGGTGCGGCCGATCTGCAGCACCTTGGGCGAATCGCCCTCGTCGTGGCAGGTGGTGCACTTGGCGTCGTTGGTGAGCACCAGGTCCTGGGTGGCGGCCTGCGCCGCTCCGACCATCCCCAGCGCGCCGATGCATGCCCACAGCGCCAACAGTCTTCGAACGTGCTTCATGTGAAACCTCCCTGACTCTTTGCCTAATTCGTCGCAGCGCGGCCCCCCGCTACAGCATCAGTGCGAGAGAATCCACTCCACCAGGTTCTTCAGTTCCTTCGGGTCCTTGGTGTCGATGATCTTGTGCTCTTCTTCCTTGCCGCTATCGAGCAGCTTGACCTTCGGCCCGGTAGTGATGTTCTTGATGATCTTGTCCTGCGCGTCGGCCTTGCCCTTGAGCTCCTTGGCGATCTTCTGCAGGCTGGGGCCCTTCTTGTCGCGGTTGACCGCGTGGCACTTGGTGCACTCGTTGCGCTTGAACGTTTCCTTCGCCGCGTCCTCGTCGAAGGCGTAGCTCGGCGTCGCCAGCGCGATGGCCGAGAACGAGACCAGCAGGCCGCCGATTACTTTCATCATGCTGACATTCTTCACTTTAATCTCCTGTGTCGAAAGAGTTGTCTGAAGATGCGTTGATTGGCATCAACCGGTTACGAATCCCACGATCACCATCGCGAGCAGCCAGAGGCCGATCGCGATCAGCACCAGCCCGAGAATCGTCGAGCCGAGCTTCATCGGCCGCGAGGGCTCGTCGACCAGATACTTGTCGAGCTCGCCCGAATCGAGCAGCCGCTTGTACTGCAGCGGGTGCTCGCGGCGGTACTCCTCGAGCGACATCGAGCCGGTGAACATCACCACGTCGGGCGGCGGCAGCTTGTCCGGGCGGAAGTGGTTGTTGAAGAAGTGCACCGTGAACAGGAACACCGCCGCCAGGAACGCTTCCTCGCCGTGCACCAGGGTTGCCACGTTCAGCACCCAGCCGGGCAGATACGCCGCAACGTGGGTCGGGAACGCGAGCATCATGCCGCTGCCGCCGATGATCGCCATGCCCCAGAACACCGCCCAGTAGTCGAATTTCTCCCAGTAGGTCCAGCGGTCGAAGCGCGGCTTCGGCCCCTTGCCGAAGAACCACTTGAACATGCCGATGATGTCCTTCAGGTCCTGCCACGACGGCACCAGCGACTCGGGCCCGAACCACCTGAAGGTCTTGCGCTTGCGCCAGAGGTTGACCGCCAGATAGACCAGGTGCAGGAAGAAGATTCCCAGCATGGTCGCCGCCGCGGTGCGGTGGACGATGCCGGCGATGTTCGGCCCGCCGAACGCGGCCATCACCGCGCGCGCCCAGCCGGTGTACGAGTAGAAGGCCGCCATGCCGGTCAGCACCAGCACCATCACGCTGATCGCGAACACCAGGTGCGCCAGTCGCGTGATCGGCCCGAAGCGCCGCAGCTGCTTGCCGGCCGCCTGCGGCAGCTCGTCGACGCGCACGTGCGGGCGGCTCGCGTGCGCCTTGCGGTCCTTGAACTCGCGGTAGTACCACAGCGCCGAATGAGTCCAGAAAAAGATGAACACGCCTCCGAGCAGCGCCCACATGAGCCGCGCCGCGATCCACATCTGGGGATAGCGCTCGTAGTCGTGCGTGTTGGCGTGAGGCCCGAAGGTCATGAAGCCCGCGGTGGCCTGGTCCATCCCCTTCTTCGGCGTATGGCACTGGCGGCAGGTTGCCAGGCGATGCTTCGGGCTCACCTTGGAGTTGGGGTCGTCGACCTTGAGGATGTTGTGGCTGCCGTGGCAGTTGTAGCACTTGGCGGTGTAGGTGTAGCCGAGCGTGTTGACCTGGCCGTGGTAGCTGTCGGCATAGCTGCCCAGGTTCTCCTTGTGGCAGCTGCCGCAGCCCTCGACGATGCCGAGCATGAACGCCTTGCTGGCCGTCGGCTCGATCGAATGGCTGGTGTGGCAGTCGATGCAGATCGCGCCCTTCGGGTCGTGCTTCTTGAGAATGGTCTGGCCGTGAATCGAGCCGCTCCAGTCGTCGAGCGCGTCGGGGTGACATTTCTCCGCGCAGCGTGCCGGGACCTCGAGGCGCCATTCGCCCTTGCGCGCGGCGCTGCCGGCCGGCGGCACGTCGAAGAAGTGGGTGTTGTGGCAGTCGTCGCAAACGGCGCGCGGCGCGCCCGTCTCCTTGTCGAGCTTCGCGTGCGTCGATTTCTTGTAGGCCTCGATGTTCTGCGCCACGACGCCGAGCCGCGGGTGCTCGTTCGCGCTGCCGGCTTCCTGAGTCGCCTTCCACAGATCGCTGTGGCACTGGATGCAGTTCGGCTTGGGCGCGGATCCGAGCTGGTGCGGCGCCTTGGCGTCGACGATCTCCTTGTGGCAGGCGACGCACTCCATCTTCGCGTGCACCCCTTTCGCGTACTTGTCCGGGGTGATCGCGAGCAGCGCGTGCGCCTTGCCCTCGGCGTTCTTGACCTCGATCTTTTCCTTGCCGTTGTGGCAGGCCTCGCAGGCGAGGTTGTCGAGCCCGGCGGGCGCCGCGGCCAGTGCCGCGCCCTGGGCGAGCGTCAGGCCGAGCAGGCAGGCGAGCGCCCAGCGCGTCGCCCTGCCGATGCCGGCCAATCCGGTACTTGCCTTTTGTCCCTGTCGCGCCGCGAATCGCACCATCGGTCCGTTCTTTTTCATCTTTCTCAGGTCCTCGCAAGCGGAATGTAAGTGGGCACCGCACAAGGCGCTTTGATCTGTGTCAAAACGCAGTTTGTCCCGGACGTCAGCTTTGTATGCTGTTTCGCAAGCGCAACAGGGCCGGCCTTTGCGCTTGATCTACGTCATGACCAGCCAGCGGGTATGGAACAGTATTGCTGCAACGCAACCAAGGACGGTGCACCAGCCGATGGCCCAGCGCTACTGCGCGAGCGCCGCATCGATGGGCGAGCTCGTCTCGAATGTCCCTCTGTTCAAAGGCTTGAGCGGGGAAGTGCTGGCCGGGATCAGGCTCGAATTCGGGCAGCTCGACCTGCCCCGGGGCACCACTCATTCGCCGCGATCCGGAACCACCCGGGCTTTGCGCAGCGGATCATCGCGGGGCTGAGCCGCCGCCTGACGCTCAGCCGAAGCGGCCGGTGATGTAGTCCTCGGTCGCCTTCTGCTTCGGCTTGATGAAGATCGTGTCGGTCACGTCGAACTCGACCAGCTCGCCGAGATACATGTAGGCGGTGTAGTCCGACACGCGCGCGGCCTGCTGCATGTTGTGAGTCACGATGGCGATGGTGAATTCGCGCTTGAGCTCGTCCACCAGCTCCTCGATCTTGGCGGTGGAGATCGGATCGAGCGCCGAGGTCGGCTCGTCGAGCAGCAGGATCTCGGGCTTGACCGCGATCCCGCGCGCGATGCACAGCCGCTGCTGCTGTCCGCCCGAGAGGCTGTGGCCGCTCTGGCCGAGGATGTCCTTGACCTCCTCCCACAGCGCGGCCTTGCGCAGCGCCCACTCGACGCGCTCGTCCATGTCGCGCTTCTTCAGGTTCTCGAACAGCCGCACGCCGAAGGCGATGTTGTCGTAGATCGACATCGGAAAAGGCGTCGGCTTCTGGAACACCATGCCGATCTTGGCCCGGATCAGCGACACGTCGCGCTTGACCGTCAGCAGGTTCTCGCCGTCCATGATGATCTCGCCCTCGGCGCGCTGGTCCGGATAGAGCGAGTACATGCGGTTGAAGACGCGCAGCAGCGTCGACTTGCCGCAGCCGGAAGGCCCGATGAACGCGGTCACTCGCCGCTCGGGAATATCGAGCGTGACCGATTTCAGCGCATGGTAGCTGCCGTAGTAGAAGTTCAGGTTGCGCACGATGAGCTTCGGCCTGGCCTCGACGTCGTGCTCTGATCGCGCGGCGACCTCGATGCGGGGCGGCTGGGGGCGGGCGGTGGCGGAGGATTCCATGGCTGGCCTTGCGTCAGGTCGTTCTCTTGAACAGCACGCGCGCCAGGATATTCAGCATCAGGACCGCGAGCGTGATAAGGGTGGCGCCGCCCCAGGCGAGCCGCTGCCAGTCCTGGTAGGGGCTCATCGCGAACTGGAAGATGACCACCGGCAGGTTGGAGACCGGAGCGTTCATGTTGAGCGACCAGAACTGGTTGTTGAGCGCGGTGAACAGCAACGGCGCGGTCTCGCCACTCACGCGCGCCACTGCGAGCAGGATGCCGGTCAGGATCCCCGTGCGCGCCGCGCGGTAGGTGACGAACAGGATCATCTTCCACTGCGGGCAGCCGAGCGCCGCGGTCGCCTCGCGCAGGCTGCTCGGCACCAGCTTGAGCATGTCGTCGGTGGTGCGCACCACCACCGGGATCACCAGCAGGCCGAGCGCGAATGCGCCCGCCCAGCCCGAGAAGTGCTTCACCTGCGCGACGTAGACCGAATAAACGAAAAGTCCGATCACGATCGACGGCGCCGACAGCAGCACGTCGTTCAGGAAGCGCGTCGCCGAAGCGAGCCAGCTCTTCCTGCCGTACTCGGCCAGGTAGGTGCCTGCCATCACGCCTACCGGCGTGCCGATCAGGGTGCCGGTCACGACCATCGCCAGGCTGCCCGCGATCGCGTTCGCCAGCCCGCCGTCGGAACCCGGCGGCGGGGTCATCTTGTAGTACAGCGTCGCGTGCAGCAACGCGCTGCCGCCCTCCAGCAGCAGCGTCGCCAGGATCCAGGCCAGCCAGAACAGGCCGAAGCTCAGCGCCAGGGCGGATACCGACAGCATGATCACGTTCTTGCGCTTGCGCGCGGTGTACAGCGGGTTCGATGCCGTGATGTAGCTCATCGGGCTCGGCCTAGGTTCGCGCGCCTTCCTGGCGCGACAGGCGCATCAGCATGAACTTCGACAAGGCCAGTACCACCGTGGTGATCACGAACAGGATCAGGCCGAGCTCGAACAGAGCCGACAGGTAGGCGTCTCCCACCGCCTCGGTGAACTCGTTCGCCAGCGCCGACGCGATGCTGTTGCCGGGCGCCAGGAGAGACGCCGACAGGCGGTGCGCGTTGCCGATCACGAAGGTGACGGCCATCGTCTCGCCGAGCGCGCGCCCCAGCCCGAGCATGACCCCGCCCACCACGCCGACCTTGGTGTATGGCAGCACGACGCGAAACACGACCTCCCAGGTTGTCGCGCCGAGCCCGTAGGCCGACTCCTTGAGCATCGACGGGACCAGCTCGAACACGTCGCGCATCACCGCCGCAATGAAGGGAATGACCATGATCGACAGGATCAGCCCGGCGGTCATCATGCCGATGCCGAGCGGCGGCCCGGAAAACAGTTGTCCGATCAGCGGGATGTCGCCGAACAGCTTGACCAGCAGCGGCTGGACGTAGCTCTGCACCAGCGGCGCGAGCACGAACAACCCCCACATGCCGTAGATGATCGACGGAATCGCCGCCAGCAGCTCGATCGCAGTGCCCAACGGCCGCTTGAGCCAGCCCGGCGAGAGCTCGGTGAGGAAGAGCGCGATGCCGAAGCTCACCGGCACCGCGATCGCCATGGCGATGAACGAGGTCATTACGGTGCCGTAGATCGGCACCAGCGCGCCGAACTCCTCCCGCACCGGGTCCCAGTCTTCGCGCCAGAGAAAGCTGAGCCCGTACTTGCGCAGCGTCAACTCGCTGCCGACCACGAGCGACACCAGGATCGCCGCCAGGATGCTGAAGACGAGAAAAGCGAAGGCCTTGGTCAGCCACTCGAACGTCGGGTCCAGCCAGAGCGCGGAGCGCGGCCGCGGCGCAAGGGGGGCCCGCAGCGCTTCGACTGTCGCGTCTTCGTTCTCGGCGCCCTGGGAAGCCACGGGGACGGCGCTCATCTGAGTGGTTTGCCGCGCATTCTAGATTAGATGAAACCGGTTCGGGAACGAAAAGGGGCGGTCGCGCCGCCCCTTTCCGCTCCGCCCTTGCAGCGGATAACTCCAATCAATATACGGAGTTGCCCGAGGCGTCCTTGATATTCTTCCAGGACGATTCGATCAGCGAAACGACGTTGTCCGGCAGGGGCACGTAGTCCAGCGACTCGGCCATCTTGTCGCCGTTGCCGTAGGCCCACTTGAAGAACGTGAGCACCTGCTTGGCGTTTGCCGGTTTGTCCTGCACCTTGTGCATCAGGATGAAGGTTGCGCCGGCGATCGGCCACGCGTGCGCGCCCGGCGCGTCGGTGAGGATCAGGTACATCCCCGGCGCCGCGCTCCAGTCGGCGCCCGCGGCGGCCGCCATGAACGCCTTGGCGCTCGGCGATACGAAGTTGCCGTCGCGGTTCTTGACCAGCCCGTAGGCCATCTTGTTCTGCAGCACGTAGGCGTATTCGACGTAGCCGATCGAACCGTCGATGCGCTGCACGTAGGACGCTACACCTTCGTTACCCTTGCCGCCCACCCCCGTCGGCCATGCCACGGACGTTCCGTCGCCCACTTTTTCTTTCCACTCCGGGCTCACTTTGGACAGGAAGTTCGTCCAGATGAAGGTCGTGCCCGAGCCGTCCGAGCGGTGCACCACCGAGATCGCCTGGCCGGGAAGCTTCACGCCCGGGTTGAGCGCGGCGATCGCCGGATCGTTCCACTTGGTGATCTTGCCGAGGTAGATGTCGGCCAGCAGCGGGCCCGAGAATTTGAGCTCGCCCGCTTTGAAGCCCTTCAGGTTGTAGACCGGGACGTCGCCCCCGATCACGGTCGGGAACTGCATCAGGCCGCCTTTCTCGAGCACTTCGGGCTTGAGCGGCATATCGGACGCACCGAAGTCCACCGTCTTGGCGCCGATCTGCTTGATGCCCCCGCCCGAGCCGATCGACTGATAGTTCAGCCCGATGCCCGTCGCCTTGTGATAGGCGTCGGCCCACTTGGCGTAGATCGGGTAGGGAAAGGTCGCTCCCGCGCCGGTGATGTCGGCCGCCATCGCCGCGGTTGAAACCAGCGCCGCGGCAGCAAAGCCGAGCACCTTCGTCATTGTCTTCTTATGCATGTCAAACAATCCTCGCGGTTGAAATTACACGGCCGCAAGGATATGAAGGTTTTGTTACGGTATCGTGACAGCTTCGGTTCAGCCGCCGGCGCAGCGGCGCACTGCCTGGGCGATCGACTGCGCGGCGGCCTCGATCGCCGGGCGCGGCTCGCCCTCGACCATCACGCGCAGCACCGGCTCGGTGCCCGAGGGCCGCAGCAGCAC
>JBAUTW010000323.1:0-8218 GCA_049582365.1 Burkholderiales bacterium | reverse complement strand
CCCCGGGGAACGAAGCGCGCTCGGCAAGAAAGTGCTGCAGCGTTTACTGAGAGGTGTTCATCTACGATGGGGCGGCGCATCGCGCGGACCGCTCAATGGAATCATAAATGTTTGCGATTTGCAGTGTGCAAAGTCACGCTTGCGCGTTGTGTTCGGCGAACGAATTCGCTACGATGCACGCTCGCTAGCGCTGCTTGCAGCGCGACAGCGGCCTGGGAGATGCCCGGGATCACAACGGGCAGGTAAGGAGAACGTATGCCATCTGTGGTCACCAAGTCCGACCTCGTGCAGGCGGCAGCCAAGGCCGGCAATCTGAGCAGGACCGCCGCGGGCGACGCCGTCAACGCCGTATTCGAGGCGATCGTGTCGAGCGTCGCAAAAGGCAATCGAGTCACGGTGGTCGGTTTCGGTACCTTCCTGCCGCGTAAGCGCAAGGCGCGCGCCGGTCGCAGCCCGGCCAACGGCAAGGAAATCAAGATTCCATCCAAGACCATCCCGGCCTTTGCCGCCGGACAGGGTTTCAAAGACGCGGTCGGCAGGCGTTGACGCCGCCGTGCTCAGGTTGCGCCGCAGCGAAGTCGGCGCAGCACTGGAGCAAACGCGCCTAATGGCGCGAAATGCCTTGGCATTGCAAAGCACAAAAAGGCTTGGCAGAATTCTTGCGACGACAAGCTTCGTGCCATGGACAATCCGCTCATCCTCTCGCTCGACAGCCACGGCGTGCCCCATCGCTGGATCAGCTGGCAGCAGGCATGCTTCTATTACGCAAAGAACCTGGTGGCGTGGACGATGGGGGAGCGCACCTTCACGTTCTACGGCGGCATCAGCCGCCTGACCGGGGAACGCTCCAGCATCACGGCGCACTCGATCATCGCGATTCGCGGGCGCGCGCTCGCGGTGCGCGGGTTCAGCCAGGTTCCGCCGCTCAACAATCGCGAGCTCTTTCGCCGCGACCGGCACGTATGCGGCTACTGCGGCGGCGAGTACAACTTCTTCAAGTTGACGCGCGATCACATCACGCCCCTCTCGCGCGGCGGGCGCGACACCTGGATGAACGTGGTTACGGCGTGCAGGCAGTGCAACGGGCACAAGCGCAACCGTCTTCCGCAGGAAGCTGGCATGGAGCTGCTGTACGCTCCGTACGTTCCGAACAAGGCCGAGTACCTGATTCTGACCAACCGCCGGATCTTCATCGATCAGATGGAGTTCCTGCGGCAGCACGTTTCGGTGCATTCGCGTCTGGGACTCGCGCCCGCCTAGTCGGCGCGGCCGCCGCAGCCGCCGTGCCCGAATTCTGGCGCAGCAGCGGGTTTCGTCTTCTGCAACGCGATGCGGGGGGGCGCCTGCGGGTGACCGACGACTTTCTGCGCGCCTATTACCTGCGGCCGGAGATCCATCCGGTCGAGGACTCGTGCGAAGCGGAGTCGCAGCTCCATGCAGACCTGATGAACGATCCGCGGCGCGCGGTCGCGCAGCGGGAGATCGACGCCATTGCGGACCAGGACGCGCGCGACAACTATCGTGTCCTGCTGCGCTTCCGCCAGCGTCTGCTCGAGGCCGGGACGGTCGAGGGCTGCTACATGAATCTGTTCAAGAGCGATGTCGACGTGCCGCCGCTGTTCATCGAGCAGCTTGCGCACGTCATCCTGCGCAATATGCTGGATGCTTGCGATGACCCGCTGCAGCTGCGCGCGGCGGAGCTGCTGTTTCGAGAACAGAAGGCGACGGTGCGCGACGGGCATGTGCTGCTCGCGGACCTGGAGATGGTCGAGATGCATGCGGCCGGGACACGCTACGGCGGAATCGGCCGACTCATCGTCGAGGTCCAGGGTGCGCTCGGCAAAGTCGATCTGGATGTTCTCGACCGGCACAACAGCGCGATCTATTGGGAACGCGAGTCGCGCTTCGATACCGTGCTCAACCTCGACTACGGTCACGCGGGCTTGGATGCGCTGTGCCGCGTGCTAGAGGCGTGGGTGGCGCACTTCTTCGCCGTGCGCGCAGTGGTGAGGCCGCTCAGAAGCATCGAAGAGCGCAAG
Organism: Burkholderiales bacterium; assembly: GCA_049582365.1. GTDB lineage: Bacteria > Pseudomonadota > Gammaproteobacteria > Burkholderiales > SG8-39 > DAHVFK01. The sequence continues at coordinate 6,179 of JBAUTW010000323.1, read as the reverse complement.
TGGGCCTGGCACATAGGGCTCGACGCGGAATCAAGCGCGATCCTGAACGAGTTGTGGAACGGCGGCGAAGTCGATCATGGAAGAATGCGTCGAATCCTCGCGCTCATGCGCATGGACTTCGAAGGCCCGGGCGACCTCCGACCGGAGTTTGCCGGGCGGCCCGTCTATCTCGCCTTGTCTTGCGACGAAAACGATGTTGTGCGCATGAAGCCGCAGAACCTGCTGGTTAACCTTCCGCTGGCCCACTCGTGAAACCCGCCTACTGGGACAAGGCCAAGCGCGTGCTGTCGCGCAGCGATCCGGTGCTGGGTGCAATCATCCGGCGCCACCCGCGCATTCACCTCGTACCGCGGGGAGACCCGTTCCATACGCTCGCGCGCTCGATCGTCGGACAGCAGATCTCGGTCAAGTCGGCGCAAGCCGTCTGGAACAGATTGCTCGACGCACTCCCCGCGGTGACACCGGAACATGCGCTCGAGGCGAGCGCAGAGAGACTTCTTGCCTGCGGTCTGTCGCGGCGCAAGGTCGAGTACCTGGCGGACCTGGCGGCGCATTTCGTCTCCGGGCGCATCGTGCCGGCGCGATGGCAGACGATGGACGACGAGGCTGTCATCGCCGAGCTGGTCGAAATCAGGGGCATCGGACGCTGGACCGCCGAGATGCTGCTGATGTTCAGCCTGCTGAGGCCGGACGTGCTGCCGGTCGACGATCTCGGCTTGCAGCGGGGAGTGAGCATCGCCTACCGCGATGGACGCAAGCTTAGCGAAACGGCCATCCGCCGCATCGCGAAGACCTGGGCGCCGTGGCGATCGGTCGCCACCTGGTACCTGTGGCGCTCACTCGATCCCGTCCCGGTCGAGTACTAGCGCCGGTGCTTCGGCGTAGAATGCCGCACCGATGAAGATCACCTTCCTCGATTTCGAGCAGCCGATCGCTGAGCTCGAGCAGCGCATCGAGGAGTTGCGCTTCGTTCAGGACGACTCCGCGGTCGACATTTCCGAGGAGATCGCGCGGCTGACGAAGAAGAGCCAGTCGCTCACCAAGGAAATCTACGCCAAGCTCAATCCGTGGCAGGTGGCGCAGGTGGCGCGTCACCCGCAGCGCCCCTATACGCTCGATTACGTCGGCATGCTGTTCACTCATTTCGAGGAGTTGCACGGCGATCGAGCGTTCGCGGACGATGCGTCGATCGTTGGTGGTCTGGCGCGCTTCAACGGCGAGGCGTGCGTCGTGATCGGACATCAGAAGGGGCGCGACACGAAAGAGAAGATCGTGCGCAACTTCGGCATGCCGAAGCCCGAGGGATACCGCAAGGCACTGCGTCTGATGCAACTGGCCGAGAAATTCCGTTTGCCGGTGTTCACCTTCGTCGACACGCCGGGAGCGTATCCGGGCATCGACGCCGAAGAACGGGGCCAGTCCGAAGCCATCGGCCGCAACCTCTACGTCATGGCGGGCCTGAAGACGCCGATCATCGTCACGGTGATCGGCGAGGGCGGCTCCGGGGGCGCCCTCGCCATCGCGGTCGGCGACGTGGTCCAGATGCTGCAGTACGCTACCTATTCCGTGATCTCGCCGGAGGGTTGCGCCTCTATTCTTTGGCGCAGCGCCGAGCGGGCGCCGGAGGCGGCCGATGCACTCGGCATCACCGCAAGCCGGCTGAAGACTCTCGGCCTGATCGACAAGATCGTGGCCGAGCCCCTCGGCGGTGCACACCGCGACCCGCAGGCGACCGCGCAGGCGCTCAGGAAGGCGCTCGCCGAGGCGCTCAAGCAAGTCCAGGGAAAGAAGCCGAAAGAGCTCGTCGAGGAACGCCTCGAGCGTCTCATGGGCCATGGCAAGTACAAGGAAGTCGTCGAACGCTGAGCGCCCCGCCGCGCCGCTCGCGGCCGCGCGGCGCCTGCTGGATACGCTTGTCCTGCGCGACAAGACGATTGCCGTGGGTTTTTCCGGAGGCGTCGACTCGACTGTGCTGCTGCACGTGCTGCGTGCGCTCGCGCCGGCGCACGGATACAAGTTGCGCGCGGTGCATGTACATCACGGCATCAGTCCCAATGCGGATGCCTGGGCGCGCTTCTGCCGCAGGCTTTGCCGGGAGTGGCGCGTTCCGCTGAGCATCCTGCGGGTGAATATCGGTTCACCGCACGGCAAGGGACTGGAAGCTGCCGCGAGGAATGCGCGTCGCGCGGCGCTGGCAGCCGTGCGGGCCGATGCGGTGGCGCTGGCGCACCATCTGGACGATCAGGCCGAAACGGTCCTGTTGAGTCTCCTGCGGGGCGCCGGCGTCAGGGGCGCGAGCGGAATGCCGGCGTTCGGCAGGCTCGGCACCACGCCGCTGCTGCGGCCGCTGCTTGAAGTTCCGCGCGCCGAGCTGACGCGCTACGCGCAGGCTCACGGTCTGCATTGGGTCGACGACGAATCCAACCGAGACACGGCGCACGCGCGCAATTTTCTGCGCCTGCGGGTCGGGCCGCTGCTGGAGCAGCGCTACCCCCGATGGCGCCAGGCGCTGGGGCGCGCGGCACGCCATTTCGCGGACGCCGACGCGTTGTTGCGCGAAATCGCGGGCGCACGCCCGGCGAACCGGCTGCGGATCGCGGAGCTGCGCAGCCAAACCGATCCGGCGGCCAGGGTGCTACTGCGCGAGTATCTCGCCGCGTATGGCCTGCGGCCTCCGACGACACGGCGACTGGCTGAAATGCTGCGTCAGCTAAGGGGCGCGGTGGCCAGCGCGCGCGTGGAGTTCGCGCATGACGGCGCGGTTCTGCGCGTCTACCGCGGCGAGTTGCGCCTGGAGCGCCTCGCCCGCGCAGCGGCCGATTTCGGGCCGGTGCGCTGGACCGGCCAGCGCCGTATCGCTCTGCCTGCCCTTGGCGGCGAGATGCGCTTCGAGCACGTGCGCGGGGCAGGCGTCGCGCTCGCGAAGCTCAGGGGGCGGTCGGTCCAGCTGCGCGTACGCCGGGGAGGCGAACGGCTGCAACCCGATGCACGGCGGCCCCGCCGTACGCTCAAGAATCTCTTTCAGGAGGCCGGCCTGCCTCCGTGGCAGCGTGACCGCCTGCCGTTGCTGTTTTGCGACGACGACCTGGTGTGGGCGCCAGGGATCGGCGTCGACGCGCGTTATTGCACTCCTGCCGGAGACGCGGGACTGGTGCCGCACTGGCGTTCCTGCGGCGATGCAACTCATTGAATTTACGCGATTCAGAACGGCGCCGTGATAGAATTTCAGCTTTACTTTTTCAAGCTTGCGAGGGAGAACCAGGAATGGCCGTCGAGAGGACGCTGTCCATCATCAAGCCGGACGCGGTGAAGAAGAACGTGATCGGCCAGATCTGCGCGCGTTTCGAGGCGGCGGGACTCAAGATCATCGCTGCGCGCATGATGCAGTTGTCGCGCACGCAGGCCGAGGGCTTCTACGCGGTGCACCGCGAGCGGCCCTTCTTCGGCGACCTGGTCGAGTTCATGATTTCGGGTTCCGTGCTGGTGCAGGTGCTGGAAGGCGAGGGCGCGATCGCCAAGAACCGTGAATTGATGGGAGCCACCGATCCGAAGAAGGCAGCCAAGGGCACGATCCGCGCGGACTTCGCCGATTCGATCGACGCTAACGCGGTGCACGGTTCGGACGGTCCGGACACGGCGCGCACCGAGATCGGGTATTTCTTCCCCGCGTGCGAGACTTTTTCCCGCTGAAGCGGGTCGCAGTGCCGTGATGAGCGACAACCTGCTGGATTTCGACGCACAAGGCATGGAGCGCTATTTCGCCCGGTTGGGCGAGAAGGCGTTTCGCGCGCGGCAGGTGCTGCGCTGGATTCACCAGTGCGGCGAATCGGACTTTGCGCGCATGAGCGATCTCGCCAAGGACCTGCGCGCCAAGCTCGCTCTTGCGGCGCGAGTCGAGGCGCCCGCGGTCGTTTCCGACGAGGTGGCGGCCGACGGCACGCGCAAGTGGCTGCTCAGGGTCGACGAAGCGAACTCGATCGAGTCCGTGTTCATCCCGGAAGACGATCGCGGCACTTTGTGCGTGTCCAGCCAGGCCGGTTGCGTGCTCGATTGCGCCTTCTGCTCCACGGGGAAGCAGGGATTCAATCGCAATTTGACCACTGCCGAAATCATCGCCCAGTTGTGGCTCGCCAACCGGCTGCTGGGTCGCGACCCGAAGGGCGAGCGCGTCATTACGAACGTCGTCCTGATGGGCATGGGCGAGCCGTTGCTCAATCTCGATGCGGTCATTCCGGCGCTGCGTTTGATGCTGGACGATAATGCTTACGGATTGTCGCGGCGCCGCGTCACGGTATCGACTTCCGGCGTGGTCCCCGGAATGGATCGGCTGCGCGACGAATGTCCCGTCGCGCTTGCCGTCTCGCTGCATGCGCCGGACGACGCTTTGCGCGACCGACTCGTGCCGTTGAATCGGAAGTACCCGTTGCGCGAGCTGATCAAGGCCTGCAATCGCTACCTCGATCAAGCGCCGCGTGACTTCATCACCTTCGAGTACGTCATGCTCGAGGGCGTCAATGATTCGGACGGGCACGCCCGCGAACTGACCTCCATCGCCCGGCGCGTGCGCTGCAAGTTCAACCTTATTCCGTTCAATCCTTTCCCGAATTCGGGATTTCGCCGCTCGAATCCCGAAAGGATCCGGGCTTTTGCCGAAATCCTGCGGCGCGATGGATTGACGGTGACGACCCGCAAGACGCGTGGCGAAGGCATCGACGCGGCGTGCGGGCAACTGGCAGGCGACGTGGCGGACCGCACGCGTCGCAGCGGCCGGAAGGTCCACAGGATCACGGAGCTACCCGCATGAAGTCATATCTGTTCGGGCTCGTTGCCGGAGCCCTTCTGGCGCTGGCCGCGGGCTGCGCCACCCCGCCACCGGAATCGTCGTCCGGAGTCGATACCGGCGTTATCGTGGGCGAGGTCGGTGACCCGCGCAACCGCGCCCGGATACACACCGAACTGGCGGCGGCCTACTACAGTCGCGGCAGCATGGCGGTTGCACTGGAGGAACTGCGCACCGCGGTCGCGGCCGATCCTACCTACCCCTCCGCCTACAGCATGTTCGGACTGGTATACATGCAATTGCGCGAAACCAAGCTCGCGCAGCAGAATTTCGAGCACGGACTGGCGCTCTCGCCGAACGATCCGGACATAAATCACAACTACGGCTGGTTCCTGTGCCAGAACGGTCGCGAGACAGAGTCGATCCGGTACTTCCTGCACGCCATCGCCAACCCGCTCTATCCCACCCCGTGGCGCTCATACACTGCGGCGGGCGTGTGCTCCATGCGCGACGGCAAACCCAAGGACGCCGAGCAGTTCTTTCAGCGCGCGCTCAGACTGCAGCCGAACGAGCCGATGGCTTTGCTGCAGATGGGCGAGATCCGCTATCGCGAGGGCAACATGAGCGAAGCGCGCAACTACGTGTCGCGTTTCAACGCCGTGGTGGAGCCTACGGCGGAATCTTTGTGGCTGGCGTTGCGCGTAGAGCGCAGGCTGGGCCAGCGATTGGCGGAGGCGAAGCTGGCGAGCCAGCTGAGGCACCGCTTCCCCGGCTCGCGCGAGAGTCAGGCACTGCAACGCGGGGACTATGAATAGCGACACGGCCCACGAGCCCGCACCAGGGGGACAGCCGGCGGAGGTTGTCGACGGGCAGCCGCGCAGGGAGCACGCGGGCGAGATCCTGGCGCGGGCGCGCGTCGCGCAGGGCCTGACTCTGGACGACGTCGCGCAGCAGCTCAAGTTCGGTGCGCGCCAGATCGACGCATTGGAGCAGGGCCGTTTCGAGAACCTGCCCGGAAGCACCTTCGCGCGCGGCATGGTCCGCAGCTATGCGCGTCTGCTCAAGCTCGATGCGGAGGGGCTGCTCGGTCAGGTCGCGGGCAAGTTCGAAGTCCCGGATGCAGATCGCCTCGCCACCCGCTATCGGGAGCCGGTGCCGTTTTCCGACGGTTCGAGGCGCTCGAATGTCACCTATGTCGCGCTTTCGCTGGCAATCCTGCTGGTCGTGGCGGGCGTGCTGTACGGCTGGCAGCAGGAGCGCTCGAGCGCAACGCGTCTGAATTTCGTGCCGGCTGCACGGGCGCCGCTGGAGCCGCCGCGCACGGCGCAGGTCAATCCACCGCAGCCCGCTGGCGCGACTCCGGCCATGGTCGCCAGTATAGTTCCCGGTGCTATCAGCG
>JBAUTW010000322.1:0-3049 GCA_049582365.1 Burkholderiales bacterium | reverse complement strand
AGAGCGCGCTGCCGCAGCCGTCGGCACCGGTCAACGTCGAGCGGCTGCTCGGCAACCGCCCCGAGCAGCGCGTCCCGATGTCGCGCCTGCGCGCGCGCATCGCCGAGCGGCTGGTGGAGTCCCAGTCGACCGCCGCGATCCTGACGACCTTCAACGAGGTCAACATGCAGCCGGTGATGGAGCTGCGCAGGAAATACCAGGAACGCTTTGAGAAAGAGCACGACGTGCGGCTGGGCTTCATGTCGTTCTTCGTCAAGGCCGCGGTCGCCGCGCTGAAGAAGTACCCGGTGGTGAACGCCTCGATCGACGGCAACGACATCGTCTATCACGGTTACTTCGACATCGGCATCGCGGTCGGCAGCCCGCGCGGGCTGGTGGTGCCGATCGTGCGCGACTGCGACCAGCTCTCGTTCGCCGCTATCGAGAAGAAGATCGCGGAGTTCGGCAAGCGCGCGCAGGACGGCAAGCTCGGCATCGAGGAACTCACCGGCGGCACCTTCTCGATCTCGAACGGCGGCGTGTTCGGCTCGATGCTCTCGACCCCGATCATCAACCCGCCGCAGTCCGCAATCCTTGGCGTGCACGCGACCAAGGAGCGCCCGGTGGTCGAGGACGGGCAGGTGGTGGTGCGGCCGATGAACTACCTGGCGCTGTCCTACGATCACCGCATCGTCGACGGGCGCGAGGCGGTGCTGTTCCTGGTGGCGATCAAGGACGCGCTGGAGGACCCCGCGCGCCTGGTGCTGGAGGTCTAGCGCATGCAAACGTTTGACGTGGTCGTCATCGGCGCAGGCTCCGCCGGCTACATCGCGGCGATCCGCGCCGCGCAGCTCGGGCTTTCCACCGCCTGCATCGACCAGTGGAAAGAACCGGGCGGCCAGTACGCGCTCGGCGGAACCTGCCTCAACGTGGGCTGCATCCCGTCCAAGGCGCTGCTCGAGTCTTCCGAGAACTACGAGCGGGTGCAACGCAGGTTCAAGGTGCATGGCATCAGCGCCACCGGCGTCAAGCTCGATCTGGCAGTGATGCTCGAGCGCAAGGATCGGATCGTGAAGAAGATGACCGGCGGCATTGCCGGGCTGTTCAAGAAGAACAAGGTGGCCTGGCTGCAGGGCCACGGCCGGCTGATGCAGGGCGGCACGAGCTGGAAGCTGGAGGTGAAGGGCGAGAAGGGCGCCGAGATGGTCGAAGCGAAGAACGTGATCATCGCCACAGGCTCCAAGCCGCGCCACCTGCCCGGGGTGCCGGTAGACAACAAGCTGGTGTGCGACAACGAAGGCGCGCTCGCCTTCGAGGCGGTGCCCGAACGGCTTGGGGTGATCGGGGCCGGCGTGATCGGACTCGAGCTGGGAAGCGTCTGGCGGCGCCTGGGCGCCAAGGTCCGGATCCTCGAGGCCCTGCCGGAGTTCCTCGGCGCCGCCGACCAGGCGATAGCGCAGGAGGCGTGGAAGCTCTTCACCCGTGAGCAGGCCTTGGAGATCGAGCTCGGGGTGAAGATACGCGAGATTAGTGAATCAAAGAAAATACTTTCTATTCATTACACTGCATCAGATAACTCAAGCAAAACATTCGATTGCGATCGGCTTATCGTGTCGATCGGCCGGGTACCCAACAGCGACGGCCTGGGGGCCGAAAACGTCGGCTTGAAGATCGATTCGCGCGGCTTCATCGAGGTCGACAAGAATTGCCGCACCGCGCTGCCGCGCGTGTACGCCATCGGCGACGTGGTGCGCGGCCCGATGCTCGCGCACAAGGGCGAGGACGAGGGCGTGATGGTGGCCGAGATCATTGCCGGCCAGCGCGGACACGTGAACTACGACGCCATACCCTGGGTGATCTACACCGCGCCTGAAATTGCCTGGGTCGGCAAGACCGAGCGCCAGCTGACGGAGGAAGGCGTCGCCTACCGCTCCGGCAAGTTCCCGTTCGCCTACAACGGCCGCGCGCTCGGGCGCGACGAGCCGGAGGGCTTCATCAAGATGCTGGCCGACGCCAAGACCGACCGCATCCTGGGCGTGCACGCCATCGGCGGCCAGGCCTCGGAGCTGATCGCCGAGGCAGTGGTGGCGATCGAGTTCGGCGCCAGCTCGGAAGACATCGCGCGTATCTGCCACGCGCACCCGTCGATGTCGGAAGTGATGCGCGAGGCGGCGCTCGCCGTCGACAAGCGCAGTCTGAACGGCTGACCGGCTTGCGGCTGCGCCGAGCTCCCGCCGCGACCGTCCGCGGCATGCTCTGGATGATGCTCGCCGGCGTGCTGTTCATCGTGCTCAACACGATGATGAAGCAGCTCGCCGGCCAGCTCGATCCCTGGCTGGTGGGCCTGCTGCGCTATGCGATCGGCGCGGCGGTCATCGCGGCGGCGGCGCTGCGGCTCGGCCCGCGCACGCTATGGCCGCGTACGCCGCGGCTGCAGTTCGTGCGCGGGCTTTTCCATGCCGGCGGCATGATCCTCTGGTTCGCCGCGCTGCCGACGGTGGGGCTGACCGAGCTCACCGCGATCGCTTTCAGCGGCCCGATCTTCATTTGCCTCGGTGCGGTGCTGTTCCTCGGCGAGCGCATGACCGGGGCGCGCTGGGCCGCGGTGCTGGTGGGCTTCGCCGGCGTGCTGCTGGTGCTCAAGCCCGGGGCGGGGAGCGGTTTCGCCGGCATCTCGCCCGGCATGCTGCTGATGCTCGCTTCGGCGCCCGTGTTCGCCGGCTCCTACCTGGTGGCCAAGGCGCTCGCCGGGCGCGAGCGCTCGGAGGTGATCGTGCTGTGGCAGCACCTGTGGGTGGTCGTGCTGCTCGCGCCGCTCGCGCTGCCGCGCTGGACGGCGCCGGACGCGCTGCAGTGGGTGCTGTTCGTCGCTTGCGGCTTCTTCGGCGCCGGGGGGCACTACTGCATGATGCGCGCGTTCCGCGTGGCCGACATTTCGGCGGTGCAGACGGTGAAGTTTCTCGAGCTGGTGTGGGCCGCGATCCTCGGTTTCCTGGTGTTCGGCAGCGTGCCAGCCGGCGCCACGGTGCTCGGCGGCGCGGTGATTCTGGCGAGCACGCTGCTGCTGGCG
>JBAUTW010000321.1:0-2837 GCA_049582365.1 Burkholderiales bacterium | reverse complement strand
GCAACTGCTCGCGCTGCTCGCGCTGCGCCACCGCCTGCTGCCGCGCGAGCCGCTCGAGCCGGCGCACGACGACGCCCTGGCCGAGGCGCTGCTGCCGGAAACACCGGTCGCACCCGCGGCCGTACAGGCGTTAGAATCGCGCGCCTGACATGACCGATATCCCTCCCGCATGAGCTCGATCGCGCGCGAAGTCGCGCGGCGGCGCACGTTCGCCATCATCTCCCACCCGGACGCCGGCAAGACCACGCTGACCGAGAAGCTGCTGCTGTTCGCCGGCGCGATCCATATCGCCGGCAGCGTCAAGGCGCGCAAGGCCACCCGCCACGCGACCTCGGACTGGATGGAGATCGAGAAGCAGCGCGGCATCTCGGTCGCCTCGTCGGTGATGCAGGCCGAATACCGCGGCTGCGTCATCAACCTGCTCGACACTCCGGGACACCAGGACTTCTCCGAGGACACCTACCGCGTGCTGACCGCGGTCGACGCGGCGCTGATGGTGATCGACGGCGGCAAGGGCATCGAGCCGCAGACGCTGCGCCTGCTGCAGGTGTGCCGCGCGCGCAATACGCCGATCGTCACCTTCGTCAACAAGCTCGACCGCGAGGGCCGCGCGGCGCTCGAGCTGCTGGACGAGATCGAGTCGGTGCTCGGCATGTCGGCGGTGCCGTTCACCTGGCCGATCGGCATGGGGCGCGATTTTCGCGGCGTGCTCGACCTGCGCGCCCGGCGCATACGCCTTTTCACGCCCGGGCTCGACCGGCTCGACGCCAGAGACCTGGTAGAGATCGACGAGCGGGACCCGGCCTGCCGCGAACGGCTCGGACCGGCCTACGACGCCGCGCTGGCGGAGGCCGAGCTGGTGCGCGAGGCGGGCGCGGTCTTCGAGCGCGACGAATTCCTCGCCGCGCGCCAGACGCCGGTGTTCTTCGGTTCGGCGATCACCAACTTCGGCGTCGGCGAAGTGCTCGACGCGCTGGTCGACCTGGCGCCCGCGCCCGGCAGCCGGCCCGAGCGCGAGCGCAGCGTCGCGCCCGACGAGCCCGGCTTTTCCGGCGTGGTGTTCAAGATCCAGGCCAACATGGACCCGGCGCACCGCGACCGGGTCGCCTTCGTGCGCGTGTGCTCGGGGCGCTTCACGCGCGGCATGCGCCTGTGGAACTGCCGCACCGAGCGCGAGATCCGCACCAACAACGCGGTTTCGTTCCTCTCGCAGCAGCGCGAGATCGTCGAGGAGGCCTACGCCGGCGACATCATCGGCCTGCCCAACCACGGCACGATCCGGCTGGGCGACACGCTGAGCGAGGGCGAGCGGCTGCAGTTCACCGGGCTGCCGTTCTTCGCTCCCGAGCAGTTCCGCCGCGCCGAGCTGGTGACGCCGATGAAGACCAAGCAGCTGCGCGCCGGCCTGGCGCAGCTGGGCGAGGAAGGCGCGATCCAGGTCTACCACCCGCTCGGCGGCGGCGCGCCCGTGCTGGGCGCGGTCGGCACGCTGCAGTTCGAGGTCGTCCAGCATCGCCTGGCGCACGAGTACGGCGCCGAGATCCGGCTGCTGCCGGCGAACTACGTCGCCGCGCGCTGGGTCTCCTCGGACGACGCGGCCGAGCTCAAGCGCTTCATCGACGCCAACGCGCACCGCGTGGCCTACGACGCCGGCGGGGTGCCTGCCTTCCTCGCCTCGATGCGGGCCGAGATCGAGGTCGCGCAGGAGCGCTGGCCCAAGATCGCCTTCCACGCCCTGCGCGAATACACCGGCCTGGCCGAGGACTCGACCCAGCCCGCATGAGCGCCGCGCCGCCCTACGCAGGCTTGAGAGTTCTCGACCTGTCGCAGGGCATCGCCGGCCCCTACTGCGCCAGCCTGCTCGCGCAGCAGGGCGCGGACGTGATCAAGGTCGAGCCGCCGGGCGGCGACTGGATCAGGAACGCGGGCGGCGGGCGCGAAGGCATGACTCCGCTCGCGATCGCCGGCAACCTCGGCAAGCGCTCGATCGTGGTCGATGCGCAGAAGCCGGCCGGCCGGGAGCTGCTGTTGCGCATGGCCGCGCGCGCCGACGTGGTGGTGGAGAACAACCGCCCCGGCGTGATCGAGCGCCTGGGCCTCGGCTACGGCGCAGTCGCCGCCGCCAACCCCGCCGTGGTGTACGTCTCGATCACCGGCTTCGGCCCCGACGGCCCCGACGCGCAGAAGGCCGGCACCGACTCGATCCTGCAGTCGCTCACCGGCATGGCGCAGCGCAACCGCGATCACGACGGCACGCCGCGCCGCATGCCGCTGCTGATCCCCGACACCGTCACTGCGGTGTACGCCGCGCAGGCGCTCGGCGCCGCGCTCTACGCCCGCGCGCGCGACGGTCAGGGACGGCACCTGAAGTTGTCGCTGTTCGAGAGCGCCGCCGCCTTCCAGGCCGCGCAGATCGTCGAGAACCGCATTTTCCACGGCTCGGCCCCGCCGCCGAACACGGTTCCGGCCGGCGTGTTCCGCACCCGCGACGGTCACATCTCGCTTTCCGCGGTGACCGAAGGGCATTTCCGCTCCGCGATGCGCGTGCTCGGCCTGCAGGCCTGGATAGACGATCCGCGCTTCGCCGACGCCGCCGAGCGCAAGAAGCACGCCGCCTTCGTCAACGACGAGGTCGGCCGCCGCCTGGCCGAACAGAGCACCGCTTACTGGGTCGGCAAGCTCGCCGCCGCCGACGCTCTGTTCGCCGAGATCGCCGACTACCCCGCCTTCGTCGCCTCCGCCCAGGCGCGGCACCTGGACGCCTTCGCCGCCCTCGAGCAGCCGCCCTACGGCCCCCTGCCGCTGGCCCGCATGCCCGGCGCCGACCGGGCCTGGGC
>JBAUTW010000320.1:0-4318 GCA_049582365.1 Burkholderiales bacterium | reverse complement strand
TGTCGGTGATGAGCGCGGGCGACTTCAAGTAGCCCGCGCGCAGGCTGCAAGTAGCCCGCAGGCTACTTGCGCTTGAGCAGGTCGCGAATCTCCTCCAGCAGAACTTCCTGGCGCGGCGCAGGCGGGGGCGCCGCGGGCGCGGCCTGCTCCTCGCGCTTGAGGCGGTTGATGCCTTTCACCGCCAGGAAGATGACGAACGCGATGATGGTGAAGTCGAACACCGCCTGCAGGAACTTGCCGTAGCCCCACACCACCGCCGGCGCCGCGCCGCTGGCCGGCTTGAGCGTCAGCGCCAGGTCGGTGAAGTTGACGCCGCCGATCAGCAGCCCGAGCGGCGGCATCACGATGTCGCCCACGAACGAAGAGACGATCTTGCCGAACGCGGCGCCGATGATCACCGCCACCGCGAGGTCGACCACGTTGCCCTTGACGGCGAACTCCCTGAACTCCTTCACGATTGTCATTGCGCTTCTCCGGTTAGTCGATCAGCTTGTACTGCACGTCGATGATTTCGAGCGTTTCGGCGCCCGCCGGGGTGGCCAGCGTCACCACGTCGCCCACCCGCGCCTTGAGCAGCGCGCGCGCGATCGGCGAGATCCACGACACCCGGCCATGCGGCGGGTCCACCTCGTCGACGCCGACGATGGTGACGCTGCGCTCGCCGGCGGCCGCGCGCAGCGATACGGTCGCGCCGAAGAATACCTGGTCGGTGTCGCGTCCGGCGGAGTCGACGATCTCGGCGTTCTCGAGGCGCTTGATCAGGTAGCGCACGCGGCGGTCGATCTCGCGCAGCCTGCGCTTGCCGTAGATATAGTCGCCGTTCTCGGAGCGGTCGCCGTTCGACGCCGCCCACGAAACCACCCTGACCACCTCCGGCCGCTCCACCTGCACCAGCTGGCGGCGCTCGGCGTCGAGCCGCGCGTAGCCGGCGCGCGAGATGTAGTTCTTGGCGCCGGCGGGCAGCGCCGCCGGCTCGGCGCCCGCGTCGTCTTGCGCCGCGTCGTCGCCTTCCTTCACGAAAGCCTTTGACATGGTTGGGCAAATTCTACCTCGCGGGCATTGCGGGCCCGCCGGGGCTTGCGGCGCAGGCGGCGGCAGGGTACTGTGTATGCGTACAGTACGAGCGGTAGCCGCGCGGCGGCGTCCCCGCAGCTCCGCATGAGCGAAGGAATCGACCGCTGAGTCAACCGGATGCCCGCGGGCGCCGGTTTTGGAATCCCGCGGCGCACCCACTATATCTAGTAGTAACCGAACCCGCACTATCGAACAGGTTGTGTTTTCAATGCATTAGGCGGAACATTTGATCCTGATTACGAATTGCCGGAAATGATCCCCAACACAGGCGCGCAGACGGTTATTCTGTGCGCCACATAAAAACCCAGAACCGGGAGAGAACAAGGATGAACACCGACCAAACCGGCACCCAGTCGATCGCCGCCGCGGAGCTCGCGGCGCAGGAGATCTCGCGCGACACGCTGATCGAGAAGTACGCCAAGGGCAAGGAGACGAGCATCGAGGAGGTGCGCCGCCGCGTGGCGCGCGCGCTGGCCCAGGCCGAGCCGGAGGACAAGCGCGCGCACTGGGAGCGCCGCTTCATGCGCGCGCTCGAAGACGGCTTCATTCCGGCCGGCCGGATCAATTCCGCGGCCGGGATCGCGCTGCAGGCCACCCTGATCAACTGCTTCGTGCAGCCGGTCGGGGACTCGATCTCGGAGATCGTCGACGGCAAGCCCGGCATCTACACCGCGCTGCAGGAGGCGGCCGAAACGATGCGCCGCGGCGGCGGCGTGGGCTACGACTTCTCCTCGATCCGCCCCAAGGGCGCCGAGGTGAAGGGCACCCATTCGCGCGCCAGCGGCCCGGTTTCCTATATGCGCGTGTTCGACCGCTCGTGCGAGACCGTGGAGTCGGCCGGCGCGCGGCGCGGGGCGCAAATGGGGGTGCTGCGCTGCGACCATCCCGACGTCGAGGACTTCATCCACGCCAAGGACCAGGGCGAGCTGACCAACTTCAACATCTCGGTCGGGGTGACCGACGAGTTCATGCTGGCGGTGGAGAAGGACCACGACGTCGAGCTGGTGCACAAGGCCAAGCCCTGGCCCGAGAACGGCGGCTACCAGCGCGACGACGGCCTGTGGGTCTACCGCAAGGTCCCGGCGCGCCAGCTGTGGGAGCAGATCATGCGCTCGACCTACGACCACGCCGAGCCGGGCATCCTGTTCCTCGACCGCATCAACCGCGACAACAACCTCAACTACTGCGAGACGATCGAGGCCACCAACCCCTGCGCCGAGCAGCCGCTGCCGCCCTACGGCTGCTGCTGCCTGGGCTCGATCGACCTGACCCGCTTCGTGCGCGAGCCCTTCGGCGACAAGGCCGCGTTCGACTACGAGCGCTTCGCCAAGGCGGTGGAGGTCTCGACCCGCATGCTGGACGACGTGCTCGACGTCACCGCCTGGCCGCTGGAGCAGCAGCACGCCGAGGCGATGGCCAAGCGGCGCATCGGCCTGGGCTTCACCGGGCTGGGCGACGCGCTGATCATGCTGCGGCTGCGCTACGACACCGACGAGGCGCGCCGCATGGGGGCCAGGATCGCCGAGGCGATGCGCGACAGCGCCTACCGCGCCTCGGCCGAGCTGGCGCGCGAGCGCGGCGCGTTCCCGCTGTTCAACGCCGACCTCTATCTTTCCGGCACCAGCTTCGCCGCGCGCCTGCCGGACGAGATCAAGGCGCTGATCCGCAAGCACGGCATCCGCAACAGCCACCTGCTGTCGATCGCGCCGACCGGCACCATCAGCCTCGCCTTCGCCGACAACGCCTCCAACGGCATCGAGCCGCCGTTCTCCTGGGTCTACACGCGCAAGAAGCGCATGCCCGACGGCAGCATGAAGGAATTTCCGGTCGAGGACCACGCCTGGCGGCGCTACAAGACGCTCGGCGGCGAGATGGACAAGCTGCCGCCCTACTTCGTCACCGCGCTCGAGATCAGCGCGCGCGCGCACGAGCAGATGGTGGCGGCGGTCGCGCCGTACGTCGACACCAGCATCTCGAAGACCGTCAACGTGCCCGAGGACTACCGCTACGAGGACTTCCAGGACCTCTATTTCCACGCCTGGAAGTCGGGCCTCAAGGGCCTCGCCACCTACCGCCCGAACAAGGTGCTCGGCTCGGTGCTGAGCGTCGACAAGCCGGCCGAGCAGCCGCAGGACTTCCGCAGCGACGACGTCAACCGCCGGATCGAGATCAAGACCGTGCCGCAGCCGGTGCTCGCCAGCCTGCGCTGGCCGAGCCGGCCCCAGCTCACCGAGGGCAACCCGGCCTGGACCTACATGATCGAGCACCCGCACGGCAACTTCGCGGTGTTCGTCGGCCACGTCGAGAACGGCTCGGCGCACGCCTTCGAAGTCTGGGTCAACGGCAGCGAGCAGCCGCGCGGCCTGGGCGCGCTCGCCAAGGCGCTGTCGATGGACATGCGCGCCGACGACCACGGCTGGCTCAAGCTCAAGCTCGAGACCCTCGCCAAGGCCGGCGGCGACGAGCCGTTCGAAATGCCCTTCCCGCCGCACGGCGAGCACAAGCTCATGCCATCGGTCGTCTCCGCCTTCGCCCAGGTCGTGCGCTGGCGCGTCGACCAGCTCGGCGCGCTCGCCGAAGGCCCGAGCCCGGTGCTCGACACCATGTTCAGCCACAAGGAGCCCAAGACCGGCACCGACGGCACCATGTCGTGGACCGTCGACGTCCTCAACCCGCGCACCGGCGACGACTTCGTCCTCGGCCTGAAGGAAATCACCCTGCCCGACGGCGTCACCCGCCCCTACTCCATGTGGCTCTCGGGCGAATACCCGCGCTGCTTCGACGGCCTGTGCAAGATCCTGTCGCTCGACATGCGCGTCCTAGACCCCGCCTGGATCGGCATGAAGCTCCGGAAACTGCTCGAATTCCCCGAGCCCCTGGGCGACTTCATGGCCTTCGTCCCCGGCAGCAAGAAACAGCAGACCTTCCCCTCCACCGTCTCCTACCTGGCGCGCCTCATCCTGCACCGCTACGCCATGCTCGGAATTCTGGACGAGCGCGGCATCCCAGTGCAGCAAATGGGCATCCTCGAGACCCCGGAGAAAAAAGGCCAGACCCCCATCATGCACGGCGGCCGCTGCCCCGAGTGCGGCAACAACACCATGATCCGCAAAGACGGCTGCGACTACTGCACCGCGTGCGGGTACGTGGGAGTGTGCGGCTAGCGGAAGAGGTCCCGAATATCGCCGTGGCGTGCAACACATTTAGGTACTGAGACCGTGGCTGCATTGACACTATTGACTAC
>JBAUTW010000319.1:0-11770 GCA_049582365.1 Burkholderiales bacterium | reverse complement strand
GAGCGCGGGGCGCTTCGCGCGGCGCAAGGGCGAGAACTCCGAATCGGCGATCGCCGCCCGCGCGTGGCGCGCGGTGATGGCGTGGGTATCCGCGCTGAAGGCCGAAAGCAGCGACTTGTCGGCCAGGATATTGATGCGGCGCGTCAGGCCGTCGGAGGCGCGCGCGATGAGCGTGACCGCCTTGGGCGTGAACACGTCCGGGCCGCGGTAGCCCGCGGCGCGCATGCGAAACGACAGGTAGCGCGCGACCTCGGCTTCGGACAGCGGTCGCATGCGGAAGCTGTGCGTGATGCGGTCCTTGAGCTGGCGCAGCGACGGCCGGGCGAGCGCCTCGTCGAGCTCGGGCTGGCCGAACAGCACGATCTGCAGCAGCTTGTGGCGGCTGGTTTCGAGGTTCGACAGCAGGCGGACCTGCTCCAGCGTTTCCTCCGGCATCGCGTGCGCTTCGTCGATCAGCACCACGACGCGGCGGCCCTCGGCATGCAGCTTGATCAGGTGTTCCTGAAGCTCGCGCAGGGCGACGCTCATGCGTCCCTGGGTGAACTCGAGCCGCAGCTCGTCGGCGATGGCGTACAGGATCTCGTCGCGCCCGAGCGAAGGCGTGGTGAGATAGATCGTTTCAACCTGCGCCGGCAGGCGCTCCATCAGCACGCGGCAAAGCATCGTCTTGCCGCTGCCTACCTCTCCGCTCACCTTGACGATGCCCTCGTCGTTCAGGATGGAGTAGATCAGCGCTTCGAGCGTCGCGCCGCGGTCGGCGCCGTCGAAGAAGAAGTCGGTGTGCGGCGTGATGCGAAACGGCGGTTCGCTCAGCCCGAAGTGCTCGAGGTACATGCGCCCCGGGGCCCGCTAGCTCTTCGCCTGGGGCGGCGATTCCCCGCTCGCCGCGCTCATGCGGCTGTAGAGCGTGGTGCGGTTCACGCCCAGCAGCTTGGCCGCCTGACTCATGTTGCCGCTGGTCAGGCGCAGCGCGGCTTCGATGTAGGCGCGCTCCCAGGCCCCGAGCGTCTGGTCGAGGTGGAAACCGCGCTCGCGCTCGATCTGCCTGAGCGCCTGCGCCAGCAGGCCCGACTCGCCGCCCGCGGGGCCGAGCGGCGTCTCGAGGTCGAACTCCAGCTCGAGTTCCGCGACCGAGAGCCGCTGGCCCGCGTACTTGGTAGTGAGCCGGATCACGATGTTGCGCAACTCGCGCACGTTGCCGGGGAACGGGTAGGCGAGCCAGCGCTTCTCGGCCGCGCCGTCGAGCGAAAACGGCTGCACCCCGGACTGTTCGGCGTAGAAGCGGCGGAAGTACTCGAGCAGCAGCAGCTTGTCGGACTCCATCTCACGCAGCGGCGGCACGCTAAGGGTCAGGACCGAGAGGCGGTGATAGAGGTCGGCGCGGAAGGTGCCGCGCTTCACCTCCTGGCGCAAGTCGCGATTGGTGGCGGCGACCACCCTGGCGCGCGAGATGCGCCCCTGGGTTTCGCCCACGCGCTGGTACTCGCCGTTCTCCAGCACGCGCAGCAGCTTCGCCTGCATCTCGAGCGGAAGCTCGCCGATCTCATCGAGGAACAAGGTGCCGTCGTGCGCGTCCTCGAAATAGCCGGACTTGTTGCCGCTGGCGCCGGTGAAGGCGCCCTTGACGTAGCCGAACAGCGTCGGCTCGACCAGCGCGGGCGAGATGGCGGCGCAGTTGAGCGCGAGGTAGGGCTTGGGCGCGCGCGCGGACTGCCGGTGCAGGCTTTGCGCCACCAGGTCCTTGCCGCTGCCCGACTCGCCCTCGATCAGGACCGGGAAGGGCGAATCGGCGAACTGGGCGATCTGGCTCCTCAGCTTGGCGAGCGCCGGACTGTCGCCGACCAGGCCGATCGCTTCCTCGGGTCGCCGGCCGAGCTCGGCCGCGCGCACTTCGAGCGCACGAGTCAGCGTGCGCTTGAGCGTCGCGGGGTCGCAGGGTTTGGCGATGAACTCCGCCGCGCCGAGCGTACGCGCGTGGCGAGCGTGGGCGGCGTCGTTCTGCCCCGACAGGACGAAGATCTTCATGCTCGGCGAGTGCGCCAGCAAGTCCGCGATGAGCTGGAATCCCTCGTCGGGAACGTGCGGCACCGGCGGCAGCCCGAGGTCGACCAGCGCGAGCTGCGGCGCCTGCGGCAGTTGGCGCAGGAGCGAGATCGCCTGCTCGCGCGAGTCGGCGGTGTGGACCTCGAAGTCGGTTCCGAGCGCGAACGACAGCGTGTCGGTGATCAGTTCATCGTCGTCGACGATGAGCAGCGACGGCTTGCCCTCTCGCGCTTCGCGCAGGTTAGTTGCCATCACCGCGTATGCATCTCAGAAAAGCCCGTTCCAGGTTGGGCTCCGAAAAACGGTCGCAGAGCCGGGCCGGCGCGCCGTGGAACCTGATCGCGCCTCGGTCCAGCACCGCCACCGCGGAGCACAGCTCCTCGATGTCGGCCAGAACGTGCGACGTGATCAGCAGCGCCCGCCCCTCGCCGACGAGCCGCCGCAGCACCGATTTGACCGCGACCCGGCCGGCAGGGTCAAGGCCGCTCATGGGCTCGTCCAGCACGTAGATCTCGCGCTCGACCAGGAAACAGGCTGCCAGCCCGAGTTTCTGAGTCATTCCCTTCGACAGCTCGCGCACCGGGCGCTCGAGCACGCCCGGCTCCAGCTCGAGTTCGGCAAGCAGCGCCGCGGCGCGCACGGCGTCGTAGCGCGCGCCGGCGAGCGACTGCATCAGCTCGAGAAACTCCCGGCAGCGCAGGTAGTGCGGCGGCACGAAGCGCTCCGGCACGTAGGCCAGCCGGCGGCGCGCTTCCGGACGGCCGCTCGGCACGCCGAACAGCTCGATGCGCCCGGCGTCGTGGGCGCACAGATCGAGAAGGCATTTGATCAGCGTGGTCTTGCCTGCGCCGTTCACGCCCGCCAGCCCGACCGATTCGCCGACCCCGACGGCGAGGTCGACTCCGCACAGCACCGCGCGGCCGCCATAGTGCTTTTCGAGGCCGACCACGCTCACTGCGGGCGCCGCCTGAGGTGCAACGGACGAGGGCATGGACGCTAATATATAGGTATTCGAGTAAAATCCGCCCTTTCCCTGCGGCGCCATTTTCGCTTGCCGGACTCCAACATCGTCGAGGTCGAGAAGGTCTGGTTCGGTTACGACCCCGAGCGCCCCGTGCTGCGCGACGTCAGCGTGACGATCCCGCGCGGCAAGGTGGTGGCGATCATGGGCCAGTCAGGCTGCGGCAAGACGACACTGCTGCGCATCATCGGCGGCGTTCACCTGCCGACGCAGGGGCGGGCGCGGGTCCTCGGCGCGCTGACCCGCGAGCTCGACCAGGACGGCCTGTATGCCATGCGCCGCAGGATGGGAATGCTGTTCCAGTTCGGCGCGCTGTTCACCGACATGTCGGTGTACGACAACGTGGCGTTCCAGATGCGCGAGCACACCGACCTGCCGCATGACATGATCCACGACCTGGTGATGCTCAAGCTGCAGGCGGTCGGCCTGCGCGGCGCGGCGCGGCTGATGCCGTCCGAGCTTTCCGGCGGCATGGCGCGGCGCGTGGCGCTCGCGCGCGCCATCGCGCTCGACCCGCAATTGATGCTCTACGACGAGCCCTTCACCGGTCTGGACCCGATCTCCTTCGGCGTCATCGCGCGCCTGGTCAGGACCTTGAACGACGCGCTCGGCGCGACCTCGATCGTCGTCAGCCACGACGTGCAGGAGTGCCTCGACATCGTCGATTATCTCTACTTCGTCGCCGACGGGCAGGTCGTGGCGAAGGGCACGCCGGAGGAGATCCGGGCTTCGCAGGAGCCGTTCGTCGATCAGTTCGTGCACGGCAAGCCCGACGGTCCGGTGCCGTTCAACTATCCCGCGCCGGCGTATGACGCCGACCTCGAACTGACGGAGGCCTGAGATGGCGGGCAAAGCGCTGCGCGGTTACTTCGAGCGGCTGGGAAACCAGGTGACCTCGGGGGTCTGGCAGCTCGGCTTCGCGGCCCGCTTCCTGGGTTACCTGCTTCTGCACTCGGGCACGGCGCTGCGGCGCTTCAGCCTGACGATCCGCGAGATCTACTTCGCCGGCGTGCTGTCGCTCGTCATCATCATGGTCTCGGGACTGTTCGTCGGCATGGTGCTCGGGCTGCAGGGCTACAACACCCTCGAACGTTACGGATCCTCGGAAGCGCTCGGGGTGCTGGTGGCGCTGTCGCTGGTGCGCGAGCTCGGCCCGGTGGTCGCGGGGCTGCTGTTCGCCAGCCGCGCGGGATCGGCGATCACCGCCGAGATCGGGCTGATGAAGGCTACCGAGCAGATTTCGGCCATGGAGATGATGGCGGTCGATCCGATCGCGCGCATCGTCGCGCCGCGCTTCTGGGGCGGGGTGATTTCGATGCCGCTGCTCGCGGCGCTGTTCTCGGCCATGGGAATTTTCGGCGGCTATCTGGTGGGCGTGAAGCTGATCGGGGTCGACGACGGAGCGTTCTGGTCGCAGATGCAGGCGGCGGTCGACGTGCGCGAGGACATTCTGAACGGCGTCATCAAGAGCTTCGTGTTCGGCATCGCCGTGTCCTGGATCGCCGTGTTCGAGGGCTACGACGCGGCGCCCACGGCGGAGGGCGTTTCGCGCGCGACCACGCGCACCGTGGTCACCTCGTCGCTTGCCATACTGGCGCTGGATTTCGTGCTTACTGCGTTGATGTTCACCGGAGGTACGGCAACATGAATCGCTCCACGATCGATCTTTGGGTCGGAATCCTGGTCGCGGCGGGCCTCGGTGCGCTGCTCTTTCTCGCTCTCAAGGTGGGAAACCTGGCTTCGTTCTCCGCCGCCCAGACATACGAAGTGAAGGCCAATTTTGCTAATATCGGCGGCCTGAAAGTACGCGCGGCGGTAAAGAGCGCGGGCGTGGTCGTCGGACGCGTATCGGACATCAGGTTCGATACCGAAACCTACGAGGCAGTCGTGACCATGAGCCTGGGTGCGGGATACCGGTTCCCGCGCGACACGGTGGCGAAGATCCTCACTTCGGGACTGCTGGGCGAGCAATACATCGGGCTCGAGGCGGGGGGCGACACCAAGATGCTCGCGAACGGCGACAGAATAAAACTCACTCAATCGGCGGTGGTGCTGGAGAACCTGATCAGCCAGTTCCTGTTCAGCAAGGCGGCCGAAGGCAAGGACAACTCGAAGTGAACCGCCGCGCGCAAATCCTGCTGCTCGTGCTGGCGCTCGCCGGGGCCGGCGGCTGCGCGAGCGTCCCCAACCCCGATCCGAGCGATCCGCTGGAGGGCTTCAACCGTTCCGTGTACCGCTTCAACGACGCCTTCGACAGGGCGGTCGCCAAGCCGGTCGCGACCGCGTACAAGGACGTACTGCCCGACCCGGTGCGCAACGGCGTGCGCAACTTCTTCTCCAACATCGCCGACCTGTTGATCGGCGCCAACAACCTGCTGCAGGGCAAGCCGGAGGATGCGCTGACCGACTGGCTGCGCTTCGCGTTCAACACTACGTTCGGCGTGGTCGGGATCGCGGACTGGGCAACCGACATGGGCCTGGACAAACACAACGAGGACTTCGGCCAGACGATCGGCCGCTGGGGCATGGGCAGCGGCCCCTACCTCGTGCTGCCGTTCATCGGACCGAGCGACGCGCGCGACGCCGTGGGCACCGTGTTCGACTGGCATTTCGACCCGGTCGGGAACCATTATCCGGTGGATGAGCGCAACGCCGCCGTCCTGCTGCGCGCCACCAGCCAGCGTGCCGACCTGCTCGACGCGAGCCGCCTGCTCGAGCAGGCGGCGCTCGACCCCTATCTCTTCGTGCGCGACGCCTATCTGCAGCGCCGCAGAAGCCTGATCTACGACGGCAGGCCGCCGCGCGAGCCGATGTCACAGCAAGGCGAGTCTGCGGGAGGAACCAACTATGCTGCGCAGCGTTAAGCACGCGCTCGCGGGCGCTGCGCTCGTGGTCGCGGCGACGCCAGTCTGGGCGGCCGATGCCATGACGCCGCCGGACGTTCTGGTCAAGAACGTCACGCTCGAGGTGGTCGGGATCATCAAGAACGACAAGGACATCCAGGGCGGCGACCGCAAGAAGATCATCGGCCTGATCGAGGCCAAGGTGCTGCCGCACTTCGATTTCACCAGTATGACCGCGACCGCGGTGGGCCTGAGCTGGCGCAAGGCCACCTCCGAGCAGAAGATGCGCCTGACCGAGGAATTCAAGACGCTGCTGGTGCGGACCTACGCCAGCGCGCTCGCGGCGTACAGCAACCAGAGGTTCGATTTCCGGCCGCTGCACGCGCGGCCGAGCGACACCGACGTAACGGTGCAGGTGCGCATCATCCAGCCGGGAACGCAGCCCGTGCCGATCGATTACGGCATGGAGAAGACCGCCTCCGGCTGGCAGGTCTACGACGTCGCGGTCGGGGGCGTCAGCCTGGTGGCGAACTACCGCACCGAATTCGGCAACATCGCTCGCGCCGAGGGCATCGACGGCCTGATCCGCAGCCTGCACGCGAAGAACGAATCGCTCGCGCAGTCCGGGGAGCCGGGCAAGAAGTGATCCGGCGCGACGGAACCACTCTGATGCTGAGCGGCCCGGTGACGCTCGCCAACGTCGCGCAGGTGCTGGAAGAGGGCCTGCAGCAGATCCGCGACGGCGCGCGCACCATCGATCTCGGCGAGGTGACGGAGCTCGATTCGTCCCTGCTGGCGGTGCTGCTCGCCTGGTTGCGGGAGGCCAAGCAGCGCAAATCCGAAGTCGCCTTCGCCAACCTGCCGCAGGGCCTCGAGACGATCGCAAAACTGTACGGCGTGGACGGGCTCCTGCCCGCCCCGGGCGCGCACCACTGACCTCCGCAATCGAGATCCGCAGCGTCGAGAAGCGCTACGGCGCGCTGCGCGCGCTCGACGGAGTGAGCCTTGCAATCCCGCAGGGCGAGTTCTTCGGTCTGCTGGGGCCGAACGGCGCCGGCAAGACCACCTTGATCAGCATCGTCGCCGGGCTGGCGCGCGCCGATGCCGGCTCTGTTTCGATTCTTGGCGCTGACGTCGTGACCGGGTACCGCCGCGCGCGACGGCTGCTCGGCATCGTGCCGCAGGAGCTGGTGTTCGACCCTTTCTTCACGGTGCGCGAAACGCTGCGCTTTCAGTCGGGATACTTCGGCATCCGCCGCAACGACGCCTGGATCGACGAGATCATGCACCACCTCGACCTGAGCTCCAAAGCGGACGTCAACATGCGCGCGCTCTCCGGCGGCATGAAGCGCCGGGTGCTGGTGGCGCAGGCGCTGGTGCACAAGCCGCCCGTGATCGTGCTTGACGAGCCCACCGCGGGCGTCGACGTCGAGCTGCGGCAGGGCTTGTGGCACTTCGTGCGGCGGCTCAACCGCGACGGCCACACGGTGGTGCTCACCACGCACTATCTCGAGGAAGCGGAGTCGCTGTGCACCCGCATCGCGATGCTCAAGGCCGGGCGCGTAGTCGCGCTCGACTCGACCCGCAACCTGCTGGCGAGCGTCTCTGGCCTGTATCTCAAGCTCGGGCTGGAGCGCGAGGTGCTGCCCGGGGCACTGGCCGCGCGCCTGGTGGGTCGTGACGGCGCGCGCGTCACGCTGCACCTGGAAAGCTACGCCGAGATCGAGGCGGTGCTCGCGGCGCTGCGAGAGGCCGGCGTCGGCGTCACCGAATTCGAGCTCGAGCAGCCCGACCTGGAGGAGGTCTTCATGGGCGTGATGGGGCGGCCGTGATGACCGGCTTCGCGACGCTGCTGTACAAGGAGCTGCTGCGCTTCTGGAAGGTGAGCTTCCAGACCATGGCCGCGCCGGTGCTCACCGCGCTGCTCTACCTGCTGATCTTCGCCCACGCGCTCCAAGGGCGGGTGAACGTCTACCAGGACGTGAGCTACACCGCGTTCCTGGTACCGGGCCTGGTGATGATGAGCGTGCTGCAGAACGCTTTCGCCAACAGCTCCTCCAGCCTGATTCAGTCCAAGATCAGCGGCAACCTGGTCTTCGTACTGCTGCCGCCGATCTCCTACCAGGAGTTCTTCTGGGCCTACGTGCTCGCGTCGATGGTGCGCGCCAACGCGGTCGGCCTGGGCGTGTTCGCGGCGGCGGTCTGGTTCGTCGACCTCAAACTGCAGGCGCCGCTATGGGCGCTCGCCTTCGCCCTGCTGTGCAGCGGACTGCTCGGCACGCTCGGGCTGGTGGCCGGCATCTGGGCGGAGCGCTTCGACCAGCTCGCCGGGTTCCAGAACTTCGTCATCCTGCCGCTCACTTTCCTGTCGGGCGTGTTCTACTCGATCCACTCGCTGCCTTCGTTCTGGCAGGGGCTTTCGCACGCCAACCCATTTTTCTACATGATCGACGGCTTTCGCTACGGCTTCTTCGGCGTCTCGGACGTGTCGCCCGTGGTGAGCCTCACCGTGGTCGGGTTAAGCTTCGTGCTGATCGCGGCGGGCACGCTGTGGATGCTCAAGCGCGGCTACAAACTGCGGGGATAGGACGATGGTGACGGCGGAAAGCGTCAAGCAGGGCATTGCGGCAGGCCTGGAGTGCGAGCACCTGGAGGTCGCGGGCGACGGGGAGCACTTTCAGGCCCTGATCGTGTCGCAACAGTTCGAGGGCCGCAACAGGGTGCAGCGCCACCAGCTCGTATACGGGGCGTTGGGCGACCGGATGCGCGAGGAGATCCATGCGCTGTCGATGCGCACCTTGACGCCGCAGGAGTGGCAGGCAGGTGGATAAGCTGCGCATCACCGGCGGCAGGCCGCTGGAAGGCGACGTCACGATATCGGGCGCCAAGAACGCGGCGCTGCCGATCATGGCGGCGACGCTTCTGGTCCCCGGGGTGCACCGCCTGCGCAATGTGCCGAGGCTGCGCGACACGCAGACGTTCGCCAGGATGCTCGAGCTGCTCGGCGCAAAGGTGTCGTTCGACGACAATCTGTTCACGATCGACACGCACGACGTCAAGTCGGTGGAGGCGCCTTACGAGCTGGTCAAGACCATGCGCGCCAGCATCTACGTGCTCGGGCCGCTGTTGGCGCGTTTCGGCCAGGCCAGGGTGTCCCTGCCCGGGGGTTGCGCGTGGGGGCCGCGGCCGGTCAATCTGCACCTCGCCGGCCTGCAGGCGATGGGCGCAAAGCTTGATATCGAGCACGGCTACATCGTCGGCCGCGACGTGGCGCTGAGGGGCGCAACCGTCAGTTTCGACGTGGTTTCGGTCGGCGCGACCGCCCAGCTCATGATGGCGGCAGTGCTCGCGCAAGGCACGAGCGTGCTGGAGAACGTCGCGCTCGAGCCGGACGTGACCGCGCTCGGCGAGGCGCTGGTGGCATGCGGCGCGCGTATCGAGGGGCTCGGCTCGCGGCGCCTCACGATCCGGGGCGTGAGCGCACTGCGCCCGATCGATGCGACGATCATTCCCGACCGCATCGAGGCGGCGACGTTCGCGGCAGCGGCGGCAATAACGGGCAGCCGTATCCGGCTCCTGGACGTCGTGCCGGAACATTTCGAGGCGGCGCTGCACAAGCTGGAAGAGACCGGATGCGCGATCCAGCGCAGCGCCGACGCGGTGACGGTCTCGGGCCCGCCGCGGCCGGCCGCGGTGAGCGTGGTGACGCAGCCTTTCCCCGGTTTCCCCACCGACATGCAGGCGCAGATGATCGCCGTCTGCGCGATTGCCGCGGGCACGAGCGTGGTCGAAGACACGATATATCTGGACCGATTCACCCACGTGCCCGAGCTGGCGCGCATGGGCGCGCGCATCGAACTGAGGGGGAACGTCGCGGTCGTGAACGGCGTCAAGCGCCTTTCCGGAGCGCAAGTCATGGCCACCGATCTGCGCGCCTCGGCCAGCCTGGTGATCGCCGCGCTCGCCGCCGAAGGCGAGACCGTCATCGACCGCATCTATCACCTGGACCGCGGCTACGAATCGCTCGAAAAGAAGCTCGCCGCCCTGGGCGCAAGGGTCGAGCGCCTGCGCTAGGGGGTGCGGGGGTACGGCGATTCTCACCCCCGCGTCACCAGGCCGCGCTCAGCGGCTGGCGCTGCTCAGGTCGCACATGCCGGTCCACACGCCGTCGTTCAGCTCGATCTCGCCCACCTGAATCCCGCCGTACGAGGTCAGCTCCCTGATCTTCGCCGCCACCAGCTCGCGCGTGGGGCCGGTGACCAGCCGGGCGAAGCCGAATTCCTCGACCTTGCAGGCTGCCGCGTCCGGATGTTCGCAGGTCGCCACCCACTTGTTGCCGATCGCCTCGACGCGCGATATGACGCGCGCGCCGCGGCCCGCCAGCTCGTTCAGCGCCTGCTCGACGCCGGTCTTGCCGTAGCCGGAAATGACCAGGTGCGATCCGGCGTCGAACACTCTCGCCGGCGCGTTCCCAACCGCCTCTTTCGGCTCCGCGGCGGAGGGGCGCTGCGCCCGCAGGCTGGCCGCGATCTCCGCCACCCGCCGTCCGGCGCGCACGCTGGTCGTTACCGAATACACTTCGTGCATGCGGCCGTGCTTGTCCTCGCGCGCCGGCTCGGGCACGAACAGGCGGTCGTAGTCGCTCGAGAGCCAGTAGGCGACGTCGCGGAACGAGCGCGACACCAGCAGCTGGCCGGGCTCGGCGAAGCTCATGATGCGCTGCGCGACGTTGATGCCGTCGCCCACCATGTTGGTCTGGCTGTCGCTCATCTCCGAGAGGTACAGCGGGCCGAGGTTGATCCCCAGCCTCAAGCGCAGCTTGCCGGCCGAGTCGCGCGTCGACATGGCGGCGAAAAGCGCGTCCTCGGGGTCGCCGGTGAACACCACCACCGCGCCGTCGCCGGTGTCCTGGATCCTGCGCTCGCGCGGGTCGATCTGATCCAGGGCGAAGTTCAGCAGGTCGCGCACCGCCTGCTTCAGCATCAGCTGCTCCGCCACGGGCTGCTTGGAGTAGCCGACCACGTCGACGAACAGGACGCTGCAGACGCGCGTGCGGCTCGAGTCTTCCACGGTTGCTGTGAGGGGGGCCGGCTTCGTTGACGACCGGCGAATGATACTCCTGCGGTAGAATCCGGACCCTAGCCAGCTGCGCAACGCAGGCCCCCTCGGAGGGGCTTGTCTGCTTTTGTGCCATGGGTCTGATCAGCATCGCGCTTTCCAAGGGACGGATCTACGACGAGACCGCGCCGCTGCTCGCGCGCGTGGGCATCCGGCCCGACGAGGACCCCGGCGCCTCGCGCAAGCTGGTGATCGGCACCAACCGGCGCGGCCTGCGCCTGATCGTGGTGCGGGCCTCGGATACGCCGACCTACGTGCAGTTCGGCGGCGCAGACCTCGGCATCGCCGGCAAGGACGTGCTGGTCGAGCACGGCGGGGAGGGGCTGTACCAGCCGGTCGACCTCGGCATCGCGCGCTGCCGCATGATGGTGGCGGTGCGCAAGGGGTTCGACTACGAAGGTGCGGTGCGCCGCGGCGCGCGGCTGCGCGTCGCCACCAAGTACCTGCGCACCACGCGCGAGCACTTCGCCGCCAAGGGGGTGCACGTCGACCTGATCAAGCTCTACGGCTCCATGGAACTGGCGCCGATCGTCGGCCTGGCCGACGCGATCGTCGACCTGGTCTCGAGCGGCGGCACGCTGCGCGCCAACAACCTGGTCGCGGTCGAGGAGATCATGCCGGTCTCGGCCCGCCTGGTGGTCAACCAGGCGGCGCTGAAGATGAAGCGCGCCCAGCTGCAGCCGCTGGTCGAGGCCTTCGCGCGCGCGGCCGGGGAGCGGCGGTGAAGCTGCGCCGGCTCTCGAGC
>JBAUTW010000318.1:0-4134 GCA_049582365.1 Burkholderiales bacterium | reverse complement strand
CGAGAAAGCTGTCTATCTGCACTTTCTGAACCCCCGATTCCGCAGCCTATACTAATCCTCGATGGCGAAGGTCAATCCGGCCCGCGCCTGCAGGCGGGAGACCAGTTTCCGGCCCATCGCCGCGCCGGGCGTCCACACGCCGCCGCCGGTCGCCGCGCGGTCGACGTCCTCGATCAGGCACAGCGCGCTTTCCGAGATCATCCGGGAAGTCGACGCGTAGCCCGGATCGCCCTCGCCGCGCACCGATGCCCGCAGCGTACGGCCGTCGGCCGCCTGGCCGATGAACAGCAGCTCGTAGCCGCCGGCTGCGCGCTCCTTGGCGTCGGGGCCCTGGCCCGGCTTCGGCAGCGCGAAGCGTCTCAGCAGTGCGCGCGTGGGCGCGAAGGCGAGTAGCGCGTTCTGCATCCGGATCGCGCTCGTCATTCTCTTCGCCCGCCTCTCCCCGTCCGCCCCGTCTCCGGCCAGCATGCGCTCGTCGTAGACGAAGTCGCGGCCCCAGGGATGACCGAGCAGCGCGTTGGTGCGATGCACGTTCTTGGTGTTGATCGGGGCCATGATGAAGGGTCCTGTCCAGGCCTTGGCCAGTTGGTCGTAGGAGGCCGACTCGCTCTCGGGTTGCCGCGCCCCTTTGAAGCCCGGGGTCAGCGCGAAGGGATCGACCATCGCCCGTCTTGCGGCGGGATCGCGCACCATCTGCTCGATGCTCGCCAGCATGCTGGCGATCGTGCCCCCGGAAGGCTTGCCCTTCATCCTGCGCACCCGCCCGTGCACCCTGGTGAGCGGCATGCCGAAGCGCCGCCGCGCTTCGTCCTGAAGGAAGACGACCCCGAGATCGAACGGAATCGAGTCGAAGCCGCACGAAAACACGATGCGCGCGCCGCTCGCCCGCGCCGGCTCCTCCAGCAACGGAATCATCTGCGCCATCCAGACCGGCTCGCCGCACAGGTCGACATAGTCGGTGCCTTCCCGGGCGCACGCTGTCGCGAGCGCCCTGCCGTGCAGCTGGTAGGGCCCCACGGTCGTGATGATCGCCCTGGACTGCCGCACCAGGCTCGCCAGGGCGCCGGCGTCGGTCGCCTCGGCGACGATCAGCGGCACGCTCTCGCCGGCGCCGATCGAACGACGCACCTCGGCGAGCTTGTCGAGATTGCGGCCCGCCAATGCCCACGCGAGCTCGCCGCCGACGCCGTACGACGCATTCAGGTATTCCGCCACCAGCCGCCCGGTGAAGCCGGTGGCGCCGAAGACGACGACGTCGAACCGCCTGCTCATGCGTAGACGAGCGTGCCGTCGTCCAGGTCGGCGCGCGGCAGCTCGTCCTTGTCGCTCCAGTAGTCCTGGGTGTGGCGCCAGGGCATGCGGTCGCCCTGCCTGGGCAGCAGATCGACGCCGCGCATGACGTAACCGGGGTTGAAGTTCTCCGCGTCGACCCACGGCGCCAGCGGCATGCCGCGCTCCTCGGGGCGCAGCGCCGGCACCACGACGCCGGCGCCGCGAATGTCCATGTGCCTCAGCAGCCGGCAGACGAAGTCCGCGATCAGGTCGGCGCGCAGCGTCCAGCTCGCGCGGAAGTAGCCGAACACCCACGCCATGTTCGCGACGCCGGTGAACATCGCGCCGCGGTAGGTCACGCTGCGCGCGAAGTCGAGCGGCGCGCCGTCGATCGTGAACGCGATGTCGCCCAGCACGTTGAGGTTGAACCCGGTGGCGGTGACCACCACGTCGGCCTCGAGCACGGCGCCCGACTTCAGGCGGATGCCGGTGGCGGTGAACGACTCGATCTCGTCGGTGACCACCGAGGCCTTGCCGTCGCGAATCGCGCAAAACAGGTCGCCGTCCGGGATGAACGCGACGCGCTGGCGCCACGGGCGGTAGCGCGGGGTGAAATGCCGCTCGACGTCGAAGTCCGGCCCGAGGTACTTGCGCACGCCGGCGAGCAGTTCCTGCTTGACCTCCTCCGGCTCGTGATAGGCGCGCCGGGTGAAGACCGCCTGATCCTTGAGGATCTTGCGCCGCACGATTTCGTGCACCCACTCCTCCGGCACCTCCAGGCTGCGCAGCATGTCGGCCAGCTCGTTGGCGTTGCGCCCGGTGATGTAGAACGTCGGCGAGCGCTGCAGCATGGTCAGCTGCGCGCACTTGCCCGCGATCGCCGGCACCAGCGTCGCCGCGGTCGCGCCCGAACCGATGACGACGACGCGCTTGCCGGCGAGTTCGAGATCCTCCGGCCAGCGCTGCGGATGCACGATCCTGCCGCCGAAGCGCTCCATGCCGGGCCACCGTGGCGTGTAGCCCTCGGAATGCCGGTAGTAGCCCTGGCACATCCAGAGGAACTTCGCGCTGACGCGCGCGCGCGCGCCAGTGTCGGTCCGCTCGGCCTCGATCGTCCAGCATTTGGCCTCGCTCGACCAGCTCGCGGAGACGATCCGGTGGCGGTAGCGGATGTGGCGCGCGAGGCCGTTTTCGTCGATCACCTCGCCCATGTACTTGAGGATCTCCGCCGCAGTGGCGATCGGCGGTCCGGTCCAGGGCTTGAAGCGGTAGCCGAAGGTGTAAAGGTCGCTGTCGGAGCGGATGCCCGGGAAGCGGTGCGTGCGCCAGGTGCCGCCGAAGCCGTCCTGCGCCTCGAGCGCCACGAAGCGCCTGCCCGGGCA
Source organism: Burkholderiales bacterium (assembly GCA_049582365.1). Lineage (GTDB taxonomy): Bacteria > Pseudomonadota > Gammaproteobacteria > Burkholderiales > SG8-39 > DAHVFK01. The sequence goes on along the minus strand of JBAUTW010000318.1, from coordinate 1,480 downwards.
TTGCTGCGCCAGGTGATACGCAGCGCCGACACCCGAGATGCCAGCGCCTGCAATGAGCACGTCGAAGTGCTCGGCCGCCTTGTCCATGCGGATAGTCTATTCTTGCAGTCAGGCGGGCTTCGGCCGGCTCATCCGCTCGACGATGTCCGCGGGGATGAAGTTCACCAGCTCGGTCTTGTCGGCCTCGACCAGCTCGACGTAGCGCTTGACGACGTCGGCCGGGTCGAGCTGGCCCACGGTGATGCGCTGCACGAGCGAGTCCATGACCGCCACGTCCTCGGGTGCGGCGGTCTTGCGGTCGAACCAGGGGCCGGGATTGTTGGCCATGCGGTCGTTGAAGCCGGTGGCGAACGGTCCCGGGTTGATGAGCGCGACGTCGACCCCGAACGACGCGAGCTCGGCGCGCAGCGCGCCTCCCAGGGCCTGCAGCGCGTGCTTGGTCATGGTGTAGGGCCCGGACCCCACGCCGGCGCGCACGCCGCCGATCGACGACACGATCAGGATGCGGCCGGCGCGCTTCTTGCGCATCTTCTGCGCGACGCGCTGCACGCCCGCGAAGGTGCCGAAGACGTTGACTTCGAACACGGCGCGCAGCCGTTCCATCGGAATCAGGCTCAGGGGCCCGGTTTGACCCATGCCGGCGTTGGCGACGAACACGTCGAGGTCCCACTGGTCGAGCTTGGCGACGTCTTTCGGGTTCGTGATATCGAGCTTCGTCACGGTCAGCTCGGGATGCGCGGCCGAGAGCTCGGCGGCCTGCTTGTCGGTCTCCACGGTGGCGATCACCTTGTGCCCGCGCTTGGCGAGCTGCACGGCGGCCTGCCGGCCGAAACCGCTTCCGGCGCCGGTAAGGAGCACGGTCTTGGACATGGGTCTCTCCTTGAATTGACGGTACGATAGCGCGTTGATGCGGAGCTAGAGAGATTCTTGCATGAATTCGGATTCGCCCGAGTCGAGCCGCAAGGCGCAGATAGACGCAGTGCTGCTGCAGCTGCCCGGCGTGAGCACGAAGAAGATCAACGGCCTCGACGCCTACTTCGTCAATGACAGGATGTTCGCCTGCATCAGCGGCCGGGGCGTGGGGCTGCGCCTGCCCGTCGCCACGGCGACCGAGCTGCAGTTCTCGCGCGACAATGTGGTCCCGTTTCAGCCCGGCGGGGTGTCGAGCACGCGGGAATGGATCCAGATCGACCGCACCGAGGCGGCCGAGTACCAGAAGGATCTGGACCTGTTCCGGACCTCGCTCGAATTCGTCAAAGGCGCGCGGACCCGCTAGGTCGTCGCGGCACGTCTCTGCGGCGGAGTGCGCCCCGCCTGCAGGCAGGCCGCGTGCAGGGTGAACTCGACGATATCGCGCTGCGCGCGACTGCCGCCGATGCGCACGGTCCCGGGCAGCGCCGCTTCGAGCAGCTCGATGGCACGGTTCCAGTCGCGCTTCTCGTAGGCGGCGAAAGCGTCCGCCAGCCCGGGCGGCCGCCGG
>JBAUTW010000317.1:0-1714 GCA_049582365.1 Burkholderiales bacterium | reverse complement strand
CCCGCGTGCGGCGGACACTCGACGAGGCCCAGGCCGCCCGGCGCGAGAGCGAGGACCGCTACCGCGACCTGGTCGAGAACAGCCAGGACTTGTTCTGCACCCACGACATCGAGGGAAGGCTGATATCGGTCAACGCCGCCGCGTACCGAACGCTCGGCTACGAGCCCGGATCGCTCGTCGGAACCAACCTGCGCGACGTGCTCGCCCCCGCCACCCGCGAACAGTTCGCGGCCTACCTCGACGAGCTCGCGGCGAAAGGCGGCGCATCGGGGCGGATGGCGGTGCAGACGCGCGACGGCAAGCTGCGCTACTGGGAATACCACAACACGCTTCGCACCGAAGGCGTACCTGCGCCCATCGTGCGCGGCATGGCGCGCGACGTGACCGACGCGCAACTCGCCGGTCGCGCGCTGAGGGAGAGCGAGCGGCGCTTTCGCGCCACCTTCGAGCAGGCCGCGGTGGGCATCGCGATCGTGGCGCCAGACGGCCGCTGGCTGCAGGTGAACGACAAGCTGTGCCGGATCGTCGGCTACGGCCGCGAAGAGCTGCTCGCTGGGAATTTCCAGTCCGTCACGCACCCGGAGGGCGTCGAAGGCGACCTCGACGCGGCGCGCCGCATGCTGGCAGGCGAGATCGACACCTACCGGACGGAAAAGCGCTACCTGCGCAAGGACGGCACCACCGTCTGGGGCAACCTCACGGTCGCGCTCGCGCGGCACGGCGACGGCAGCCCGGCCTACTTCATCTCGGTGGTCGAGGACATCCAGGACCGCAAGCTCGCGGAGCTGGCGCTGCGCGCGGCCGAGGAGCAGTTCCGCGGCCTGATCGACCAGTCGATCGCCGGCATCTGGGTGATCCAGGACGGCAAGTTCAGCTTCGTCAATCCGCGCTGCGTCGAAATCTTCGGTTACCAGTCGGCCGCCGAGTTGGTCGGCCTCGATCCCGCGTCGGTGATCGCGCAGCAGGACCGCGCCAGGGTCGCCGCGCTGATGCGGCGGCGGCTGGAGGGCGAAGTGCCGCACGAAAGCTACGAATTCACCGGCCTGCGCAAGGACGGCTCGACGATCGACGTCGGCGCGCACGGCGCGCGCGCGACCTACGGCGGCAAACCCGCGCTCATCGCGATCCTGCAGGACATTTCCGAGAAGCGGCGCGCCGAGGAGCAGATCCGCGACTACGTGGCACAGCTCGAGACCGCCTTCATGAGCACCGTCGAGGTGGCCACGAACCTGAGCGAGATGCGCGATCCGTACACCGCCGGCCACGAGCGGCGCGTGGCGGAGGTCGCCGCGGCGATCGGCGCCGAGCTCGGCTTCGACGGCCGGCGCCAGGAGGGCCTGCGCGTGGCGGGCCACCTGCACGACATCGGCAAGATCATGGTCCCGGCGGAAATTCTCGCCAAGCCGGGCAGGCTGAGCCCCATCGAGTACCAGCTGATCCAGGGCCACCCGCGGGCCGGCCACGATGCGCTCAAGGACGTGAAGTTCCCCTGGCCGGTGGCCGAGGTCACGCTGCAGCACCACGAGCGCATGGACGGCAGCGGCTATCCGCAGGGGCTCAAGGGCGACGCGATCCTGCTCGAGGCGCGCGTCCTGGCGGTGGCGGACGTGATCGAGGCGATGTCCTCGCATCGGCCCTACCGCCCGGGTCTGGGCACCGACGCCGCGCTCGCCGAGATCGAACGCGGGCGCGGCAAGGTGTACGACGCCGACGT
>JBAUTW010000316.1:0-8191 GCA_049582365.1 Burkholderiales bacterium | reverse complement strand
TGAGAAAGGAGAACTGCTTGCGGTAGGCGGCCTCGAACTCGGCCGTCATCTGCGCCGCGCCGCCCAGCGCCACGGCGAGCGCGGTGTCGGTGCCTTCGTACTTGAGGTGCGCCCGCCTGATCACCCGCACCTGCGCCGCCTCGGCGCCCTGGCGCAGCAGCTCGTCGCGCGCCGCTCGAGCGAGCGAATCGGATTCCCGTTGCAGTTGCATCAGATTTGCATCCGTAAGGGGAAGTTCAATTGACTTCTCCTTCATCGCTGCCTGGTCCGCCAGGCCCATGCCGTAGGCCGACAGCACGCCGGCCAGCGGGTGAATGAACACGCGCTCCATCGCCAGCGCGTCGGCCACCAGGCAGGCGTGCTGCCCGGCCGCGCCGCCGAAGCAGCACAGCGTGTAGCGCGTCACGTCGTGGCCGCGCTGGACCGAGACCTGCTTGATCGCGTTGGCCATGTTGGCGACCGCGATCCGGATGAAGCCTTCGGCGACGGCTTCCGCCGATCGGCCGTCGCCGATTGATTGCGTCAATTGCATGAACTTTTCATTTACCAACTGGGAATCGATCGGCTTATCCCCGTCTGGTCCAAACACGCACGGGAAATAGCGCGGCTGGATCTTGCCGAGCATGACGTTGGCGTCGGTCACCGCGAGCGGGCCGCCGCGGCGGTAGCTCGCGGGCCCCGGATCCGCGCCGGCCGAATCGGGCCCGACGCGGTAGCGCGCGCCGTCGAAGTGAAGGATCGATCCGCCGCCGGCGGCCACGGTATGGATGCTCATCATCGGCGCGCGCACCCGCACGCCCGCCACTTTGGCGTCGAAGTCGCGCTCGAACTCGCCCGCCCAGTGCGACACGTCGGTCGAGGTGCCGCCCATGTCGAAGCCGATGATGCGCTCGAAGCCCGCCGCAAGCGAGCTGCGCACCGCGCCGACGATGCCGCCCGCCGGCCCGGACAGGATCGAGTCCTTGCCCTGGAAGCGGTGCGCGTCCGCCAGGCCGCCGTTGGACTGCATGAACAGCAGCCGCACTCCGCCCAGCTCGGCCGCCACGCCCTCGACGTAGCGGCGCAGGATCGGCGACAGGTAAGCGTCGACCACCGTGGTGTCGCCGCGCCCGACCAGCTTCATCAGCGGGCTGACCTGGTGGGAGACCGAGATCTGGGGGAAGCCGAGCTGTCGCGCGAGCTCGTGCACCTTGGCTTCGTGTTCGGGAAAGCGGTACGCATGCATGAACACGATCGCGACCGAGCGGTAGCCCTCCTGATACGCGCCTTTCAGGTCCTGGAGGGTCTTATCGACATTCAGAGGCAAAACCAGTTCCCCGTGCGCGCCTACGCGCTCCTCGACTTCCACCACTTTCGAATAAAGCATCTCGGGCAGCACGATGTGGCGCTCGAACAGCCGCGGGCGGTTCTGGTAGGCGATGCGCAGCGCGTCGCGAAAGCCCCGGGTGATGAACAGCGCGGTGCGCTCGCCCTTCCTCTCGAGCAGCGCGTTGGTGGCCACCGTGGTGCCCATCTTCACCGCCTCGACGGTTCCCGGCCGGATGGGCTCGCCGCGCTTCAAGCCGAGAATGTGCCTGATTCCGGCCAGGGCGGCGTCGGCGTAACGCCCCGGATCCTCCGACAGCAGCTTGTGGGTTTCGAGCGCGCCGTCCGGCCGCCGCGCGACGACGTCGGTGAAGGTGCCGCCGCGGTCGATCCAGAACTGCCAGCCGCGCTCGCTCGTGTCCCGGGCCATGAGAACGCGATTCTAATCGTGATACATTGGCGCCCGCGTTTATTCCCCGTGCCATGGACAAGATCGAAGCGGTGGTGATCGGCGCCGGGCTGGTCGGACTGGCGGTGGCGCGCGCGCTGGCGCTCGCGGGGCGCGAAGTCGTGGTGCTGGAAGCCGAGGACGCGATCGGCACCCACACCAGCTCGCGCAACTCCGAGGTGATCCACGCCGGCATCTACTATCCCGCGGGCTCGCTCAAGGCCCGAAGCTGCGTCGCCGGCCGGCAGCGTCTGTACGAATACTGCGCCGCGCGCGGCGTGCCGCACCGGCGCTGCGGCAAGCTGATCGTCGCGGCCGACGAGGCCCAGCGCGGCGAGCTCGAGCGCATCCGCGAGCGGGCGCGCAGCAACGGCGTGCCGGACGTCGATTTCGTCACTCGCGAGCAGGCGCTGGACTGGGAGCCGGAGCTGCGCTGCGTCGCCGCGCTGCACTCGCCCTCGACCGGAATCATCGACAGCCACGCGCTCATGCTCGCCTACCTCGGCGAGGCCGAGGACCACGGCGCCATGCTCGCCCTCAGGAGCCGCCTCGAACGGGCCGAAGTGAATTCATCCGGCTTTCGCCTGACGGTCGGCGGCGCGGAAACCACGCAGATCGAAGCAAGCGTTCTCGTAAACAGCGCGGGCATCCGTGCGCCCAGCGTGGCGCGACTGATCGACGGCTACCCCGAGGCGCTCGCGCCGCGCGAGCTCTACGCCAAGGGCAATTACTACTCGCTCGCGCGCCGCGCGCCGTTCTCGCGCCTGGTGTACCCGGTGCCCGAGCCCGGCGGCCTGGGCGTGCACCTCACGCTCGATCTCGCCGGGCAGGCGCGCTTCGGGCCGGACGTGGAATGGGTCGATGCGGTCGACTACCGGGTCGACCCCAAGCGCGCGGAGCGCTTCTACGCCGCGATCCGGCGCTACTGGCCGGGGCTGCCCGACGGCGCGCTCGCGCCGGGCTACGCCGGCATCCGGCCCAAGATCTCCGGTCAGGGGGAGCCCGCGGCCGATTTCGTGATCCAGGGTCCGCGCGAGCACGGCGTGCCCGGCCTGGTCAACCTGTTCGGCATCGAGTCGCCGGGGCTGACCGCGAGCATGCCGCTCGCCGACGACGTGCTGCGCGGTATCCTGTGACCGTAAGCGCGGCTTGCACCGGATGAGCATCGAGCATTTCGACGTCCTGATCGTCGGCGCGGGGCTGTCGGGCATCGGCGCGGGCTACCACCTGCAGACCCGCTGCCGCGACAGGACCTACGCCATTCTCGAGGGCCGCGACGCGATCGGCGGCACCTGGGACCTGTTCCGCTACCCCGGCATCCGCTCCGATTCCGACATGTATACGCTCGGCTATTCGTTCCGCCCGTGGGAGGAAGCCAACGCGATCGCGGACGGAGCGTCGATCCTCAAGTACGTGCGCGACACCGCGCGCGAGCACGGCATCGAGCGCCGGATCCGTTTCGGCCACCAGGTCAAGCGCGCCTCGTGGTCGTCGCAGGACGCGCGCTGGACCGTCGAGGCCGAGCGCGGCAGCGCGAAGGAGGCGGTGCAGTTCAGCTGCAGCTTCCTGTTCGTGTGCGGCGGCTATTACAAGTACGCGGAGGGCTATACGCCCGACTTCCCGGGCGCGCAGCGCTTCGCCGGCCGCATCGTGCACCCGCAGAAGTGGACCGACGACATCGACTACGCCGGCAAGCGCGTGGTCGTGATCGGCAGCGGCGCCACCGCGGTCACGCTGGTGCCGGAACTGGCGAAGCAGGCCGCGCACGTGACCATGCTGCAGCGCTCTCCGACCTGGGTCGTGGCGCGTCCGGCGAAAGACGAAGCGGCCATCAAACTGCGCAGATGGCTGCCGTCGATGCTCGCTTACGGCATCACGCGCTGGAAGCGCGTCCTGCTGCAGCAGTATTTCTTCAACCTGTGCCGGCGCAACCCGGCGCGCGCGAGGCGGCTGATCCTGGGCGGGGTGCGCGCCTATCTCGGACCCGACTACGACGTCGAGCGGCATTTCACGCCGCGCTACGACCCCTGGGAGCAGCGGCTGTGCCTGGTGCCCGACGCGGACCTGTTCATGGCGATCCGGAGCGGGAAGGCCTCGGTGGTCACCGACCGGATCGAGACCTTTACCGAGACCGGCATCGGGCTCGCGTCGGGCGCGCAGCTCGCGGCCGACCTGATCGTCACCGCCACCGGGCTCAACCTGGAAGTGCTGAGCGGCCTGCAGATCGCGGTCGACGGCGAGCGCGTCGATCCGGCCGGGACCTACAACTACAAGGGCCTGATGTACAGCGGGGTGCCCAACCTCGCCTCGTCGTTCGGCTACACCAACGCGTCGTGGACGCTGAAATGCGACCTGACCTGCGAGTATGTGTGCCGGCTGCTCAATCACATGCGCAAGCACGGCTACCTGCAGTGCACGCCGCGCAACGCCGACGCCGGGCTCGCTGGCGAGCCCTGGGTGGATTTCTCCTCGGGCTACATCCAGCGCTCGCTGCACCTGTTTCCGAAGCAGGGCTCGAAGCCGCCCTGGAGGTTGCACCAGAATTACGCGCGCGACATCATGACGTTGCGCTTCGGGCGCGTCGACGACGGCGTGATGGAGTTCTCTGCACGATGAACGAGTTTGCGGGCAAGGTGGCGGTGGTGACCGGCGCGGCGAGCGGCATCGGCCTCGCGCTGGCGACGCGCTTCGCGCAGGCGGGCATGAAAGTCGTCCTCGCCGACATCGAGGCCGCGCCGCTCGAGGCGGCGCGGGCGGCGATCGAAGCGCAGGGCGGAACGGCCATCGCGCTGCGCACCGACGTGATGCGCGAGCAGGACGTCGAGCGCCTGGCCGATGCGGCCTTCGACGCCTGGGGCAAGGTGCACCTGCTGTGCAACAACGCGGGCGTGAGCGGCAGGGTTGTGGGCGCCGAAGGGGTCTGGAACCTGCCCCCGGAGGACTGGGACTGGGTGCTCGGGGTGAACTTGCGCGGCGTGCTGCACGGCATCCGCCAATTCGTGCCGCGCATGCTGGCGCAGGGCGAAGCGGGCCACGTCGTCAACACCGCCTCGGCCGCCGGCCTGGTGACCGGCGCGACCGGCGCGCCGTACACGGTCTCCAAGCACGGCGTGGTGGCGCTGAGCGAGATCCTCTACAAGGACCTCAAGGCGCGCAACGCGAAGCTCTCGGTCTCGGTGCTGTGCCCCGGCTGGGTCGACACCAGGATCATCGAATCGGAGCGCAACCGCCCCGACCACCTGAAGCCCCGCGGTCCCGGCGAGGCGCCGCTCAGCCCGCAGATGCAAATGTGGCGCGAGGCGGTGCGCGGCTTCCTGAAGGACGGTTTTCGCCCGGAGGCGATCGCCGGACTCGTATTCGATGCCGTCAGGAGCGACACGTTCTACATCGTGCCCGTGCAGCCCGACATCGAGGACGCTCTGGCGCGCCGGCTGGAGGATATCCGCCTGCGCCGCAACCCGACTGTCGTCCCGCCCCGGGCGTGACGATAGTAGATTGACAGCTTCGCCGGCGTTGACCGATCATGTGCTGGCATTTCCGCCAGACCAGATAAAACCGCCTCGGAGAACACCCCATGAAACTCAAGCTCGCTGCGGCGCTCGCCGCGACCGCCGTGTTCGGCGTCGCGCAGGCGCAGACCAAGTGGGACATGCCCACGCCCTACCCCGACGGCAACTTCCACACCAAGAACGTCATGCAGTTCGCCACCGACGTCGCCAAGGCGACCGGCGGCAAGCTCGAGCTCCAGGTCCACTCGAACGGCAGCCTGATCAAGCACCCCGAGATCAAGCGCGCGGTGCAGACCGGCCAGGTGCCGATCGGCGAGCTGCTGATCTCGGTGCTGGCGAACGAGTCGGCGCTGTTCGCGTTCGACTCCAACCCGTTCCTCGCCAACAGCTACGCCAAGGAGCGCAGGCTGTGGCACATCGCGCGCCCCTATATCAGCAACAAGCTCGACAAGCAGGGCCTGGTGCTGCTGTACTCGGTTCCCTGGCCGCCGCAGGGGATCTACACCAAGAAGCCGATCGAGTCGCTGTCGGACCTGAAGGGCATCAAGTTCCGCACCTACAGCCCCGTCACCTCGCGCTTCGCCGAGCTGATCGGCGCGGTGCCGACCACGGTGCAGGTGCCCGACATCCCGCAGGCGTTCAAGACCGGGCTGGTGGACGCGATGATCACCTCCGGCGCGACCGGCGTCGACACCCAGGCCTGGGACTACCTGTCGTACTACTACGACACCCAGGCCTTCCTGCCGCAGAACATGGTGATCGTGAACAAGGCCGCCTTGCACAAGCTTCCCGCCGCCGAGCAGAAGGCGCTGCGCAAGGCCGCCGCCGCGGCCGAGACGCGCGGCTGGAAGACCAGCGAGGCCGAGAACGGGAACTACGTGAAGACCATGGCCTCGCACGGCATCAAGATCGTCAAGCCGTCCAGGAAGCTCGAGGCCGAGTTCGCCGCGATCGGCAAGCAGATGGCCGACGAGTGGGCCAAGAAGGCGGGCGCCGAGGGCGAGGCGATCCTCAAGGCCTACCACGGCAAGTAGCGGTCCGGGACCGGAGGCGATGCGCCGCGCGCTCGACCTGCTCTACCTGGGATCCGGCCTCCTGGCCGGATTTTTTTTGGTGGCGATCGCGCTGCTGACCGCGGTGCAGATCGTCGGCCGCGAGCTGGGGCTGCCGGCCTCGTCCTACGACGACTTCGCCGGCTTCAGCCTGGCCGCGACCTCGTTCCTCGGCCTGGCCTGGACCTTCCGCTCCAACGAGCACATCCGCATGACGCTGCTGCTGCATCACCTGCGCGGCGGCTGGCGGCGCGCGCTCGAGCTGGTCTCGCTTGCCAGCGCCGCGTTCCTGGTCGGCATGTTCGCCTGGTACGCCTGCGCCATGACGCTCACCTCGTACCAGATCAACGACGTATCCCAGGGCCTGGTCGCGGTGCCGCTGTGGATCCCGCAAAGCGGCATGGCGCTCGGCCTGACGATCCTCGCGATCGCGATCATCGACGACCTGGTCGCGGCTCTGCGCGGGCGCGCCACCTCCTACGACCTCGCCGCGGCGGCGCGCTCGCCGACCGCGCCGCGCTTCGAGCGCTGACGCATGGAGACCTGGATCGTCTCGACCGTTCTGCTCGCCGCGCTCGCCGCGCTGCTCGCCAGCGGACTGTGGATCGCGCTCACGCTGCTCGGCGTGGGCTGGATCGCGATGGTGCTGTTCACCAGCTCCCCGGCCGGCAGCCTGATGGCGACCACGGTCTGGGGCGCGAGCACGAGCTGGGCGCTCACCGCCCTGCCGCTTTTCATCTGGATGGGCGAGATCCTGTTCCGCACGCGCATCGCGGAGGACATGTTCCGGGGGCTTGCGCCCTGGATGGCGCCGCTGCCCGGGCGCCTCGCGCATTGCAACGTGTTCGGCTGCGGCATCTTCGCCGCGATCTCGGGCTCCTCGGCCGCGACCGCGGCGACCATCGGCCGCATCACCATCCCCGAGCTCGCCAGGCGCGGCTACGACGAGAGGCTCGCGATCGGCTCGCTCGCCGGTGCGGGCACGCTCGGGCTGCTGATCCCGCCCTCGATCATCATGATCGTCTACGGCGTCGCGGCCGACGTGTCGATCGCGCGCCTGTTCGTCGCCGGCGTGCTGCCGGGCCTCATGCTGATGCTGCTGTTCTCGGGCTACATCATCGTCTGGGCGCTGCTCGATCCGAGCCGTACCCCGGCGCGCGAATCGGTTACCACTTTCGGCCAGAAGCTCTACGCCGCGCGCTACCTGCTTCCCGCGCTGGGCCTGATCGGCGTCGTGATCGGCTCGATCTACACCGGCGTGGCAACGCCGACCGAGGCCGCGGTGATCGGCGTCGGCGGCTCGCTCGTGCTCGCGGCCGTGACCGGGTCGCTGTCGTGGAAGAATTTCGCCGACAGCGTAATGGGCGCCACCAGGACCTCCTGCATGATCGCCTTCATCCTCGCCGGCGCGGCCTTCCTCACGGTGGCGATGGGCTTCACCGGCGTGCCGCGCATCATCGCCGAGTGGATCGCGGCGCAGGGCTTCACCGCCGCGCACCTGATCGCGGTGCTGACCCTGCTGTTCATCGTGCTCGGCTGCTTCATCGACGGCATCTCGATGGTAGTGCTGACCTCGTCGGTGGTGCTGCCCTCGGTCAAGGCGGCCGGCATCGACCTGCTGTGGTTCGGGGTGTTCATCGTGCTGGTGGTGGAGATGGCGCAGATCACGCCGCCGGTGGGCTTCAACCTGTTCGTGCTGCAGGGGCTGACAGGGAGGAACATGTTCTACATCGCGCGCGCGACGCTGCCGTTCTTCGTCCTGCTGGTGCTCGCGGTGGCGCTGGTCTGGATCTTTCCCCAGATCGTGACCTACCTGCCGAGCAAGATGTTCAAGCTGCACTGACGAGGGGCGCACCGTGGCCGCAACGCCGATCTAC
>JBAUTW010000315.1:0-2982 GCA_049582365.1 Burkholderiales bacterium | reverse complement strand
CATGCTCCCCTACCGCGCGCGCATCGCGGGCGCGCTGCTGGCGCTGGGGGTCGCCGCGGGCTGCGTGCTCGCGCTCGGGCAGGGCCTCAAGCACGTGGTCGATAACGGCTTCGGCAGCGGCGACCCGCGCCTGCTCAACGAGGCTCTGGGCGCGATGATCGCCGTCGCCGCGGTGCTCGCGGTCGCGACCTACTTCCGCTTCTTCCTGATGATGACCACCGGCGAGCGGGTGATCACCGACCTGCGCCGCGCGGTGTTCGACCACATCCTCGGGCTCGAGCCGGGCTTCTTCGAGGCGACCCGCACCGGCGAGGTGATTTCGCGCCTGAGCACCGACAGCACCCTGCTGCAGCAGGCGATCGGCTTTGGCCTGTCGATGTTCGTGCGCAACCTGCTGATGATGACCGGCGCCGCGGTGATGCTGTTCGTGGTGAGCTGGAAGCTCGCGCTCATGGTGCTGCTCGGCGTTCCCGCGACGCTGGTTCCGATCCTGCTGCTCGGACGGCGCGTGCGGCGGCTCTCGCGCGCCAACCAGGACCGGGTGGCCGACGTCTCGGCCTATGTCGACGAGGCGATCCACGAGATCCGCACGGTTCAGGCCTACGCGCACGAGGAGGCCGACCGCGCGGCCTTCGCCCGCCATGCCGAGGCTGCGTACGGCGTGGGCGTGGCGCGCATCCGGCAGAAGGCGCTGCTGATCTCGAGCGTGATGCTGATCGCGTTCAGCGCGGTCGGCCTGATCCTGTGGATCGGCGGCTACGACGTACTCGCCGGCCGGCTGACCGCGGGCGAGCTGTCGGCGTTTGTGTTCTACGCGCTGGTGGTCGCGGGCGGCGCCGGAACGGTGTCGGAGGTATGGGGCGAGCTGCAGCGCGCCGCCGGCGCCACCGAGCGCCTGATCGAGCTGCTCGAGACCGAGCCCGGCATCGTCGCGCCGCCGCACCCGAGCCAACCCGCGCCGCAGGCGGGCGGCGAGATCGAGCTCGACGGCGTCCGCTTCGCCTACCCGGCGCGCCCCGCGTTCACGGCGCTGCAGGAGTTCACGCTCAAGGTCGCCCGCGGCGAGCGCGTGGCGCTGGTGGGCCCCTCGGGCGCGGGCAAGTCGACCGTGTTCGCGCTGCTTGCGCGCTTCTATGACCCGCAATCCGGCACGGTGCGCATCGACGGCGTCGACGTGCGCGAATTCGAGCCGCGCGCGCTGCGCCGCTTGCTCGCCGTGGTGCCGCAGGAGCCGGTGATCTTCGCCGCAAGCGTGCTCGACAACGTGCGCTACGGCCGCCCGCAGGCGAGCCGCGCCGAAGTCGAGCGGGCCTGCGAGCGCGCCTTCGCGCTCGAGTTCGTCGAGCGCCTGCCGCAGGGGCTCGACACGCTGCTTGGCGAGCGCGGCGTGACGTTGTCGGGCGGGCAACGTCAACGCCTGTCGATCGCCCGCGCGCTGCTCGCCGACCGGCCTATCCTGCTGCTGGACGAGGCGACCAGCTCGCTCGATGCGGCGAGCGAGCGCATGGTGCAGCAGGCGCTGGACGAGCTCGAGCGCGGGCGCACGACGCTGGTCATCGCGCACCGGCTCGCCACCGTGCGCCACGCCGACCGGATCGTGGTGCTGGAGCGCGGAACGATCGTGGCCCAGGGCACGCACGCTCAGCTGATGCGCGAGGCGGGGTTGTACGCGAACCTCGCCGCGCTGCAGTTCCTGGACGTGGAGCTCGCCGCCTGAGCGCGGGCGCAACACGATTCATGGCGGCACGCACGACACTGCTCGCCGCGGCGCTCGCGCTCCTGGCGTGCGGTGCGGCGCGCGCCGCAGAGCCGCTCCAGGTCGGCTCCAAGCGCTTCACCGAGTCCTACATCCTGGGCGAGATTCTGACCCAGACCGCGCGTGCCGCAGGCCAGCCGGCCGAGCACCGCCCGGGGATGGGCGGCACCGCGATATTGTTCCAGGCGCTGCGCGCCGGGGCGATCGACGTGTACCCGGAATACACCGGCACCATCGAGCGCGAGATCCTGAAAATGCGCGGACGAGCGCCGGACCTGGCTGCGCTGAACCTGCGCCTTCACAAGCTGGGGCTCGAGGCCGCAGTGCCGCTCGGATTCAACAACACCTACGCGATCGGCGTGCGCCGCAGCCTGGCCGAGCGTCTGGGGATCAAGCGGATTTCGGATCTGGCGCGGCATCCCCCGCTCAAGCTCGGCTTCGGCCCCGAGTTCCTCGGCCGGCGCGACGGCTGGCCCGGCCTCAAGGCGGCCTACGGGCTGCCGCAGAAGCCGCTCGGGCTCGACCACGGGCTTGCCTACGAAGCGCTGGCGCAGGGCGAAATCGACGCGATGGACGTCTACACCACCGACGCCAAGATCATGCGCTTCGACATCGCGCTGCTCGACGACGACCGCAAGTTCTTCCCGGTATACGACGCGGTATTGCTGTACCGTCTCGACGCCCCACAGCGCTTTCCTGCGGCCTTCGCCGCATTCCGCGAGCTAAAGGGCAGGATCGACGCGACGCACATGATGCAGCTCAACGCGCGCGCCGAGCTCGACGGTCGGACTTTCGCCGCCGTGGCGACCGAATTCCTCTCGGGCCACGAGAGCGTGAAGCGGCGTTCGCTCCTCGCGGCGGTATTCGCACCCGACTTCTGGCGGCTGCTGCGCGAGCACGTGTTCCTGGTGCTGGCCTCGCTCGCGGCGGCGGCGCTCGCGGGCGTGCCGCTCGGCATCGCAGCGGCCAAGCTGCGCGCGCTGGCGCAGCCGGTGCTTGCGATCACCGGGCTGGTGCAGACCATTCCGGCGCTCGCGCTGCTCGCGTTCCTGATCCCGGTCACCGGCACCATCGGCCTGTGGCCGGCGCTGATCGCGCTGTTCCTCTATGCGCTGCTGCCGATCGTGCGCAACACGCACGCGGGCCTGAGCGGCGTGCCCGCCGGACTGCGCCAGGCCGGGCTGGCGCTGGGCCTGCGGCGCGGCGTGATTCTGGCGAAGATCGAG
>JBAUTW010000314.1:0-2947 GCA_049582365.1 Burkholderiales bacterium | reverse complement strand
GCGGCAAGCTGGTGGCCGAGCTCGAGCGCGTCTCCAAGCGCTTCGGCGCGCGCGAGATCGTGCGCGAGCTGTCGCTGGTCATCCGTAGAGGCGACCGCATCGGCCTGATCGGTCCCAACGGCGCCGGCAAGACCACGCTGATCCGGATCATTCTCGGCGCGCTGGCGCCGGACGCGGGCACGGTGCGCCTCGGCGCCAACGTGTTACCGGCCTACTTCGACCAGATGCGCGAGCAGCTCGACCCGGACAAGACGGTGGCCGAGACGGTGAGCCCGGGCTCGGACTGGGTCGAGGCCGGCGGCGCGAAGAAGCACGTGCTGTCCTACCTGGCCGAGTTCCTGTTCCCGCCGCGGCGCGCGAGCGCGCCGGTACGCATGCTCTCGGGCGGCGAGCGCAACCGCCTGCTGCTCGCGCGCCTGTTCGCGCGGCCAGCCAACGTGCTGGTGCTGGACGAGCCGACCAACGACCTCGATCTCGAGTCGCTCGAGCTGCTCGAGGCGGCGCTGCAGGACTACTCGGGAACGCTGTTGCTGGTGAGCCACGACCGCGCCTTCCTCGACAACGTCGTCACCCAGACCCTCGCGGCCGAGGGCGGCGGCGCCTGGCGCGAATACGTCGGCGGCTACAGCGACTGGCTGCGCCAGCGCAACGAGCCTGCCGAAAAGCTGTCGATTGAAAAGAGATCTTCTTCCACGGCGCGCGATCGCTCGCGCGCAAAGCTCTCGTACAAGGAGACCCGAGAGCTCGAGCAGCTGCCGGGCGAGCTCGAGGCCCTCGAAGCCGAGCAGCACGCGCTCGCGGCGAAGATGAGCGCCGCCGACTACTACCGCCAGGCGCCCGAGGCGATGCGCGCCGACCAGGACCGCGCCGCGCAGATCGAGGCGCTGATCCACGCCGGGCTCGAGCGCTGGGAGGCGCTCGAGGCAAAGGCGAAAGCGCCCGCGTCCTAGCGGCCGAGCATCCGATCCAGCTCGCCGCGCACCATCAGCCGCTCGAGCTCGTCCGCGCCGCCCACCAGCACGCCGCGCACGAACACCATCGGGAAAGTCGGCCAGCCGGTCCACATCTTGAGCGCGTTGCGCCGCCGCCAGCCCGAGAGGTAACTGCCGTGGCCGATGTACTTGTAGTCGAGCCCGGCCTGGTCGAGCAGCCGGCGCGCCTTCTTCGGGAACGGGTTCTGCGCCATGCCGACCACCACGATGTCGTTGGCGGCCACCGCCTCGATCACCTCGCGCACGAAATCGGCTTGGTGCGCGGCGACGATGTCGCGCACCGCGGGGTGGATCTTCGATTCGTCCAGAATGCTGCGGCTCATGGGCACTAGTCTAGAATGTTTGCCTCATCAATAGCGAGACTCTTATGGCATCCACCACTACCGCAAGCGGACTGAAGATCGAGGAAATCGTCGAAGGCAGCGGTGCGGCCGCCGCCGCCGGCCAGCACGTCAGCGTGCACTACACCGGCTGGCTGACCGACGGCGTGATCAAGGGCCGCAAGTTCGATTCGAGCAAGGACCGCGGCGATCCGTTCGACTTCCCGCTCGGCGCCGGCCACGTGATCAAGGGCTGGGACGAGGGCGTGCAGGGCATGAAGGTCGGCGGCACGCGCCTGCTCACCATTCCGCCCGCGCTCGGCTACGGCGCGCGCGGCGCCGGCGGCGTCATCCCGCCCAACGCCACCCTGCTGTTCGAGGTCGAGCTGCTGAAAGTAGCCTGATACAGGTGCGCCGATGCGGCCAGAGCGCGTGAAACCGCGAGCGACGTACCAGTTCACCCTGGCGGCGCTCATCGGCCTGATCCTGTTCGCGATGACGGGCGGCGTGATCCTCGAGCGGCAGGTGCTGGCCGCCTTCGACCCGGCCGGCGACGCGCGGCTCGATCTCAAGCTCATCGCGCAGGCCGACGGCCTGATCGAGGAGCATTACGTCGACCGCAGCGCGGTGCGGCCGCAGCGCCTGGCCTACGCCGCGATCGGCGGCATGGTCGACTCGCTGGGAGATACCGGCCACAGCGTGTTTCTCACGCCCGCGATGGTGCGCACGGACAGGCAGCAGCTGCAGGGGCACTTTCCGGGCATCGGTGCCGAGGTGCGCATGCGCGACAAGCAGGTCGTGGTCGTGGCGCCGCTCGACGGCTCGCCGGCGCAGAAGGCCGGGCTGCGCGCCGGCGACGTCATCGTCAAGGTCGACGGGCGCGACATCGCCGGCCAGACGCTCGAACAGGTCGTCGCCGGCATCCGCGGGCGGGCGGGCACGAAGCTAACCCTGTCGGTGCTCGACCCGGGCACCGACCGCACGCGCAGCGTCGAGCTGGTGCGCGCGGTGATCCACCCGCAGCTGGTCAGCTGGCATCTCGTGCCGGGCACGCGGATCGCGGACCTGCGCATCGCGGCCTTCAGCCAGGGCGCAGCGGAAAGCCTGCGCCGGGCGATCGCCGAATTGCGCGCCGCGGGCGCGAATGCGCTGGTGCTCGACCTGCGCGACAACCCCGGCGGGCTGCTCGAGCAGGCGGTGGCGGTGGCGAGCGAGTTCCTGAGCGGCGGCAACGTGCTGCTCGAGAAGGACTCCCGCGGCAAGCTGCAGCCGGTGCCGGTCGAGGCGCAGAAGAGCCGCTTGCGGCTTCCCATGGCGGTGCTGACAAACGGCGGCACCGCCAGCGCGGCGGAGATCGTCTCCGGCGCGCTGCAGGACGCCAGGCGCGCGCTCGTCGTCGGCCAGAAGACCTTCGGCACCGGCACGGTGCTCGAGCAGTTCGGCCTGCCCGACGGATCGGCGCTCATGCTGGCGGTGGGCGAATGGCTCACGCCCGACGGACACACCATCTGGCACCAGGGCATCGAGCCGAACGTGAAGGTGGCGCTCGCTGCCGGCGCGGCGCCGGTCTTCCCCGAAGCCCTCGCGGCGCTCGGCCCGGCGCAGCTCGCGGCGAGCCGCGACGCGCAGCTGCTC
>JBAUTW010000313.1:0-1887 GCA_049582365.1 Burkholderiales bacterium | reverse complement strand
TCGTGCCGCCCGCGGCGAGCCGCGCCGCCACCAGGTCCTTGATCACCTCGTGCTGCGCGTAGACCATGATCGCGCGCCCGCCGGTGAGCCCGGCGAGGTCGACGCGGTGACCCTGGCCGTCGAAGCGCAGCTCGATGCCGCGGTGAAGCGCGCCTTCGCGCAT
Organism: Burkholderiales bacterium; assembly: GCA_049582365.1. Classification (GTDB taxonomy): domain Bacteria; phylum Pseudomonadota; class Gammaproteobacteria; order Burkholderiales; family SG8-39; genus DAHVFK01. The sequence continues at coordinate 1,724 of JBAUTW010000313.1, read as the reverse complement.
CATGCGCGCGCCGACGCCGCATTCGTTCAACATGTCGACGGTGCCCTGCTCGAGAACGCCGGCGCGGATCGTGGCCTCGATCTCCTCGCGGCTCCTGCTCTCGAGCACTACCGAGTCGATGCCCTCCAAGTGCAGCAGCTGCGCAAGCAGCAGCCCCGCGGGCCCTGCGCCGACGATTCCGACCTGCGTCCTCACTATAATGCCCCTTGCATGCGTGCATTCTATTCGACATGACCGCCGTCACCCTGGAGGACGTGAGAGCCGCCGCGGCGCGCATCGCCGGCGCGGTCGAGCGCACGCCGTTCCTCGAAAGCCGCACGCTGTCGCGCCTCACCGGCGCGCGCGTGTTCCTCAAGTTCGAGAACCTGCAGTTCACCGCCTCGTTCAAGGAGCGCGGCGCGCTGAACAAGCTGCTCACGCTGCCCCAGGCCGAGCGCGCGCGGGGCGTCATCGCGATGAGCGCCGGCAACCACGCGCAGGGCGTCGCCTACCACGCGGCGCGCCTGGGCGTGCGCGCGGTGATCGTGATGCCGCGCGGCACGCCCAACACCAAGGTGAAGAACACGCAGGTGCACGGCGCCGAGGTCGTGCTCGAAGGCGACACGCTCGCCGAGGCGGCGCGCTACGCGCACCAGCGCGCTGCGCGCGAAGGCTTGAGCTTCATCCATCCCTACGACGACCCGGCGATCATCGCCGGCCAGGGTACGATCGCGCTCGAGATGCTGGCCGAGGCGCCCGAGCTCGACGCGCTCGTGGTGCCGATAGGCGGCGGCGGGCTGATCGCCGGCATCGCCACCGCGGCCAAGGCGCTGAAGCCCTCGATCGACGTATGGGGCGTCGAGTCGAAGACCTACTGCGCCATGTACCAGCGCCTGAACGGCCTGCCGGTCGAGGTCGGCGGCGACACCATTGCCGAGGGCCTGGCGGTGCGCGACGTCGGCGAGCTGCCGCTCGCGATCGTCCGTGAGCGGGTGCGCGAGGTGCTGCTGGTCGACGAAGCGACGATCGAGCGCGCGATCGTTGCGCTGATTGAGATCGAGAAGACCGTGGCCGAGGGCGCCGGCGCGGCGGGCCTCGCCGCGCTCCTCGCCTACCCGGAGCGCTTTGCGGGCCGCAAGGTCGGCGTGCCGCTGTGCGGCGGCAACATCGACACCCGCGTCCTCGCCGCGGTGCTGATGCGCGGCCTGGTGCGCGACGGGCGCCTGGCGCGGCTGCGAGTGTCGATGCCCGACGTCTCGGGCAGCCTCGCGCGCGTGGCGCAGATGCTCGGAGAGGCCGGCGGCAACATCGTCGAAGTCCAGCACCAGCGCCTGTTCGGCACCGCTTCCGTGCGCACGCCCGAGGTCGAGTTCCTGATCGAGGCGCGCGACCGCGAGCACACCGAGGCGATCATCGACGCGCTCGCCGCGCGCGGCGTGCGCGTAACGCTGCTGCAGTAGCTTTCTATCCCCCGCTCGGGCAGGCGAGCGTGACGAGCGCGCCGTGTCCGGCGCCCGCTGGAACCGTCGCCGTGTAGACGGCCGCGCCGGAGCCGCACTTCCACTCCGCGGCGTAGTCCTTGTCGCAGCCCGGGGTCGCTCCTTCGGCTGGCGCCGCGTCGAGCGCGACGCTGCAGATGCTGTGGCCATCGCAGGCGCGCGCAAGCGAGGCGGTGGCGTTGCCGGCCGGCGCGCCGCAGCTCCTGCCGTAGGTTCCGGCAACCACCTTGATGGGCAGCGCCGGCC
>JBAUTW010000312.1:0-4030 GCA_049582365.1 Burkholderiales bacterium | reverse complement strand
ACCGTCGATCGCGCGCGCCACGGGATCGTCGGCGACCAGCGCATGCGCGAGCGCGAAGCGCGCGTCGTGCTCCGGCTCGGCCGACAGCGTCGCGCCGTAGGCCGCGGCCAGCACGTGAGCGCCGAAGCCCAGCCCCACGATCGGGCGTTTTGACTTGGCGAAGGCGCGCACCAGGCGCATCTCGTCGTCGACCCAGGGGCAGCGCTCGCGGTCGGCCGCCGCGTAGGCGGCGCCGAGCAGCCACAGGGCGTCGAACTGCGACGGCGTGCCGGCGACGTCCTCGCCGGTCACCGGCCGCACGTACTTGAAGCCGATGCCGCGCGCCTCCCACTGCGCCTCGAGCGCGCCGAAGAACTCCGCGAAGCTGTGCTGGACGGCGAGAAAGCGCTTCACGACGCGCCGCGCCTCAGCCGGGAAGCTTTGCCGCCAGCCTTTCCTTGGCGAACTGGACGAAAGTGTTCACCAGCCGCGAACGGAACTTCTCCTTCGGATAGACCACCGAAAGGTTGCGGATCAGGCGCGGCGCGAGCGGCAGGCCGATCAGTTCGCCGAGGCGGGTCTCCTTCTGCACCGTCGCGCGCGACATGATGGTGAAGCCCAGGCCGGTGGCGACCAGCCCCTTGAGGGCCTCCGGGCTGCCGAGCTCCATCACCACGTTGAGCGATTCGGGCCGCACCCCGGCCTTCTGGAAATAGGCGTCGGTGACCTCGCGCGTACCCGAGCCCGACTCGCGGCTGATGTACGGGTACTCGAGCAGCTGCTTGGGCGTGAGCGACTTGTGTTGCGCCAGCGGGTGCGAGCTCGAGCACACCACCACCAGCTCGTCCTCGCAGCACACGTCGGTCGCCACCGCGGCGAGGTGCGAGGGCGCCTCGATGAAGCCGATATCCAGGGTGTGTTCCGCGACGCGGTTCTCGACCGCGCCCGAGTTGGCGACGAACAGCCGCGGCACCACGTTCGGGTGGCGCGACTTGAAGTCCCCCAGCACCTGCGGCAGCAGGAACTCCGCGATCGTGGTGCTCGCGCCGACCAGCAGCAGCCCCGCGATCTGCCCGGTCATTTCCTTCAGCCGCGTGTCGAGCTCGGCCGACAGGCCGAGAATGCGCTCGGCGTAGTCGAGCACGATGTCGCCCGCGGGGGTGAGCGCGATGCGCCCGTGCCCGCGCTCGAACAGGCGGGTGTTGAAATGCTCCTCGAGCTGCTTGATCTGGAACGTCACCGCCGGCTGGGTCATGAACAGCGCTTCCGCCGCCTTGGTGAACGACAAGTGCTTGGCAACGGCATGGAATACCTGCAGGCGCCGATCGGCCATGTTCGATCAATCCGTTCAATGCGTGTTGAGACGACGCTTATTCAAGCATAAACTCGGCACGATTCATAGCTTATGATGGCCTGTGAGCGACGCCTGGAAACGCTTCGATCTGTCCGGCGGCGGGTTGCAGCAGGCCAACCTGCGCCTCGCCGCGGCGTTGCGCCGGCGGCGCACCGCCTACCTGCTGTGGCTCGCGTTTCCGCTCGGGGCGCACCGCGCCTACCTGCACGACCGCGTCGGCGCCTGGGCCTATCGCCTGGCCAGCGCCGCCGCGCTCGGCCTGCTGCTGCTCGATGCGCGGGCCGCCGCCGCGGTCGCGCTGCTGATCCTCGCCGCTGCGCTCTACGACCTCGCCCGCCTGGACGCGCATCTGACCCGGCTCAACAAGTCGATACGCATGCAGGTCTACCTGCGCCGCGCAGAGTAAGCCGCCTCGGCGTGCTATAAACCGGCACGCGAAAAATCCGATGAATCTCGGCTTCTACATAATAATGGCGGCGCAGTTCTTCTCGTCGCTCGCCGACAACGCGCTGCTGGTCGCCGCCATCGCCATGCTCATGCAGACGCACGAGCCGTCGTGGCTGACGCCGTACCTGAAGTTCTTCTTCGTGCTGTCGTACGTGATCCTCGCGCCCTACGTCGGCGCCTTCGCCGACCGGCTGCCCAAGGGCCAGGTGATGCTGATCTCCAACACGGTCAAGATCGCCGGCTGCGCCGTGATGCTGTTCGGCGTCAACCCGCTCGCGGCCTATGCCCTGGTCGGCCTCGGCGCGGCGGCCTACTCGCCCGCCAAGTACGGCATCCTGACCGAGTACCTGCCGCCGACCAAGCTCGTGCTCGCCAACGGCTGGATCGAAGGGCTCACGGTGGCGTCGATCATTCTCGGCACCGTCCTCGGCGGCGTGCTGATCAACCAGGCGGTGGCCGTGCACCTGCTGGCCTTCGACCTGCCGCTGATCGACACCGGCGTCGACACTCCATCCGAAGCGGCGCTGTGCGTGATCACCTTCGTGTACGCGGTGGCGGCGCTGTTCAACCTCTACGTGCCGCTCACCGGCGCGCCGATCAAGCACCTGCACGGCAGCCCTCTCGCGACGCTGAAGGACTTCTACCGCTGCAACCTCAGGCTGTGGCGCGACAAGCTGGGCCAGATCTCGCTCGCGGTCACGACGCTGTTCTGGGGCGTCGGCGCGACGCTGCAGTTCATCGTCATCGAATGGTCGCGCGCCGCGCTCGGCTTCGACCTGTCCGAGGCCGCCCTGCTGCAGGGCGTGGTGGCGCTCGGCATCGCCGCCGGCGCGATCGCGGCCTCGGTGCGCATCCCGCTGCACCACTCGGTGCGCGTGATCCCGATGGGGATCGCGATGGGCGTGGTGGTGATGGCGATGGTCGTGGTGCGCAGCGTCTGGATCGCGATACCGCTGATGATCCTGATCGGCGCCCTGGCGGGCTTTTTCGTGGTGCCGATGAATGCGCTGCTGCAGCACCGCGGTCACAACCTGATGGGCGCCGGGCGCTCGATCGCGGTGCAGAACTTCAACGAAAACCTGTCGATCCTGGCGATCATCGCGCTGTACTCGTGGCTGCTGCATCGCGGACTGTCGATTTACGGCGTGATCGTGCTGTTCGGGCTGTTCGTCGCCGGCACCATGACACTGGTGGGACTCTGGTACCTGCGCAACCGGCGCCTGAACCGGCGCAAGATCGACCGCCTGCTGTCGTTCGCGCGCTCCGAGGACTACCATCACCACCACCGCTTCCGCTCGGAGTCGTCGTAGGCGGCCTCACTCCGCGCGGCGGAACAGCTTCGCGTAGTCCTGCTTCGCCAGCGGCGGCGTGCGCGCCACCGCGAGCATATCGTCCAGGTGCGCCGGCGCGCTCAGGCCCGCCAGCGCGGTGCCGATGCCAGGCGTGGAGCGCGCGAACTGCAGCGCGCGCCGGGCCGGATTGGCGAGCCCCGGCACGCCCGCGGCGAGCGGATCCTCGGCGGCGAAGCGCCCCTTGCCGAGCGCGTGACTGGTCATCACGTAGACCTTGAGCTGGTGCGCGGCCTGCAGCGCGGAGGCGATGTTGCCCTGCCCGGTCGCCTGCGAGAAGCGGGTGAAGCCCTCGGTCATCGCCGGGTTGAACGGCAGCTGCAGCAGGCGCAGATGGTGGCGCGCGCGCGGGTCCTTGTGCACCGTCTGCGCCGCCCCCTCGGCCAGCCCCTGCAGCGCCGCGATCGACTGGAACAGCGCGTGGTCGGTCTCGACTCGCATGGCGTCGAAAGTCGACACGCCGTACTGGCGCAGCTTGCCCTCCTTCACCGCCTGCTCGAGCACGGCGAAGGCGCGCGCGAGCTTGCGGTTGGCTTGCTCCTTGCCGATCGCGCGCACATGGATCTCGGGCTGGTCGATGAGGAACGCATCGAGCGTCTCGAGTCCGAGCGCGGCGCGCGCGAACTCGAGCTGCCAGGCCAGGTACGGCGCGGACAGCAGCTGCGCACCGACCAGGTCAGCGCGCGCGCCGAGGCCGCGCGCCGCGATGTTGGCGTCGAACCAGCGCTCGAGGTCCGCGGGCTGGCCCTCCGGAAACAGCAGGAAGCCGCCTTTGATCGCGACGAACACCTGCTCGCGCGCCACACCGGCGGCGAAGGCGCGCTCGAGCCCGGCGCGCAGCGCGACCAGGGCGCGGCCGTAGCGGTAGTGCACCGCGCCGTCGAGCACGTTCAGCCCGCAC
>JBAUTW010000311.1:0-2012 GCA_049582365.1 Burkholderiales bacterium | reverse complement strand
GTGTCCGGACGGCAGAAAGGCGACAGCACCCCTTCGTCACCGTCGCCGTCGAGCAGCTCGACCCAGGGCAGGTCGACGAGGCTCTCGCGCTCGGCGTAGAACTCGGGCAGCGCCGACAGGCCGAGCGCGGCGAACTTCGCTTCCATCGCCTCGGTCCAGAACTCGAGCTTGCCGCTCGGGGTCGGGAAGCGCCGGCCCGAAGGCGCGCCGGCGGCGCTGGTGCCTTCGAGGTACAGCGTGTCGATTTCGGGCGCGGATTCGCTCGCCACGGGCTGGCGCACCCAGCGGTACGGAACCGAATGCAGGCGCTTCTGCGTCACGCCGCGCATCAGCTCGTTGTCGATGCAGACCTCGTCCCAGAATCGCGCCGGGTCCTTGTAGTCTTCCTTCAGCACGTCGCCCATGCCGAGGCGCCGGCCGAGCTCGATCCAGATCCAGCCGTCGGCCTTCGCCTCGCCCGGCGGCTCGATCATCTTGTCGATCCAGACGATGCGCCGGTCGTCGTTGCCGCGCCCGATCTCGCCCTTCTCGATCCCGGTGGCGGCCGGCAGCACGTAGTCGGCGAAGGCCGAGGTCTCGTTGGCGAACAGCTCGATGTGCACCAGCAGCTCGAGCGCCGAGAAGGCCTCGCGCGCCGCCGCCTGGCCGGGCCACTGCGCGAGAGGGTTGTTGCAGGCGATCAGCGCCTTGATCGGGTAGGGCTTGCCGTGCGTCATCGCCTCGGTCCAGCCGGTCGGGCTGCGGCGCACGCGCGGGCGGGAAATCGTCGGCCGGCGCGCCGCCGGCGCGTTGGGCGCGATCGGGGTGCCGTGGCTCATGTTGAAGAACGCGCCGCCGCGCCGGCCCCAGTTGCCGGTGATCGCGGCGAGGAACATCAGCGCGCGGTTGGTCTGGGTGCCGTTCGAGTGCTGGTTGACGCCGCGGCTGGCGAAGATGACGCAGCCCTCGGCCGCCGCGATCTCCTCCGCCAGGCGCCGGATCTCGCCCGCCGCGATTCCCGTCACCGGCTCGGCCCACTCCGGCGTGTAGCCGCGCGCGAGGATGAAGTCGCGCCAATGCTCGAAGCCAAGCAGCCAGTCGCGGCAGAAGCTTTTGTTTTCAAGATTGTTCGTCAGGATGTGCTGGCAAAGCGCGAGCGCGAGCGCCATGTCGGTGCCGGGGCGGATCGCGAGCCAGCGGTCGGCCTTGCTTGCCGTGACCGTCAGGCGCGGGTCGACCACCACCATCTTGGCGCCGTTCCTCAGCCGCCAGTCGTTGACCATGCCGAAATACACCGGGCGCGTCTCGGCCTGGTTGTCGCCCAGGTACAGGTACATTGCCGCCGAGCCGATGTCCTCGGGCGTGTAGCTGTTGCCCGAGCCGATGCGCCCCTGGGTCAGCTCGTAGGCGACGTTCTTGCCGCTGGCGCAGAACGGGTCGGTGCCCTCGTGGTTCGGCGTGCCCCACAGCTGCGCGAACAGGCGCGTGTAGCCGAGGTAGTCGAGCATCCCGGTGCGCGTGCCGATGAACAGCGCGAGCGCTTCGGCGCCATGTGTCTTCTTCATCTGTTGCAGTTTTTCGGCGATCTCGTCGAGCGCTTGTTGCCACGAAATGCGCTCGAAGCGGCCTTCGCCGCGCGCGCCGACGCGCTTCTGCGGGTACAGCAGCCGGTGCGGGCTGCGGTACAGCTGAAGGGTCAACTGCGACTTGGGGCAGACCCGGCCCGCGAGCAGCGGGTCTTCGTCGTTGCCGGTGATCTTCACCAGCTCCTCGGCGCGGAAATGGAACTTGGTGCTGCAGCAGTTGAAGCAGATGTTGAAGCCGCCGGCAACGACGCGGTCGGCCTCGGCGTCCTTGCGTTCGGCCCGGTATGGAAATTCGGGCCTGATTTCCACCAGGCTCCCCGCGGCAGCGCTGGGACGTCTCGTTGCGTCCTGCGGCGCGAGGCGCTCGAGGTAGACGGTCGCGGGGCCGAGCAGGAACGGGTCGTTGTCGCGCGGCGTGCGGCCCTCGGCTTGCGCGCGCTCGAGCAG
>JBAUTW010000310.1:0-2437 GCA_049582365.1 Burkholderiales bacterium | reverse complement strand
CGGCCTGCTTCGAGCTCGTCCGGGTCGGCGATGACCTCGAGCAGGTCGGACAGATCGCCGGCCGAGCGGCTCATCGGGCCGACCACCGCCAGATCGCGCGCGTACGGCAGCGGCGGCAGCGGCGGCGGCGTGTGGCCGCGCGCAGGCACCAGGGCGTAGGTCGGCTTGTGGGCGTAGACGCCGCAAAAGTGCGCCGGCGAGCGCAGCGATCCGCCGATGTCGGAGCCGAGCGAGAGCGCCCCGTAGCCGGCCGCAAGCGCCGCCGACGAGCCGCCCGACGAGCCGCCGGGGGTGCGGCCGGGGTCGAACGGATTATTGGTCGTGCCATAGAGCTCGTTGTAGCTCTGCCAGTCGGCCAGTCCGACCGGAACGTTGGTCTTGCCGAGGATGACCGCGCCGGCGGACTTCACCCTGGCGACGATCAGGGCGTCTTCCTTCGGCACGAAGTCCTTCTGCGGCACGAAGCCCCAGGTGGTCGGCAGTCCCGCGACGTTGAAGGACTCCTTTACCGTCATCGGGATCCCGCTCAGCGGGCGCGGCTCGCCCTTGGCGATTGCCGCGTCGGCCGCGCGCGCCGCCTCCAGCGCACGCGAAAAGTCGCGCACGCAGATCGCGTTGATCTTGCCGTCGATGCGCTCGATGCGGGCAATCGCGTCCTGCGCCAGTTCGAGCGCCGAGACCTTCTTCGCCTTGAGCGCCCGCGCCAGCTCGCGCGCGCTTCGGTACCTCCATTCGGAATCCGCCACCGCCACGCTCCCTTTAGCCGTACCCCCGCCGATGATACGTTGCATTGCCGCGGCAGGAGTAAGCTATAGCGGAACCGTGGAGGGCACGCACATGGCTACCAGGAAGAAGGCCAAAAAGGCGAAGGCGAAGCGCGCCAGGAAGCCGGCAGCGAAGCCGGTCGCGCGCAAGAAGGTCCGGGCGGTAAAGAAGACGGTCGCGAGGAAGAAGCCGGTCGCGAGGAAGAAGCCGGTCGCGAAGAAGAAGCCGGCCGTCAGGCGGGTCGCAAAGAAACAAGCGAAAAAGCCCGCGCCGCCGGCCGCGCCGCCGGCACCGGCTCCGCTGGTCGGCGAACAGCGCGTCGGAATCGTGACGCACTACTACGGCCATCTCTCGGTGGCGGCGGTGACGATCGACACGCTCCTCCTGCGCGTGGGCGACACGATTCACGTCGTGGGCCATACCAGCGACTTCCGCCAGCGCGTCGAATCGATGCAGATCGAGCATGAGGCCGTCTCGGAAGCCTTGCCGGGCCAGGAGATCGGTCTCAAGGTGACCGAGCACGCGCGCGAGCACGATGTCGTGTACAAGGTTCCCGCTTAAGGGGAGGCGCAATGGGCAGATCAACCGCTCGCAATCTTCGCAACCGCAGGCGCAAACAGACGATCAAGGACAACCTGCGCAAGCGCAAGAAGCAGCAGAAAAAACCGCCTCCGAAGTAGCCCTGCCGCCTCAGCTCCCGCGCCGGCCGAACAGCCGCCGCGCGGGGTAGAGCAGCTGCTTGCCGCCGAGGGCTTCCTCGATGCGCAGGCCTTCGTTCCACTTCGCCATGCGCTCGGAGCGAGAGAAGCTGCCGACTTTCAGCTGCGGCACGCCCCAGCCCACCGCGAGGTGGACGATCGAAACGTCCTCGGTCTCGCCCGAGCGCGCCGAGACGATGGCGCGGTAGCCGAGCTCGCGCGCGGCGTCCCAGGCGGCGCGGGTCTCGCTCAGGGTGCCGACCTGGTTGGGTTTGAGCAGGATCGCGTTGCAGGCGCCGTCGGCGGCGCGCAGTTTCTGCTCGCTGGTGACGAAGTAGTCGTCGCCGACGATCTGCACCCGGTCGCCCGCGGCCCTGGTGAAAGCCTGCATCGCCGCGACGTCGTTCTCGGCGAACGGGTCCTCGATCGAGACGATGGGGTAGGCCTCGAGCCAGCGCAGCAGCATGGCCTGCATCTGCTCGGCGGACAGGGACCTGTTCTCGAGCGCGAGCTGATAGCGCCCGCCGCGCCAGAGCTGGGTCGCGGCGACGTCGAGCGCGATGGCGCAATCGCGCCCGGGCTCGAAGCCGGCGTCGGACATCGCGCCGACCAGCTCGGCCAGGCCTTCCTCGTTCGACTTGAAGGCGGGCCACCAGCCGCCCTCGTCGGCCACGCCGGCAAGCCGGTTGCGTTTCGCCAGCCGCGCGCCGGCGGCGCGGTAGACCTCGGCGGTCCATTCCAGCGCCTCGGCGAAGCTGCCCGCGCCGACGCACACCAGCATATAGTCTTGCACATCGACGCTGCCGCGCGCGTGCGCGCCGCCGCCGTAGATCTGAATCTGCGGCACCGGCAGCGCGACCGGCTTCGCGCCCGCGAGGTAGCGCCAGAGCGGCTTCTTCGCCGCCGCGGCCGCGGCGTGGGCGCAGGCGAGCGACACGGCGACGATCGCGTTCGCGCCCAGGCGTCCCTTGTCG
>JBAUTW010000309.1:0-3737 GCA_049582365.1 Burkholderiales bacterium | reverse complement strand
GGTGGCAAAGCGCGAGCCGGGGCTGATCCTGCGCTTCGGCGGTCACGCGCAGGCCGCGGGCCTGACCCTGCGCGAGCGCGACTTCGAGCGCTTCGCCGCCGCGTTCGAGCGCGCCGCGGCCGACACGATGCCGCCCGAGGCCCTGGCGCCGGTGATCGAGACCGACGGCGCGCTCGACCCCGAGCACGTCACGCTCGGCGTGGCGCAGCTGCTCGAGCAGCAGATCTGGGGCCAGGGCTTTCCGCAGCCGCTGTTCTGCGATACATTTTCCGTCGACAGCCAGCGCGTGGTGGGCGAGCGGCATCTCAAGCTGCGCCTGGTCAAGGACGGGCAGCGGTTCGAGGCGATCCGGTTCAACGCCGTGGATCCGCGCTCGGCGCAGCACGGCGGCGGCCTCGGCTCGCAAATACGCGCCGCGTACCGGCTTACGGTGAACGAATTCAACGGCCTGAAGAACGTCCAGCTCAATGTCGAGCACATCGAAGCCTAGCGCCAGGCTGCGCATCCGCGCCGGCCGCACCGAGCTCCAAGTCGCGCTCGACGACACGCCCACCGTCGCGGCGCTGCTCGAAGCGCTGCCGTTCGAATCGTCCGCCCGGACCTGGGGCGAGGAAGTCTACTTCGACGCTCCGATCTCGGTCGACCTCGAGCCGCACGCGCGCCAGATCGTGGAACCCGGCACGGTGTGCTTCTGGGTCGAGGGCTCGGCGCTCGCCCTGCCCTTCGGCCCGACGCCGATCTCGACCGACGGCCGGCCCAAGCTCGCCAGCCGCTGCAACGTGCTCGGCCGCGTGCTGGGCGACGCGCGCGCGCTGGCGAAGGTGCGCGCGGGCGACAAGGTGCGCGTGGAGGCGGCCTGAGATGGAGCGCAAGCGCGTCAATTCCTCCAAGGTCCGCTCGGTCGGCTACGACGAAAAGAGCCAGACGCTCGAAGTCGAGATGTCCAACGGGCGCGTATTCCAGTACCCGAAGGTCTCGCCCGAGGTGCACCGGCGCTTCATGGCGGCGCCCAACCCCACCAGCTTCTTCGAGGACCGCATCGAGGAGGACTACACCGGCAGGGAGATCCGATGAGCCTCGCAGCCGAGATTCAGGAGCGTCTGAAAGGCATCTTTCCCGAGCTGCTCGGGATCCGCCTGACCGAGGTCACGCCGGAACGCGTGCTGGCCGAGCTCACGGTCCGCCCCGAGATCTGCACGACGGGCGGCGTAATGCACGGCGGCGCCTTCATGGCCTTCGCCGACACCCTGGGCGCGGTCGGGACCGTCGCCAACCTGCCGCCGGGCGCGCGCACCACCACGATCGAGTCGAAGACCAACTTCATCGGCGCGGCGCCGGTCGGCGCGCGCGTGATCGGCGAGTCCACCCCCGTGCACCGCGGCAGGACCACCATGGTGTGGCAGACGCGCATCAGCGCCGAGAGCGGCAAGCTGCTCGCGCTGGTGACCCAGACCCAGATGGTGCTCCCGGCGCCCGTCAATCCGCCACGGAGTTGACCGTCCCGGCAAGCCGGTGCCGCCATCGACACCTTCTCGATTGTTAGGTCGAGGTGTCCACTTTATCGAATGAGGTTCCGCGTCGCTCTGCGAGCCGCTGTTAGCGTGCTATTTGCGCCGACGCCAGTAACCTGGGCGCCGCCGCTGGTGAGCAACGGCAACGATGACAATGGCGTCCGGATCTTGCCGGTAGACGATTGAATACGGAAACCGTGCGACGACAACCCGGCGTCGTCTCGAACCAACCGGCGTACCTGACTCGGGAAACTCGCGAACAAGAGCGATTGTTTGCTCGATCTCAGCCGCGAAGGCTTTTCCCAAACCAGACAGCCGCGACTCGTAGAAAAGTGAAGCCTCTTCGAGTTCGGCATCCGCGTCCGGATGAAACTTGTAGGGGATCACCCCAGACGGCGACGCAAGCGGGCGAAGACCTCATCACCCGGAATGAGCTCTACTTCCCCTCGATCAATTTGACCGATTCGGCGCTCGATCTCGATGCGCCAGGCCTCTTCGACATCCGGGTCGGCCGGCCCGTCAAGCGACTCGATTAGAGACAGAGCCAGGTCCGCGCGCTCGGCATCGGACAGCTCAGCCGCCTTCTGTTTCAGTTCCGTCAGCGTATCGGACATGCGACCCTCGTTCATCGAACGGTGGATGATTATACGATTGCCACTACCCGGCGCCGGTTCAGCACGCTAACGGCGACGCCTACCTTCGCAATCTGCTGGTTCAGGGCGCGCGCTCGGTGCTGCAGACCGCCTCGGCCCATCAGGATCGACTGTCGCGCTGGGCACTCAAGCTGCAAGCGCGCCGTGGCTACCACCGCACGCTCGTGGCGATCGTCAACAAGAACGCCCGCATCGCCTGGGCAGTGCTTGCCAAGGACGAGCCGCTGAAGATGAATTGATCCCCTCAGACGACTGCAATCGACGATGACGAAACGGTCAGACCGACGCCCGGAGAACCTGAAAACTGTGAACGGCACAACCAATGCCGACTAACGATCGAGGACCGGGCGTGCGGCTTTCATCAGGGCCAGAGCACTCGAATGCTCACAAACAGGCCGGTTATAGTGACGCAGTCAGACCTTCTTACGTCACCGTTGCAGTTCTGGGGAAGTCCTTACGTCCGCAGTCACCAGCGCACGCCGTTTTTGCGTGCGTCTGGTGCACTGCGCGGTTAGGTTTCACTTCGGCTGAACCTTTGCCAGGCGATCGGCCATGCGCGTTTGCCAGCCGGGCCCTGTCGCCCGCCAACGTTGAATGACCTTCTCGGGTAGGCGAATCGAAATGAGCTTTCGTGGGCTCGCAGAACGGGGCCGCCCGCCCTTGTTCACGCTGCCTCGGGCAAGCATGTCCTCGGTGAGCTCGGGCAGTTCGTCGTACTCGTGCCGACGGATGACGTGCGCATCAACACGCGCGAGATCAGAGCCGGAGGAGCGGCGCGATGCGCGTTTTCTCGCGGTCATTGGCTTTCCTCATACTAAAAACGTGGCGATCCGCGCCACGCGGCGTGTAGCCAACCACAACGATCCGTCCGTGAAGGACGCCAAAGCAGATGATTCGCGGTTCGCCGTAATTCCGGCGTGTGTCCTCGACTTCGAACGTTGTGCCCGCGAATACAAGTGCCGCATCCTCGAAGTCGAGTCCACGCTCAGCGAGGGTGGCTGCTCTCTTCCTCGGATCGAATGTGACTACCACAGGTTATTGTAGCTACAATAACCAGGCTCGGCAATAGAATCCGTACGGTCGTCGGAAGTGAAACCTAACGTTATGGTGTGCGGCGGGCCGGCGCCATAGCGTGAGGCGCCACGATGCCCGCGGCCCGTCCGCACCACCTAGAGTTATGCGCCCCGACGCTTGTCATAGCTCAGTAGCCAGTAGTACTCCAGAGCAGTAAAACTTACGTTCTCTCCGAACGAAGCGACGTCCGCGCATAGCTCCGCCTCCGAAGGGTAATTCTTGAGTACGATGTGTTCCGATCCGTCATTCAACCGGCGGCGCTGGTAGGTGTTTCCGTCTGCATCATCATTCGCGATCGGCGTACTGTTGCCCTCGACAAACAAGTTGTCCAGTAATACGACTTTGGCTCCCACAAGCAAGCGTTGATCTAGCGAGATGAGAAACACCTTCCGGTCCCTCACCGGAACGTGGGACCACCAAAAGCCCGCAAAGGCTGCGTCGAAAGCGCCCAGATCGTCAGGCAAATCGTACGCATCTCCTACGCGAAAGGTAACGCGGC
>JBAUTW010000308.1:0-3880 GCA_049582365.1 Burkholderiales bacterium | reverse complement strand
ACGCCGCAGTCGGCGCACGCGGGCTTGGCCTCGGCAACCTGGGTCGGCTTGGCGGCAGGCTCGGCGCGCTTCGCTGCGGCCGCGCGGCGCACGGGCTTGTGCACCGGTTTTGCCTCGGGCGCCTTTGCTTCGGGCGCCTTTGCCTCAGGCGCGACTGCAGGCGCGGAGGCTGCGGAGGGCTCCGAGGCGCCGTTGCTTCCCGGCAGCAATCCGGTGATCGCGGCCACCCCCGCTGCCGAAAGTACGATCACCGCGACCGCGGCGGTCGCAACGAGCGGGTGAATTTTCTTGATTGCGTCCATGGTTCCGATCTCCTGTAACCGAAGCTTTGCGATAGACCAGAGGCTATCGCCTTGGTTCCGCTTCGGCGCGTCAATCCGTCACGCTTCAGGGCGCATCTGCGGGAACAGGATCACGTCGCGGATCGACGCGCTGTCGGTGAGCAGCATCACCAGGCGGTCGATGCCGATGCCCGCGCCCGAGGTGGGCGGCAGGCCGTATTCGAGCGCGCGGATGTAATCCGCGTCGTAGTACATCGCTTCCTGGTCGCCGGCGTCCTTCTTCTTCGCCTGGTCGAGGAAGCGCTCGGCCTGGTCCTCGGGGTCGTTCAGCTCGGAAAAGCCGTTGGCGATTTCCTTCGCGTCGATGAACAGCTCGAAGCGCTCGGTGAGCTCGGGATCGCCGTCCTTGCGCCGCGCGAGCGGCGAGACCTCGGCCGGGAAATCGAGGATGAAGGTGGGCTCGACGAGCTGCTTCTCCGCCAGCGCCTCGAACAGCAGCAGCTGCAGCGAGCCCCAGCCCTGCTCGTCGCCGAAGGCGACGCCGAGCGCGCGCAGCTTGTCGGCCAGGAAGGCGCGCTCGCGCAGCTGCGCCTCGGTCCACAGTTCCGGCGCGTGGCGCTGGATCGCCTGCGCCATGGTCAGGCGCGCGAACGGCTTGCCGAAGTCGATCTCGCGCTCCTGGTAGACGACCTTGGTCGCGCCCAGGGCGGACTCCGCGGCATGCCGGATCAGCGCTTCGGTGAGCGACATCATGTAGTGATGGTTGGTGTACGCGCAGTACGCCTCCATCATGGTGAATTCCGGGTTGTGGCGCGTGGAGATGCCTTCATTCCTGAAATTGCGGTTGATCTCGAACACCCGCTCGATACCGCCGACCACGAGCCGCTTCAGATACAGCTCCGGCGCGATGCGCAGGTACAGCTCCATGTCGAGCGCGTTGTGGTGGGTGCGGAACGGGCGCGCCGCCGCGCCGCCCGGGATCGGCTGCAGCATCGGCGTCTCGACCTCCAGATAGTCGGCGCGCGCCATGTACTCGCGCATCGCCCGCACCACGCGCGAGCGCACCGCGAACACCCAGCGCGAGCGCTCGTTCACCAGCAGGTCGACGTAGCGCTGGCGGTAGCGCTGCTCCTGGTCGGTCAGGCCGTGGAATTTCTCCGGCAGCGGGCGCAGCGATTTGGCCAGCAGCCGCAGCCCGTGCGCACGCAGCGTCAGCTCGCCGGTGCGGGTCTTGAACAGGAACCCGGTCACGCCGACGATGTCGCCGATGTCGTGGTGCTTGAAGGATGCGTGGCCTTCCTTGCCCGTGTTGTCGTCCGAGACGTAGATCTGCAGCCGCCCGCTGTGGTCCTGCAGCACCCCGAAGCTCGCCTTGCCCATGACGCGCTTGAGCATCAGGCGGCCGGCGATCGTGGCCTGCACCTGCTTCGCTTCGAACTCCTGCGCCGGCAGCTCGCCGTAGCGCTCGACCAGGCTCGCCGCCATGTCTTCGCGCGCGAAGTCGTTCGGATAGGCCGCGCCTTCCTCGCGCAGCCGGGCGAGCTTGGCGCGCCGCTCGGCGATGATCTGGTTCTCGTCCTGCCTCGGGTTCTCGTCCCGCGGCGCCTCGGGCTTGTCGGTCTGCGTCATTTCATACTCCCTGCTTGAGGCTCGCGCTGATGAACTGGTCCAGGTCGCCGTCGAGCACCGCCTGCGTGTTGCCGACCTCGATTCCGGTACGCAGGTCCTTGATGCGCGACTGGTCCAGTACGTAGGACCGGATCTGGTGTCCCCAGCCGATGTCCGACTTCGCTTCTTCGACCTTGTCGCGCTCGGCCTGGCGCTTGCGCAGCTCGAGCTCGAAAAGCTTCGACTTGAGCATCGCCATCGCCTCCGCCCGGTTGCGGTGCTGCGAGCGGTCGTTCTGGCATTGCACCACCGTGTTGGTGGGCAGGTGCGTGATGCGCACCGCACTGTCGGTGCGGTTGACGTGCTGGCCGCCGGCGCCGGAGGCGCGGTAGGTGTCGATCTTCAGATCGGCCGGGTTGATCTCCACCTCGATCGACTCGTCCACTTCCGGGTACACGAACACGCTGGCGAACGAGGTGTGGCGGCGCGCATTCGAGTCGAAGGGGCTCTTGCGCACCAGCCGGTGCACGCCGAGCTCGGTGCGCAGCGTGCCGTAGGCATAGTCGCCGACGACCTTGAGCGCGGCGCTCTTGATCCCGGCCACCTCGCCGTCGGTGTGCTCCAGGATCTCCACCTTGAAGCCCTTGCGGTCGCAGTACTTGAGATACATGCGCTCGAGCATGGCGGCCCAGTCCTGCGCTTCGGTGCCGCCCGAGCCGGCCTGGATGTCGACGAAGCAATTGCTCGGGTCGAGCGGATTGGAGAACATGCGGCGGAACTCGACTGCCGCCACTTCCTTCTCGAGCTTGGCCGCCTCGCGTCCGATCTGCTCCAGCGTGGCCTCGTCGTGGTCCTCGCGCGCGAGCTCGAACAGCTCCCGCGAGTCGGCGACGCCGGCGTCGACGCGCTCGAGCGTCAGCACCACGGCTTCGAGCGACTTCTTCTCCTTGCCGAGCTCCTGCGCGCGCTGCGGCCGGTCCCACAGCCTGGGGTCTTCGAGCTCGCGATTCAGGTCTTCGAGGCGCTTCTGCTTGCCGTCGAAGTCAAAGATACCTCCGCAGCTCGGCGATCCGCTGGCGCAGGTCGTCGAGCGACGAGGCGATCTGGTTGATGCGTTCTGCTTCCATGGGGGTGCTGCGCGGAAAGGGCGGATTATACAGCCCGCTTCGACCTCAGGGGCCTCCCGGCAGGCCGTCCAGAGGGCTCGCCACGCCGCGACCGCCCTTGTTCATGACGTGGGTGTAGATCATCGTCGTCTCGACGCTCGCATGGCCCAGCAGCTTCTGTACGGTGCGGATGTCCTGGCCGCGCTCGAGCAGGTGCGTGGCGAACGAATGGCGCAGCGTATGGCAGCTGACGTGCTTGGCGATGCGCGCCGCGCGGCTCGCCTCCTTCACGCCTCGAACCAGATAGTTTTCGAATACATGGTGCCTGCGCACGACCCCCGTGCGCGGATCGACCGGTGACCTCCGGTCCGCCCATGTCCCGCGGATGGCGTTTGTCGGAAAAGAAGATAAATCTCTTAATCCAATGGACGTAGCTCTGCTCCGTGCGATGACTGAAGTGTCGGCGTTGAATCGCGTCCCGCACCTGATCAAGCAGCCGCGGCGCCTTTGCAGGCGCGATCGTTTCTCGCTCCATCGTCCCCCCGTGGTCGGTTTGCCTGGACGTGTCTTGAGGCGTAACGTCTTGACCCAATGGGAGGATGACGGCCGCTGTTACATCTTGTGCGGTTTGCAAACCGACCGCAATTGGCAACTAAAAAGTCAACTAATACTAGTTAGATTGCAATGTCGACCTTCCCGTTGCCCCTAACGCAGCTAGTCCACGAGAACCTCTCGGTCGTCATGACGTTCGCTTTTTCTCGTGGCCCGCTCGAACAATTGCTCGAGAAGAGGTTTGAGGGCGAATGGAAGTATTTGCGAAAGTTCGCCTTGGACATTTCTGAGGCACGGGCGATCAAGGGATGTATTGAACTAGCTGTCTATCTC
>JBAUTW010000307.1:0-10750 GCA_049582365.1 Burkholderiales bacterium | reverse complement strand
GGCAAGGGCCGCGCGCACGGCATCGCGACGCCCTGGTGCGCCGCAGCCACCTCGCTGGTGCACGAGATCGAACGAGGGCGGCGCCGTCCGGCGACATCGAACCTGCGCGAGCTCGAGCGCCGGGCGCTCAGCGCGAGCTAGATCCCCAGATAGTACTGCTTGATCATGTCGTTGTTCTGCAGCGCGAGCGCGCTCTCACCCTCGAACTCGATCTGGCCGTGGACGATGATGTAGCCGCGGTCGGCCATCCTGATCGCCTGGTTGAAGTTCTGCTCCGCCATCAGCACGGTCAGGTGGCGCAGCTCCTTCAGTTCCTTGATTTTGGTGATCATCTGATGCACCAACAGCGGCGAAAGCCCGACCGAAGGCTCGTCCACGAGAAGCATATGCGGCTCGGACATGAGGGCGCGGGCCACTGCCACCATCTGCTGCTCGCCCCCGCTCATGCTGCCCGCAGTCTGCGCTCGGCGCTGCTTGAGCCTTGGAAAGACGTCGTATACGAACTCCAGGTTGCTGCCCAGCCTCGCGCGTGCGCCCTGTCGGTACGCGCCGAGGATCAGGTTCTCCTCCACGGTCAGCGTCGGAAAGAGGCGCCGTCCCTCGGGCACCAGGGCGATGCCGAGCTCGACCACCTGCTGTGGGCTCTTGCCCACCAGGTCGATGCGCTCGCCGTCGTGCTCGAGGTAAATCGTGCCGGCGGTCGGCCTGACGATGCCCATGATGCATTTGATGAGCGTGCTCTTGCCGTTGCCGTTCGAGCCGAGCAGCACCACGCCTTCGCCTTGCTCGACCCGGATCGACAGGCCGTGCAGCACCCGCACCGCGCCGTAGCCGGCTTCGATCCCGCTCGCGACGAGCCTATTCCCCAAGGTAGGCCCGCTCCACCTTCGGGTTGCGCACGATCTGCTCGGGCGTGCCCTCGGCGATCTTCTGCCCGGCGTCGAGCACCACGATGCGCTCGGAAAAGCGCATCACGGCGCGCATGATGTGCTCGATCATGATCACCGCGACCCCGCGCCGGTTGAGTGCCAGCAGGATCTCGAGGATCTCGTCCACTTCCGCGCTCGACAGTCCGGCCATCGCCTCGTCCGAGACCAGCAGGCGCGGCTTCGCCGCCAGCGCGCGCGCGAGCTCCAGCTTGCGCATATCGACCTGGGTCAGCCCGGCGGAGTTCTCGTGCGCGCGTCCTTTGAGGCCGATCTGCTCCAGCACGTCCATCGCCTCGTCCGTAATTCGCCGGTGTTCGGAGCGGGACCAGGCCGCGTACTCGAGCGGCACACGCAGGTTCTCGATCACCGACATGCTGCGGAAGGGCTTCGGGATCTGGAAGCTGCGCGCGACGCCCAGGCGTGCGCGCTGATGCGCCGGCATGCGCGTGATGTTGCGGCCCTCGAACTCGATCGAGCCCTCGTCGTTGAACAGCGCACCCGAGATGCAGTTGATGAGCGTGGTCTTGCCCGAACCGTTCGGTCCGATCAGACCCAGTCGCTCGCCCGCATTGACGTGCAGGTCGACGTTTTGCAGCGCGATGAAGCCGCCGAAGCGCTTGGTAATGCCGCTTGCCGTCAGCACCGGCCCTGTCATCGTGCGCGCCTCGCGCGGAACTTCTGCACCAGGCCGACAATGCCCTGGGGCGCCATGCTGATGAACACGACCAGCATGATGCCGACGAACAGCACGTTGAGCTCGGAGGATACGGTGACCGTGATCACCTGCTGCGCCGTGCCGACCAGCAGGGCGCCGATCACCGGGCCGATCCAGTGCGCGGTGCCGCCGATCATCGGCATCGCGATCGCGTTCACCGCGACGAACAGGCTGAAGGCCGAAGCCGGGTCGACGAACGTCACGAAGTAGGGGTAGGGCGCGCCCGCCACGCCCATCATCGCCCCCATGAGGGTGGCCGATATCAGCTTGAGCTTGAGCGTCGGCACGCCGGCGCACTCCGCGGCGACCTCGTCGTCGCGGATCGCTGCGAGGCCCCGCCCGAGGCGCGAGGCGTTCAGCGCCCGCGAAACGGCGACGGAGCCGAGCGTAAGCAGCAGCATCAAAATGAAAAGCATCTGGATGTAGCTGTTGAACCACAAGTGACCGTCCGGGGTGAGGATGTAGGCCCCGCGCGCGCCGCCGACGTAGGACCAGTTGTTCATCAGGGTTTCGAACACGATCGCCATGGCCAGGGTGGCGATGGAGAAATACACCCCCTTCAGGCGCAGGGTGAGGTAGCCGAGTGAAAGGCCGATCAGCCCGCAGATCACGGCGGCCGCGGCGATCATGTACGGCAGCGGCAGGTCCTGGCCGAACGCCTTGCCCAGCGCGATGCTGGTGTAGGCGCCGACCGCGAAGAACCCGGCGCTGCCGAAATTGACGTAGCCGGTGAAGCCGCCCAGGATGTTCCAGGCCACCGCCATGATGGTGGCCTGCAGGACCACGTAAAGCGCGTTGAAATAGTACTCGTTGGTGACAAAGTGCGTCAGGAGCAGCCCGGCGACCAGCGCGGCGAGCATCGAGGCCCAGAAGGCGCGGCCTTTCATCTATCTTCTTCCGAACAGCCCCGACGGGCGCAGCGCCAGCGTGAGCAGCAGCACGCCGAAGGACACCGCCGGCGACCACGAAGGGCCCATAAAGGTGCCGACCATGGTCTCGACCACCCCGAGCAGCAGCGCGGCGATCGCCATGCCGGGAATGCTGCCCATGCCGCCCAGCACCACGATGGCGAACACTCTGCCGATGTACTGCCTGCCCACCGACGGTTCTACCGGCCCGATGATGATCAGCAGCGCGCCTGCGATGGCGGTGGTGGCGATCGCCAGCCCGAAGGCGAACTGTTTGATCTTCACCGGATCGGCGCCCATCAGCTGCAGCGCGAGCCGGTCCTGCGCGACGGCGAGGATCGCGCGGCCCATGAACGTGCGCGACAGGTAGAGGTAGACGCCGGCCGTGAGTGCGGCGGCGACGACGAAGGGAACCAGCATCCGGTATGGCACGCCGACGAAGCCGATGTTGATGCTCTGGCCGATGTAGGACGCGCTCACCAGACGGTAGTCGACGCCGTACGCCATGTTGAGCAGCACCTCGATGATGAACATCATGCCGAAGAAGAACGCCAGCCCGGAGAGTGACTCCTGTCCGGTGCGCTCGAACGCGGCGTAGTACACGCGGTAGATGCCGGCACCGACGAAGAAGAACACCGGTGTCGCCAGCAGCCCGATCAGCACCGGATCGATGCCGAACCTGCTGTTGAGGATGTAGGCCGTGTACGAGCCTACGATGACGAACGCCGGGTGGGCGATGTTGACGATGTCGAGCTGGCCGAAGGCGATGGCCAGCCCGATCGAGACGGCGGCGTAGAAGCCGCCTAGCAGGAGCCCCGCGACGACTGCGTTGGCAAAGAGGTCAACGGACAGCACCGTCGCGCGGGCTCGTGCGGGCGCGGCTTACTTGTTGTACGGGTAGATGATGTCCCCCGATTTCCAGGCTTTCGGATAGAGCACGATGCGCTTGCCGGGGCCGGCGAACTGCTCCAGATTGTCCGGCTGCACGTCGCGGAACTGGACCATCAGCACGCGGCTCTTGGCCCACTCGCCGTTCTTGCCGAACTTCACCTTGCCGACCACGGTGTCGAAGGTGTGCTGGTGCATGTAGGCGGCGAGCTTTGCCTGGTCGAGGCTCTTCACCGCCTCGACGGACTGCGCTAGCACCTGCATGTAGGCGTAGGCGTAGGGCGGCAAGTAGTGCCCGAGCGGGTCGACGCCCTTGCCCTTGGCCGCCTCCTGGTAGCGCGCGAGGAACTCCTTCACGCCGGGGAAGTTGAGCGTCGGCTCCGGCACCCAGAAGTCGTAGTTGACGATGTTGTCCAGCAGCGGGCCGAGATTCTTCTGGATCGCCGCGAACTGCAACCCGACCATGCCCCCGCCGAACATCTTCGCCTTCAGTCCCACCTCGTGCGCGGCCTTCACCATGCCCACCGAGTCGGGCGGATACGAGGCCACGTACACGACATCGGGGCTGGTCGCCTCGATCGCGCGCACGATCGGCGTGTAGTCCGTGGTGGAAGGCGGATAGGTCTTGTCGTAGACGATCTTGAAGCCCTTCGCCAACGCGTTCTTGCGCGCACCCGCGGCGGCGTTGAGCGGGAATTCCGCGTCGGCTGCCACGATGGCGACGGTCTTCGGCCTGGGTTTCTGCTCGGCGGCCAGCTCGAAGAAGCCGCGCGACCAGTCGACTTTCGGCTCCGGCCCCGCCGGCATGATCTGGAAGTAGCGGTTGTAGTTGAACTGATCGTTTACCGCCAGGCCGAACAATGACGGGAACACCAGCTTCTTGCGCATCACGATCGGCATCGCGGGCGCGATTTCGTTCGTGCCGTAGCTGGACACCACGAGGTCGACCTTGTCGATGTTCAGCAGCTTGGTGTAGATGCCGGGCACGGTGGCCGGATTGGTGGCGTCGTCGTAGTAGACGAACTCCACCGGGCGGCCGAGCAGTCCGCCCTTCTTGTTGACGTCGTCGCGCCAGATCTCCATCGCGATGAGCGCCGCTTTGCCGGCGCCGGCGAGGCCGCCGGTGAGCGCCATGCTGAAGCCGATCTTGATCGGTTGCGCGGCCTGCGCCCCGAACGAAACGAGCGAGCCGGACGCGAGCGCAAGGGCGACGACGCCCGAGGCCAGCGAGGCGCGCATGAATGAACGACGCTTGATCATCTCCGAGTCCTCCTCTCCGTTGTGGTGACTGCAGCAGTCACTGCAGTATTGTCCTCTAATCGTGCCGCACGGGACTTGCGCAAAAGTGTAGCAGCAATTCAGGAATTCTGGGTCAGGTACCAGTCAAGAATCTGCTCCCCGGTCCAGAGCAGAACCCCGGGCCTGGCCTGGATGTGCTGGTAGAGCTTTTCCAGCCAGCCGATGCGGTGCGGCACGCCGGTGATGTACGGATGCACGCTGATCGCCATCACGCGCGTGATCGTCTCGCTTTCCTCGTACAGCCGGTCGAACTGCGCCGCACCGCGCCTGAACATCTCGTCCGCGCTATGGTGCTGCAGCGCCATCATCGGAATGTCGTTCACCTCCAGCGTGTAGGGCACCGACACGATGTGGCCCCTCGAGGTGCGGATCTTCACCGGCTGGTCGTCGAGCACCCAGTCGGCGACGTACTCGAGGCCCTCCTCGTGCAGGATATCGATCGTGTCGTAGGTCTCTGTCAGGCCCGGGCTCTCCCAGCCGCGCGGCGGCTTGCCGGTGTAGGAGCGGATTACCTCGATCGTGGCGCGGATCGCCTGGCGCTGGTCGCTCACGTTGTGCATCGGGCCCTGCAGGTAGCCGTGCCCCATGAACTCCCAGTTCGCCTCGCGCGCAGCCTGGGCGATGCGCGGATAGCTCTTGAGCACCGAGCCGTTGACCGCCATGGTCGGGGTCACCTTGCAGCGCGCGAGCACTTCGACGAAGCGCCAGAACCCGACCCGCATGCCGTACTCGTGCCAGGCCCAGTTCGGCAGGTCCGGCTGCAGCGGCTGGCCCATCGGCGGCGGCAGCACGGTGCGCGGCATGTTGCGCTCGATCGACCATTCCTCGACATTGACGATGGTCCACACCGCCATGCGCGCCCCGCCCGGCAGCCTGAGCGGCGCACGGTCGACGATCGCCGAGTACGGCACCCGCTCGCGCGGCAGCTTGCCTTGCGTCATCGTCATCCTCCTGTTGCGCGGTTGACCGCGGGCATCACTTTCTCCGCCATTAGCTCCATCGAGCGGCGTGCGAGCTTCGCGTCGACCCAGTCGATGCCGCAGTACAGCAGCGTGCCGAAATCGCCTGTCGTTTCGCGAAAGGCGAGCAATTGCTCGGCCACCTGGTCCGGAGTGCCCGCGATCACCAGGCTGTCGACCACCGTATCGAGCGTCACCCGGTCGTCGGGCGTGTCCCGGGAGGGCTTGAACAGATTGACGCGCCCGGCGCACTTGAGCTTGTGCAGCAGCTGCCCGTAATAGAAGCGGTAGGGGCTGCCCGGGCCGATTCCATACTCGCGCGCGGTCGCTGCGTCGTCGGCCACGAACACGGTCTTCGCTACGCGCCAGTTGGCCGGGTCCGCCCCGCGCCCCACCGCGGCGCAGCCCTCGGCGTATTTCGGCCAGTGCGACTTGACCCACTGCGGGAGCAGAAAGTTGGCCGAGATCGGGTCCCAGCCGCGCTTGGCCGCCTCGCTCACCCCCTTCGAAAAGGGCTCGACCGCGGTGACGACGATGGGCGGATGGGGCTTTTGGTAGGGCTTCGGAATGGTCCCCTGGCCGATCTCCGGGATCATGGTCTTCTCGGTCGAGATGTTCCAGAACCGCCCCTTGAGATCGTAGGGCGGCGCGCCGGTCCAGATGCCGATCATGTGGTCGATGCATTCGACGAACATGGCGGTGCGGTCCGCGCCAAGGTTGCCGAACACCTCCCAGTCCGAGGGCAGCCCGCCGGGGCTGATGCCGACGATGAAGCGGCCCTCGAGCATGTTGTCGAGCATCGATACGGTGGCCGCGAGCTGAGCCGGGTGCCCGTTTGGCAGGTTGAGGGTGCCGGTGCCGAGCCTGATCTGCTTGGTGTCGTGCACCAGGCTGGCGAGGAAGGTGGCGCAGCTGGTGACCGACTCCGCGACGTCGGTGACGTGCTCGCCGACGAACGCCTCGCAATAGCCGAGCCGGTCGGCGAGCAGAATCGCCTCGCGGTCTTCCTTCAGCGTCTCGACGTAATTGCGCTGCGGCGGATGCAGCGGCATGGTGAAATAGCCGAGTTTCATCTGTCTGCTCGTTTGCAAGCTAGCGGCGCGCCGCAGGTGATCAGGCGATAATCTACACGCATGGGTACGAATCGCGCAAAGCGCAAGCCGCCCTCCCGCCGCATGCTGCCGGGCGAGCGGGAGAAGCTGATCGTGAGCGAAGCGATCCGCTACTTCTCGGAAGTCGGTTTCTCCGGCCAGACGCGCGAGCTGTCGCGCCGCCTGGGCATCACGCAGCCGCTCTTGTACCGCTACTTCCCCTCCAAGCGTGCGCTGCTCGAGCGCGTTTACCGGGAGGTGTTTCTCGGCCGCTGGGACCCGGCCTGGCGCACGCTGCTGGAGGACCGCTCGAGGCCGCTGCGCGCGCGCCTGATCGAGTTCTACCGGCGCTACACCGCGGTCGTATTCCGCCCGGAGTGGATCCGGCTCTACATGTACGCCGGACTGGCGGGCACGGGCTTCAACCGGCGCTACATCGACATGCTCGAAAAGCAGCTGCTGCGGCGCATCTGCGCCGAGCTCCGGGTCGAGCTCGGCCTGCCCGACGGCCGACACGCCCCGATCTCGCCGTTCGAGATGGAGCTGGCGTGGGACCTGCACGGCGGGATCTTCTACTACTGTGTGCGCAAGTTCGTCTACCGCAGCCGGGTGCACGAGGACCTGCCGGCCCTGATCGAGCACGCGGTCGACAGCCTGCTGCTTGGTGCGCCGACGGTACTCGGCCGGTTGCTCGGCAGAAAACGACCCATCACATCATGAGGAGGTGAAACGCATGCAATACCGTGAACAGCTGCGCAGGACGCGCGTCTCGCGCAAGGATATGCTCAAGCGCGTGGCGCGCTTCGACAAGCTGAAGGGATTCGACGGCGGCTTGCCCGACAGCCGCTATCCGGGCTGCGAGCGAATCCTCTACAACGTGATCGGCTTCCAGCCGCCGAAGGGTGAAAACCGGGGCGCGGTCACCTCGCCGGTGGGCGACAAGGCCTCGCGCCTGGCGGCGATCAAGATCTCCGAAGGCTTCAATCTGGGATATTGCCGCGCCCTGCCGGGACGCGGGCCGATGTTCCACAACCACGATACCAACGAGACCTTCATCGCCATGACGGGCACCTGGCGCGCGAGCTGGGAGAACGAGAAGGGGCGCCTCGAGCACGTCGACTTGAAGCCGCTGGACGTGATCTCGTTCCCGGCCGGCGTCTCGCGCCGCTTCATGAACGTCACGCGCGGCAGCAAGCGCAGGTATTCGGTGCTGATGTTCGTCATCGGCGGCAACGCGCCGCGCGCCGAGTTCACGCGCGAGTCGATGCAGGAGCTGGCGGCGCAGGGGCGGCTCAAGACCCGCTGAGGCTTGCTGTAAAATCAAGCGCTTTCGCCTAGCGCCGGGATCATGAAATCAAGCCAGATCCGCTCGAGCTTCCTCGAGTACTTCAAGTCGAAGGGCCACGCCGTCGTGGCCTCCAGCCCGCTCGTGCCGGGCAACGACCCGACGCTGCTGTTCACGAACTCCGGCATGGTGCAGTTCAAGGACGTCTTCCTCGGCAAGGAGCGGCGCCCCTACAGCCGCGCAACGACCTCGCAGCGCTGCGTGCGCGCGGGTGGCAAGCACAACGACCTCGAGAACGTCGGCTATACCGCGCGCCACCACACCTTCTTCGAGATGCTGGGCAACTTCTCCTTCGGCGACTACTTCAAGAAGGACGCGATCCACTTCGCCTGGGAGCTGCTGACAAAGGTCTACAAGCTGCCGCCCGACAAGCTCTGGACTACGGTCTACCACACCGACGACGAGGCCTACGAGCTGTGGACGCGCGAGATCGGAGTGCCGAAGGAGCGCTGCGTGCGCATCGGCGACAAGCCCGGAGGGCAGAAATACCAGTCGGACAACTTCTGGCAGATGGCCGAGACCGGCCCCTGCGGCCCGTGCAGCGAGATCTTCTACGACCACGGCGAGGGAATCCCCGGCGGACCGCCGGGATCGCCGGACGCGGACGGCGACCGCTACATCGAGATCTGGAACCTGGTGTTCATGCAGTTCAACCGCGACGAGGCCGGCGTCATGCATCCGCTGCCCAAGCCCTCGGTCGATACCGGCATGGGACTCGAGCGCATCGCCGCGGTGCTGCAGGGGGTGCATTCGAATTACGAGATCGACCTGTTCCAGGACCTGATCCGGGCGGCGGCGCGCGAGACCGGCGCCAATGACCTGAAGAGCCCGTCGCTCAACGTGATCGCGGATCACATCCGGGCCTGCAGCTTCCTGATCGTCGATGGCGTGATCCCCGGCAATGAAGGCCGCGGCTACGTGCTGCGCCGGATCATCCGCCGCGCGATCCGCCACGGTTACAAGCTCGGGCAGCAAAAGCCCTTCTTCCACCGTCTGGTGGAGGATCTCGACCGCGCCATGGGCGCGGCCTATCCGGAGCTCAGCGCGGCCAAGGCGCGCGTGGCGCAGGTGCTCAGGCAGGAAGAGGAGCGCTTCGCCGAAACGCTGCATCACGGCATGCAGGTGCTCGAAGCGGCGCTGGCGGGCGAGGGGCCGATGCTCGACGGCGAGACGGTGTTCAAGCTGTACGACACCTTCGGCTTTCCGGTCGACCTCACGGCCGACATCTGTCGCGAGCGCGGCGTGCAGATCGACATCGCCGGCTTCGAGGCGGCGATGGGGCAGCAGCGCGAGCGCGCGCGCGCGGCGAGCCGCTTCTCGATGGCGGCGGGGCTCGACTACGCCGGCGGCAAGACCGAATTCCACGGCTACGAGACCCTCTCGCTCAGGGGAACGGTGATCGCGCTCTACCGCGAGGGGACGCAGGTGGGCGAGCTGAACGCGGGCGAATCGGGCGTGGTGGTGCTCGACCGCACGCCGTTCTACGCCGAGTCGGGCGGCCAGGTCGGCGACCGCGGCGAAATGGTCGGCCCGGCGGGAACCTTCGCCGTGTCCGACACGCAGAAGATCCAGGCCGAGGTGTTCGGCCACCACGGCGCGCAGGTCACCGGCCGGCTCAAGCTGGGCGACGAGGTGAGCGCGCAGGTGGACGCGGCCTCGCGCCGGCGCGCGATGTGGAACCACTCCGCGACCCACCTGATGCACGCCGCGCTGCGCAAGGTGCTCGGCGCGCATGTGCAGCAGAAGGGCTCGCTGGTCGACGCACAGCGCACGCGCTTCGACTTCTCGCACCCGCAGCCGATGACCGCGGAGGAGATCCGCAAGGTGGAAACGCTGGTCAACGACGCCATCCGGCGCAACGTCGAGGTGAGCGCACGCATCATGAAATTCGACGACGCGATCAAGGCCGGCGCGCTCGCCTTCTTCGGCGACAAGTACGGCGACGAGGTGCGCGTGCTCTCCATGGGCGACGTCTCGACCGAGCTGTGCGGCGGCACGCACGTCGCGCGCACCGGCGACATCGGGCTGTTCAAGATCGTCTCCGAGTCGGGGGTCGCAGCCGGCATCCGGCGCATCGAAGCCGTGACTGGCGAGGGCGCGCTCGAGTACGTGCAGGACCTCGAGCGCCAGTTGGGCTTCGTCGAGGGCTTCTACCAGACCACGCGCGACAAGCTCGAGGAGCGCATCCAGGCGACCCGTGAGCGCGAGCGCGCGCTCGAGAAGGAGCTCGCGCGCCTGAAGTCCAAGCTCGCCTCGAGCCAGGGCGAGGACCTCGCCGACCAGGCACGCGAGGTGAAGGGCGCCAAGGTCCTGGCCGCGTCGCTCGAGGGCGCCGACGCCAAGACGCTGCGCGAGACCATGGACAAGCTGAAGGACAGGCTGAAGTCGGCCGCAATCGTGCTCGGCACGGTGAGCGACGGCCGGGTCTCGCTGGTGGCCGGCGTGACCGCCGACCTGACCGCCAGGCTGAAGGCGGGGGATCTGGTGAATTTCGTCGCGCAGCAGGTCGGCGGCAAGGGCGGCGGGCGCCCCGACATGGCGCAAGCCGGCGGTGCCGAGCCCGCCAAGCTGCCCGAGGCGCTGCGCTCGGTGCAGGGCTGGGTAGAGCGGAAGCTG
>JBAUTW010000306.1:0-4947 GCA_049582365.1 Burkholderiales bacterium | reverse complement strand
TCCCAGCGCGGCGCGAGCGGATGCGCCTGCGGATCCCAGCCGTTCCAGTCGCCGACGACCGAGACCGCGCGCGCGCTTGGCGCCCACACCGCGAAGCGCGCGCCCTGGCCTTCGGGCGCGAGCTGGCAGCCGAGCTGCTCGTACAGGCGCCCGTGCGTGCCTTCGCGAAACAGGTAGACGTCGTGGTCGGTCAGCACTGGGATTTGAACAAACCTTGCGGATTCAATCGGATAACTCGCGTCGCGGGCACTGGGTATCGCGCGCCGCATATCGCATTCTAGTGTCCGCGGCGAGCGACCGTTCTTGCAAAAATTGACGCTCCGACACGTCGGGATCGGCGCGCGGCGGGAATAATCGGCTGCTGCGGCACCCGCCGGGCGCGTACGCGCCGTAACCGATGTCACGTATCATAGGTTTGAAAGCGGCCCGCAGACCGCGACCGATTCCCGAGAAAACAATCAGGAGACTTGCAATACCATGGCAACCAAAGCTGAGACCCCGGAATTGCGCCCCGACCTGGCGGCGATGAAGATCAAGTGGGACGACTCGAACATGAAGAGCTCCTACGCCAACGTCTGCAACGTCACCAGCACGCGCGAGGAAGTGGTGATGCTGTTCGGCATGAACCAGGCCTGGAACCGCGGCCAGAAGGAGGTCACGATCCAGCTCACCGACCGCATCGTCATCAGCCCCTACGCCGCCAAGCGCCTGAGCATGCTGCTCGGAAACGTGGTGAACGAATACGAGAAACGCTTCGGCGCGCTCAACATCGACGTCGGCGGCGGCGAGGCGAAGAAGTAGCGCCGCGGCGCCCCGCGGGGCCCGCTGAGGCTCCTACGCCATGAGCTCGGTCGAACCCGAGATCCACGAGCAGTACGGCCCTGCGGGCGTGGCCGACCTCGCCGGGCGGCGGGCCTACGACCAGGCCTGGCGCCAGTTCGCGCGCGAGCAGAGCCCGGAGGAGTTCTGCCGCAGCTGGCTCATGATCCAGAGCCACATGATCGGCGGGGTGTCCGACGGCGTGGTGATCCTGGCCAAGCCCGGCACATCGACCTTCGCGCCGGTCGCCTTCTATCCCGACGATCCGCGCGACCGCACGCACCTGGCGCAGGTGAGCGAGCGCGCGCTGCGCGAAGGGCGCGGCATCGTCGAACCGCAGACCGGGCTGCAGCCCGTCGAGGCGGCCGGGCCGCGCTACCAGCTCGCTTACCCGGTGCGCATCGACGGCAAGGTGCAGGGCGTGGTCGGCGTCGACATCGAGTGGCGGCCGGAGGCGCGCCTGCAGGCGGCGATCCGCGACCTGCAATGGGGCTCGGGCTGGCTCGAGCTGCTGCTGCGGCGCCATGCCGATCCGCAGCAGGTGGAAAGGCAGCGCCTGAAGCTCGCGCTCGAGCTGGTGGCGACGCTGCTCGAGCAGCCGCGCTTCACGGACAGCGCCACCGCCTTCACCACCGAGCTCGCCGCCAAGCTCGGCTGCGACCGCGTCTCGCTCGGCATCCTCGAGGGAAACCGCATCCGGGTGCGCGCGGTGTCGCACTCGTCGCAGTTCGAGCGGCGCGCGAACCTAATGCGCGCGGTCGAGGGCGCGATGGAGGAAGCCGTCGACCAGGAAGAGTCCGTGGTCTACCCGCCGGAACGGGAGAACCTCCCGGTCGTGGCGCGCGCCCACGAGGCGCTGCTGCACGAGTCCGAGGCCGGCAGCGCCGCGACCTTCCCGCTGCTGCACGGCCAGCGCGTGGTCGGCGCGCTGACGCTGGAGCGCGCCAAGGGCTTCCGCTTCGACGTCCCGACCCTCGAAGTGTGCGAAGCGGTCGCATCGGTCGCCGGGCCGATCGTCGAGCTGAAGCGCGGCAACGAGCTGAGCCTGCCGCTGCACGCCGGGCGCTCGGCCAAGGGCCTGTGGGAGAAGCTGGTCGGCCCGGGGCACGCGGGCTTCAAGCTCGGCGCGCTCGGGTTCGCCGCCGTGGCCCTGTTCCTCGCTTTCGCCACGGGGACCTACCGCGTCTCCGCCAACTCGACCATCGAGGGCGCGGTGCAGCGCGCGATCACCGCGCCGATCAACGGCTACGTCAAGGACGCGAAGCTGCGCGCGGGAGACACCGTCGCCAAAGGCCAGCTGATCGGGCACTTCGACGACCGCGAGCTCCGGCTCGAGCGGGTCAAGGTCGCCAGCCAGCGCGAGCAGTACGCGCGGCAGTACCGCGAAGCGATGGCCGCCCACGACCGCGCCCAGGCCGCGATCGTCAGCTCGCAGATCGCGCAGGCCGAGGCGCAGCTCGCGATGCTCGACGAGCAGCTCGCGCGCACCATGATGGTGGCGCCGTTCGACGGCCTGATCGTGAGCGGCGACCTGTCGCAGAACCTGGGCTCGCCGGTGGAGCGCGGCCAGGTGCTGTTCGAGATCGCGCCGCTGAACGACTACCGCGTCGCGCTGCAGGTCGACGAGCGCGACATCTCCGAGGTTGCTCTCGGCCAGACGGGCGAGCTCACCGTGTCCTCGATCCCCGGCCAGCGCTTCCCGTTCAAGGTCACCAAGATCACGCCGGTGAACACAGCCAAGGAAGGGCGCAACTACTTCCGCGTCGAGGCGGCGCTGGTCGATCCCTCGGGACTGCGCCTGCGGCCCGGCATGGAGGGCGTGGGCAAGATCACCATCGACCAGCGCAAGCTCGTCTGGATCTGGACCCACAGCCTGACCGACTGGGTGCGCCTGTGGCTGTGGTCCTGGATGCCCTGAGCCGCGGGCGGCGTCCCGATCCCGCATGTCGACCGACCTGCACAGCCCTTCCTGGTACCGCGTCGCCGAGCTGAGGCCGCGGCTGCGCAGCCACGTGCGCATCCATCGCCACCAGTACCGCGGCGAGCTGTGGTTCGTGCTGGAGGACCGCGTCTCGCGCCGCATGCACCGCTTCAACCCGGTGGCCTACTACGCGATCGGCCTGATGGACGGCCGGCGCAGCGTGCAGGAGATCTGGGACAGCGCGATCGCGCGCTTCGGCGACGACGCGCCGACGCAGGACGAGATGATCCGCCTGCTCGGCCAGCTGCACACGGCCGACGTGCTGCAGTCGGAAGTCACGCCCGACGTCGCCGAGCTGCTGCGGCGCGCGAAGAAGAGCGAGCGCAAGACCTGGAAGCAGAACCTGCTCTCGCCCATGGCGGTGCGCATCCCGCTCATCGACCCGGACCGGTTCCTCGAGCGGTGGCTGCACTGGTACCGGCCGCTGTTCGGCTGGGGCGGGTTCGTGATCTGGTGCCTGGTGGTCGGCGCGGGAGTGGTCGGCGCCGCGCAGCACTGGCCGGAGCTCAGCAGGGATTTTTCCGACCGGGTGCTCGCGCCGCAGAACCTGCTGCTCATGTGGCTCACCTTCCCGCTGCTGAAGCTCTGCCACGAGTTCGGCCACGCCTGCGCCACCAAGGCCTGGGGCGGCGAGGTGCACGAGATGGGGGTCATGTTCCTCGTGCTGATGCCGATCCCGTACGTCGACGCGACCGCCGCGACCGCCTTCCGCGAGACGCGGCGCCGCGTGCTGGTGGGCGCGGCGGGCATGGTGGTCGAGGTGTTCATCGCCTCGCTCGCGCTCTTCCTCTGGCTCGAGGTGCAGCCGGGCGTGTTCCGCGCGGTGCTCTACAACGTGATGCTGATCGCCGGCGTGTCGACGGTGTTCTTCAACGCCAATCCGCTGCTGCGCTACGACGGCTACTACATGCTGTCGGACCTGATCCAGATCCCGAACCTCCGCAACCGCGCGCAGCAGTACCTCGCGCACCTCGCGGAGACGCGGCTCTTCGGCCTGAAGCTGCCCGAGATCGAGGCGAGTCGCAGCGAGAAGCGCTGGTTCGTGTTCTTCGCCATCGCCTCGTTCCTGTACCGCACGTTCGTGATGCTCGCGATCGCGCTGTTCATCGCCGGCCAGTACATGATCGTCGGCGTGCTGCTCGCGCTGTGGGCGGTATTCGCGTCGTTCGTGATCCCGGTGGCGAAGGGCGTCGCCTACCTGGCGGCGCATGCGCGGCTGCGGCGCAACCGCGCGCGCGCGGTCGGCATGAGCGCGGCGATCGTCGGCAAGCTGGCGCTGCTGCTGTTCGTCGTTCCGCTGCCGCTGTGGACCCGGGCCGAAGGCATCATCTGGGTGCCCGACGGTGCGATGGTGCGCGCCGGCACGGACGGCTTCGTGCGCAAGGTGGCGGTGGATTCGGGCGCGACGGTGAGTCGCGGCCGGCCGCTGGTGCTCGCCGAGAACCTCGAGCTCGAGCCGCGCATCCGGGTGCTCGAGGCGCAGCTGCAGATGCTGCAGACGCGCGCGCAGAGCGAGCTGCTCACCGACCGCGTGCGCTGGGAGATCACGCGCGAGGAGATCGGCGCCACGCGCGAGCAGCTCGAGGACGCGCGCAAGCGCTTCCGCGAGCTCACCATCCGCGCCCCGGTGAGCGGCAGGTTCGTGCTCAACACCTCGGCGGGCGACCTGCCCGACCGCTTCCTGCGCCAGGGCGAGGAGATCGGCTACGTCGTTCCGGTGGCCACCGTCACCGCGCGCGTGCTCGTGTCGCAGGACGACATCGGGCTGGTGCGCGCGCGCGCCAGGCAGGTTCGCGTCAAGCTGGCGGGCCGCATGTACGAGACCTTCCCGGCGAAGATCGTGCGCGAGGTTCCCGCGGCGAGCGACCGCGTGGCGAACCTGGCGCTGTCGACCGTGGGCGGCGGGCCGGCACCGCTCGATCCGCAGGACTCGAAAAAAGCGAAGACGCTGAACACCTGGTTCGAGTTCGAGCTCGAGCTGCCCGCGGCGCAGGCGTTCGTGCTCGGCGAGCACGTGTACGCGCGTTTCGAGCTCGGCACGGAGCCGCTCGCCTGGCGCATCTACCGCTCGGTGCGGCAGCTGTTCCTGAGGCGCTTCGCGGTCTGATGGTCGCGGCCACCTCGGCGCTGCTGGGCAGCGGCTACCC
>JBAUTW010000305.1:0-1815 GCA_049582365.1 Burkholderiales bacterium | reverse complement strand
GTGTAGCCGCCGTACTCGGCGTACTTCGCCTCCAGCTCGGCCGCGCGCACGAACTCGTCCTCGCCCGCGTCCGGGTCGGCGTAGATCGCGTCGCGCTCGCGCATCGCCGCCCACATCTCGGCGTGGCCCATCATCACCACGTCCAGCACCCGCACGTCCTCGTAGGCGAACTGGTCCTGGCGCAGCCTGCCCACCCGCTCGTTGGCGTCGATCGCCACCGTGCCCGCGCTCGGCTCGAGCTCCCCGCCCAGGATCTTCATGAAGGTCGACTTGCCGCAGCCGTTGGCCCCGATCAGGCCGTAGCGGTTGCCGCCGCCGAACTTGACGGAGACGTCCGAAAACAGGGGCCTGGCCCCGAACTGCATGGCGATGCCGGAAG
Source organism: Burkholderiales bacterium (assembly GCA_049582365.1). Taxonomy (GTDB): domain Bacteria; phylum Pseudomonadota; class Gammaproteobacteria; order Burkholderiales; family SG8-39; genus DAHVFK01. Next base: position 1,436 of record JBAUTW010000305.1, on the reverse strand, counting down.
CGACGATCACGAGAGGGTTTCCAGAAACAAAAAAGCCGGCCGCGGCCAGCTTTTAATGGGTCCAACTGCGAGGCCGCATTATAGCAGCCTCGCCTTTGCGGACCTCTCTACATCGGCTTGATGTTGGACGCCGCCGGACCCTTCTGCCCCTCGGTCACGTCGAAGGAGACCTTTTGCCCCTCCTTCAGCGACTTGAAGCCCGAGCCCTGGATCGAGCTGTGATGGGCGAACAGATCCTTGCCGCCGTCATCCGGCGTGATGAAGCCGAAGCCCTTTGCGTCGTTGAACCACTTAACGGTACCTGTAGCCATTTCGTTCCTGCTCCTTAAATTACTGCATTTGTGCGAGTCTGGCCGAGCCCGCTTCGGGCACGATGATCAAGGAAGGGAATCGACTGCCACCGGAACCGCTTTTGGCGGAGGAAGGGACGAGTGTTCGCATACGCTTGAGATCCTGCGGCCTCAAATGTAGCACGGTACGGCCGCCTAGCGCATCAAGGCCCGGGTCAGGAACGGCAGGCTGACGTCCATCCGGTAGTCGATGTCGGAGTGATCGTCGTCGAATTCCTCGTAGCGGTGGCGGATTCCGGCCTGCGCCAGCCGCTGCGACAGGATGCGCGAGCCGTACTGGATGTGGTACTGGTCGCGCCAGCCGCAGTCGAGGTAGATCCCGCGCAGGGACTTCAGGTTGGCGCGGTATCTGGCGACCAGGTTCACCGGATCGTTCGCCAGCCACCGCCGCCAGCGCTGCGCGATCAGCTCCCCCGTGTCGGCGTTGAACGGCAGGCGAAAGCCGTTCGGCGCGCGCGGGTCGGGATCGTAGGTGGCGGCCATGCACAGGTTCATCAGGCACATGACCTCCTTGCCCGAGACCTTGTCCTTCTTCCACACATGGCGCAGGAAGCGCCCGACGCGGCCGTCGTCCAGTCCGGACTCCAGTTTGCGGCTGCGGGAAATCGTCTGCGGGCCGGGCTTGCGCTTGGGCAGGCGGTACTTCGCCAGCTCGTTGAGCGTGTTCGGCCAGTCGTGCCGGTAGACGAAGTCGAAGTAGGCGTCGCCCGAGTGGTCGGCGATCGCGCCCCAGTGCTTCGCGTACTTCATGCCGTGCAGGATCGCGCCGTAGCCGCCCGAGGACTTGCCGAAGCAGCCGCGGTGGGCGCGCGAAGCGAGGGTGCGGAATTCCCCGTCGACGAACGGAATGATCTCGCCGGTCAGATAATCGGCGTAATTGCCGATCGCCGACGAGTTCACGTACTGGTTGCCGCCGAGCGCGCTGAAGCAGTCCGGCAGGACGATGATCGCCGGCCCCATCTTCTGCTCGCGGATCAGGCGCGCGGCGCGCTCGGGGACGTTCTCGTTGAACGCGCGCCAGTTCGCGTGCGCGAGCCCCGCGCCGGTGAAGCCGACCAGGTCGTAAAGCACCGGGAAGCGCTCGCG